>JBGPDX010000178.1:0-4747 GCA_041482475.1 Candidatus Limnocylindria bacterium | reverse complement strand
CGTGCGACAGCGGCACGAGTGGCTCCCCACGGAGCACACGGGCGAGATACTCACCGGTCGCGGAGTCGCGGACGCCGGCGATCTGCTCAGGCGTGCCCTCGCCAACGATTCGTCCGCCGCGCGCGCCCCCGCCGGGCCCGAGATCGACGATCCAGTCGGCCGTCTTGATGACATCGAGGTTGTGCTCGATGACGACGACGGTGTTGCCGGTGTCGACGAGGCGATGGAGGACCTGGAGGAGCTTCTCGACGTCGGCGAAGTGCAACCCGGTGGTCGGCTCGTCCAGGACGTAGAGCGTGCGACCCGTCGCGCGCCGGGACAGCTCCGTCGACAGCTTGACCCGCTGCGCCTCGCCGCCCGACAACGTCGTCGCCGGCTGGCCAAGGTGGACGTAGCCGAGCCCGACGTCGAACAGCGTCTGCAGCTTCGCGCGGACGTTCGGCACGGCGTTGAAGAAGTCGAGTGCCTCCTCGATCGTCATCTCGAGCACGTCGGCGATCGACTTTCCCTTGTAGTGGATCTCGAGCGCCTCGCGGTTGTAGCGCTTGCCCTTGCACACCTCGCAGGTGACGTAGACGTCCGGCAGGAACTGCATCTCGATCTTCAGGATCCCGTCGCCCTTGCAGTTCTCGCAACGGCCGCCCTTGACGTTGAACGAGAAGCGGCCCGGGGAGTAGCCGCGGACGCGAGCCTCGGGAACTCCCGCGAAGAGGACGCGGATGGGCGTGAACAGGCCGACGTAGGTGGCGGGATTCGACCGCGGCGTTCGGCCGATGGGGCTCTGATCGATCTCGATGATCTTGTCGACGTGCCCAGCGCCCTCGAGCGCGTCGTGCGCGCCAACCGGCTCGCGCGAGCCGTTGAGCTCCCGGGCGAGGGCGCGGTAGAGGACGTCCGTGACCAGCGTGGACTTGCCGCTGCCCGACACGCCCGTGATCGCGGTGAACGTCGCCAGCGGCACGTGCAGGTCGATCCCGCGCAGGTTGTGCTCCCGCGCCCCGCGGACGACGAGCTTCTTGCCGCTGCCGGACCGCCGCGTCGCGGGGATGGGCACGGCCCGTTCGCCGCGCAGGAACGCGCCGGTGATCGAGCGCGGTTCGGCGAGGACGGTCTCGAGCGGCCCGTTGGCGACGATCTCGCCGCCGTGCTCCCCTGCCCCGGGGCCGATGTCGACGACCCAGTCGGCCGTCCGGATGGTCTCCTCGTCGTGCTCGACGACGAGCACCGTGTTGCCCAGGTCCCGCAGGCGGGTCAGCGTCGCGATGAGCTTCGCGTTGTCGCGCTGGTGCAGGCCGATCGACGGCTCGTCGAGGATGTACAGGACGCCCATCAGGGTCGTCCCGATCTGGGTCGCGAGCCTGATCCGCTGGGCTTCGCCGCCGGACAGCGTGACGCTCGTCCGGTCGAGGGTCAGGTAATCGAGCCCGACGTCGACGAGGAATCCGAGCCGGGCGGCGATCTCCTTGAGGACCTGGTGGGCGATCGTCTGCTCGCGCTCCGTGATCTTTCGGGACAAGGCCGACGCCCAGGCGAGCGCGTCGGTGATCGACAGCGTCGAGACCTGCCAGATGTTCCGGCCGTCGATCGTGACGGCGAGGACCTCGGGCTTGAGCCGCATCCCCTTGCAGACCGGGCACGGCCGGCTGACCATGAACTTCTCGAGCTCGGTCTTGATGTACTCCGACTCGGTCTCGCGGTAGCGGCGCTCGAGATTCGAGACCAGGCCCTCGAACGTCGCGGTGTACGAGTTCTCCCCACGCTCGTGCTTGTAGCGGACGATGACCTTCTCGTCCTGGGGCGCATATAGCAGGTAGTCGATCGCCTCCTTCGGCAGATCGCGGACGGGCTTGTCGACCGACCAGCCGTGCCGGCGACAGACCGCCTCGACGATCTTCGACCGCCACGACTCCTCCATCGGCAACCGCGCCCATGGCACCAGGGCGCCGTCGCGGAGCGACCGGCTACGGTCCGGCATCAGCAGCGCCGGGTCGATCTCCAGCTTCGTGCCGAGGCCGGTGCAGGCCGGGCAGGCGCCGTGTGGCGAGTTGAACGAGAAGTTCCGCGGCTCGAGGACGTCCATCGTGAAGCCGTCGTAGGGGCAGGTGTAGCGCTCGCTGTAGCGTCGTTCCTCGAACGCCGGCGACCCGTCGTCCCGCGGCGCCGGAGCGATGACCACGACGCCCTCGCCCAGGCGAAGGGCGGTCTCGACCGAGTCGGCCAGTCGGGCGGCGTCCGGATCAGGGATCGGCTGTCCGGTGGCCGGGTCGATCGGACGGCCGTCGGCGGCCCGGGCCGCGCCTTCGGGCGCCTCCGCATGACGCACGACGAAGCGATCGACGACGACCTCGATGCTGTGCCGCTTGTACTTGTCGAGCGTCGGCGCCTCGGACAGGTCGTACATCTCCCCGTCGACGCGGACCCGGACGAAGCCCTGCCGGCGCGCGCCGTCGAAGACGCGGTCGCCTTCGGTCTTGCGGTCCTTGATGAGCGGGCCCAGGACGAGCAGCCGCGTGCCCTCGGGGAGCGCCAGCACCTGGTCGACGATCTGCTGGACCGACTGCCGCTCGATGGGGTGGCCGTTCGGACAGTGCGGATGGCCGATCCGGGCGAACAGCAGGCGGAGATGGTCGTAGATCTCGGTGACCGTCCCGACGGTCGACCGCGGATTCCGGCTTGTCCCCTTCTGGTCGATCGAGATGGCCGGCGACAGGCCGTCGATCTGGTCGACGTCCGGCTTCTCCATCTGCCCCAGGAACTGCCGCGCGTAGGCCGACAGGCTCTCGACGTAACGGCGCTGGCCCTCCGCGTAGATGGTGTCGAAGGCGAGGCTGCTCTTGCCGCTGCCGGACAGCCCGGTGATGACCACCAGGCGATCGCGGGGGAAGGCGACGGTGACGTCCTTGAGGTTGTGCTCGCGGGCGCCGCGAACGACGAGCTGATCCTGGGGCATGATCGTTCACAGTGTACGCGACGGCCGGCAAACAGAACGGGTGTTCTCGCATCAGCCGCGGCGGCGGCGGAACATTGCCGTCGGGTCCGGCTCGAAGCCCAGCCGCTCGTACCAGGCGGACATCCCGGGCGCGGCGTGAAGCGCGAACCGGACGTCGGGACGTCCCTCGACAAGGGACGTCACCAACCGCGACGCGACGCCCATCGACTGCCACCGCGGATCGACGCAGACGCTCGAGATCAACGAGCTGAAGACCCCGTCGCCATGCTCCCGGGCGAAACCGACGAGCTCGTCGCGGTCCCACGCGGAGGCCGTCCGGCGCGTTCCGGCCAGCATCGCCCGGACGCGCTCCGGATCCTCGGCGCGGCGGTCCCAGCCGATCGACAGGAACAGCCGAATGAGCGGCGCCGGGTCGTCGAGGTGGTCGGACCGGAACACCAGCCGGTCGACCCGATGCTCGGCCCCGGCCAGGCGGCGATCGAGCTCGCGCAGGTGGTCGACCGAGTGATAGACGTAGCGGCGGACGACCTTGCGGAGGGTCCACGTCTCGCCCTGGCCGTCGGTCCGCGACCGCGCAGGATCCACCGCATGGAGGCGCCGCAGGTTGTCGAGCGCCCAGGCGCGCGTCGTTTCGAGGTACGTCGCGACATCGCCCGCCCATCCGGGTCCGTCGAATCGCGCGCCGGGGTCGAGCCGGCTGCCGAGCCAGATCTCCGCGGTGGCGAGGTGCTCGAGGACCCCCTCGACGGTGCGCTCCCCGGCGGCCGTCGCCTTGACCTCGTCGAGACGCGGCCGAAGCGCGTCCAGGTCGGAGCGCGCGAAGCCGAGGCGCCCGATGGCGACGTCCAGCTCGTCCCGGCCGAGCGGCCTGGCATCTTCGGCGAAGGTCGCGTTCCGTTCGTAGCCATCCGTGGTGACCGCGGCGACCTCTTCGACGGCCTCGGGGAATCCGAACGAGCCCGCAAGGTGCTGTCCGTGCCGGCCCAGCCAGTCCCGGAACCAGCCGAGCGCCGAACCGGCCTGCGAGATCGCCAGGTCGCGCGAGGCAGCCGAACCGAAGGCGCCGGGCACGTCGAGCAGCCAGGCACCGAACCGGCCGCCATCGTAGCCGGGCTCGAGCCAGACACGGAGCGGGGTCAATGTCACTCGCCGACTGTACGAGGCGCGTCGGATCCACGTCTCGTCGCGCGATCGCCGACGTGCTACGTTCCGCCGGGAAGCTGCTGGTCACCCGAGGAGGGACGAGCGGTGGAGCGGGTCGACGAGCGGGCGCAGGACCAGGCCAGGCTGCCGGTCTTCAGGTTGCTGCTGCTCGTGCAGGTCGCCGCGGCGGGCTTCTTCGGGCTCGCCCCGCTGCTCATCCCGGGACAGTTCGCCGCCTGGTTCGGGTACTCGGGTGACGACGAGCTGGTCTACCGCCTCGCCGGCGCCGCCTCCACCGGCTACGCGGTAGCGGCCGTGTATGCCCTCGCGACGCGAGGCACCTGGGGTGAGCTCCGGATCCCGGTCGTCGCCACACTGACCTTCAACGTTGCGGCCGTCGTCGCGGCCGCGCTCACCATCACGACCGGCGAACGAGGCATCCTGCCGTGGTTCATCCTCGTCGCGGCTGGCCTGTTCAGCCTCATTTCGGCGTGGTGGGTCTGGCGCAACGCAGGCCCGCCGGCGCCCGCGCGGCGAGCGCTCGACGGCGGGTTTCGGGTCGTCCTTGGGCTGGCCACCCTGTCCGCGGCCGTCTTCGGGTTCCTGCCGCTGTTCGTGCCCGGGACGTTCGCCTCGCTGTTCGGCCTGGCCGGG
>JBGPDX010000177.1:0-4756 GCA_041482475.1 Candidatus Limnocylindria bacterium | reverse complement strand
GGGTGCTGGAGCCCGGAGAAGACCTGGATATCCTGGAAGCCGCTCCGCGCCACTGGCGGCGACGAAGCCACGCGCGGCGGCTGGCCGCCGGGCTCGAGGAAGCCGGTGTCCGGTCGAGGCGTCGGGCCCGCGGCCCACGTCGCGGGAGCGGCAACCAGGCTCGCCAGCAGGACGGCGGCGAGCGCGATCGAGGAGCGCGCCGCGCGCGGGCTGCGCGAACTGGACGGGGTCATCGCGGCGGGTCGCTCCAACGGTCCGGGGCCCCCGATAGTACGAAAGTACTGGGCAAGAGGCCACCCGGCGCTGGCCTGCAAATGGATTGCGAGTTGCGGCCCCGCACCGGGCCGCGATTCGCCGCTAGAACAAATGATCCAAATGAATCACCAAGGCTATACTTCAAGGTCCCGTGGCCGCCCGGACCCGACCCCACCTGCCCGCTCCGATCGCCGACCCGCTGGCGCCGTTCAGCGCTCCGGTCCGCGACTGGTTCGCGGCGACGTTCGACGCCCCGACGCAGGCCCAGGCGGAGGGCTGGGCGGCGATCTCCCGGGGACACCACTCGCTCATCCACGCGCCAACGGGGAGTGGCAAGACCCTCGCCGCGTTCCTGTGGTGCCTCGATCGCCTGGCGCGCGAGCCGCGTCCCCGCCCAACCCGGGAGAATCCCGGCGGCGTCCGCGTCCTCTACGTCTCGCCGCTCAAGGCGCTGACCTATGACGTCGAGCGCAACCTCCGCGCCCCGCTGGCCGGCATCGCCCTCGCTGCGGGGCGCCTCGGCCTCGAGTCGCCGCAGATCGCGATCGCGTCGCGGACCGGCGACACGCCGCAGGACGAGCGGCGCGACCTGACCCGGCACCCGCCGGACATCCTCATCACGACGCCCGAATCGCTCTATCTCATGCTGACGAGCGGCGCTCGGGAGAGCCTCCGAACGGTCGAGCACGTCATCGTCGACGAGGTCCACGCGATCGCCGGCTCGAAGCGTGGCGCGCACCTCGCGCTGAGCCTCGAGCGCCTCGAGCGGTTGCGCGCCAGGGATGCCAGGCCGGCGCAGCGCATTGGATTGAGTGCCACGCAGCGGCCGCTCGACACGATCGCTCGCTTCCTCGGCGGCGTGGGGCCGGACCGCGAGGTGACGATCGTCGACGCCGGCGCACGCAAGGCGCTCGACCTGCAGGTCGTCGTCCCGGTCGAGGACATGAGCCGCATCGGCGAGGTCCTGCCGCCGGAGGACCAGCCCGGTGGTCCAGCGACGAAAGGCGACATGCGGACGAGCATCTGGCCGGCGGTCCATCCGCGGATCCTCGAGCTCATCCGCGGGCACAAGAGCACGATCGTGTTCGTCAACAGCCGCCGACTCGCCGAACGGCTGGCGCATCGCCTCAACGAGCTGGCCGGCGAGGACCTCGTCCGGGCCCATCACGGCAGCATCGCCCGAGAGCAGCGGCTCCAGATCGAGGAGGAGCTCAAGGCCGGGCGGCTGCCGGCGATCGTCGCGACGTCGAGCCTCGAGCTCGGCATCGACATGGGCGCGGTCGACCTCGTCATCCAGGTCGAGAGCCCCACCAGCGTGGCTCGCGGGCTCCAGCGGGTCGGCCGGGCGGGGCACCAGGTGGGGGCGCCGTCGAAGGGCGTCATCTTCCCGAAGTACCGCGGCGACCTGCTCGAGACCGCAATCGTCACGCGCCGGATGCACGAGGGCGCGGTCGAGACCACGACGCTGCCGCGCAATCCGCTCGACGTCCTGGCCCAGCAACTCGTCGCGATGGCGGTGATGGATCGCTGGTCGGTCGACGACCTGCTGGCGACGGTGACCCGAGCCGCGCCGTTCGAGACGCTCAGCCGCGAGGTGCTCGAAGGCGTCCTGGGCATGCTGGCCGGCGCCTATCCCAGCGATGAGTTCGCCGAGCTGAAGCCGCGCATCACCTGGGATCGCCTGACGGACATGGTCGACGGCCGTCGCGATGCGCGGGTCGTGGCGGTGACGAGCGGCGGGACGATCCCGGATCGCGGCCTGTTCGGCGTGTTCATGGTGGGCGAGGCGGGCAAGCCCGGCCGGCGGGTCGGCGAGCTCGACGAGGAGATGGTCTACGAGCTGCGCGCGGGGATGCACGGCGACGTCATCGTCCTGGGCGCGAGCAGCTGGCGCGTCGCCGAGATCACCCGCGACCAGGTGCTCGTCGAGCCGGCGCCCGGAGTCCCGGGCAAGCTGCCGTTCTGGAAGGGCGACGCAGTGGGCCGGCCGATCGAGCTTGGCCGCGCCCTGGGTGCCTTCGTCCGCGAGCTCGAGGCCGACCTGTCCGCCGGCGCCAAGGGCCGAACGCGGGCGACCGCCCGCCTGCGCGAGTACCACGACCTCGACGAGCTGGCCGCCGACAACCTGCTGGCCTATCTCGACGAGGAGCGCGAGGTTGTCGGCGCATTGCCCACCGACAAGCGCATCGTCGTCGAGCGGTTCCGCGACGAGCTGGGCGACTGGCGCCTCTGCCTCCTGACGCCGTTCGGTGCCCGCGTCCACGCGCCCTGGTCGCTCGCGATCGAGACCCGCGTCCGCGAGCGCCTTGGCCTCGAGGTCCAGACGATCTGGTCCGACGACGGCATCGCCATCCGGCTGCCGGAAGGTGACGTCGAGGGCATCGACGGCCTGCTCTTCCCGGACCCGGACGAGGTCGAGGATCTGGTCGTCTCGCAGGTCGGATCGTCGGCGTTGTTCGCGTCGCGCTTCCGCGAGAACGCGGCCCGCGCGCTGCTCCTGCCGCGGCGGCGCCCCGGGTCGCGGACGCCGTTGTGGCAGCAACGCCAGCGAGCCGCGGACCTCCTGCAGGTCGCCAGCCGCTACGGCAGTTTCCCGATCCTCGTCGAGACCTACCGCGAGTGCCTCAGCGACGTGTTCGACCTGCCCGCGCTGCGCGAGCTGCTCGCCGGCGTTGCGCGTCGGGAGATCGCGGTCCAGAGCGTCGAGACGGTCAAGGCGTCGCCGTTCGCCAGCTCGCTGATGTTCGACTACGTCGCGGCCTACATGTACGACGGCGACGCGCCCATGGCCGAGCGCCGGGCGGGCGCGCTGACCCTCGACCGCGACCTCCTGCGGGAACTGCTTGGCCAGGAGGAGCTGCGTGACCTGCTCGATCCGGAGGCGCTGGCCGACCTGGAGCTGTCGCTCCAGGCATTGACCGACGAGCGGCACGCGACCAACGCCGACCAGCTGCACGACCTCCTTCGTCGCCTCGGCGATCTGTCCGCCGCCGAGGTGGCGGCCCGCGCGGAAGGCGGAGCCTCGAATGCCGAACACTGGCTGACCGAGCTCGCGTCGTCCCGGCGGGCGGTCCCGGCCCGGATCGGCGGCGAGCAGCGCTGGATCGCCATCGAGGATGCCGCGCGATACCGCGATGCGGTCGGGGTGCCACCGCCCGTCGGCGTGCCGCAGGCGTTCCTTGGCCCAACCAGCGCGGCGCTCGACGGGCTCCTCGCCCGCTGGGCGCGAACCCACGGCCCGTTCCTGGGCCCGCAGCCGGCGCGGCGCTGGTCGCTGCCGGCCGGCATCGTCGAGGACGCGCTCGAGCGGCTGCTCGCCGCCGGGACGATCGTCCGCGGCGAGTTCCGGCCCGACGGCAGTGAGCGCGAATGGTGCGATCCGGAGGTGCTGCGCATGCTCCGCCGCCGGTCGCTCGCCAGGTTGCGTCGCGAGGTCGAGCCGGTCGAGCCGGCGGCGCTGGGCCGCTTCCTGCCGGCCTGGCAGGGCGTCACGCCGGCCGGGGAGGTGCCACCGCCGCTTCGCGGCGCGGCGGCCCTCGAGCGCCTGGCGGAGGTCGTCGACCAGCTCGCCGGGCTGCCCATCCCGGCATCCGTCCTCGAGCGCGACGTGCTCCCCGCGCGCGTCCCGGGCTACCAGCCGCGGCTGCTCGACGAGCTGGGCGCGCTCGGCGAAGTGGCCTGGGTGGGGCGGGGGAGCCTGGGCCGCGACGACGGGCGGATCGCCCTGTTCCGACCGGGCCGCGAGGCACTACGCCCGGCCAGTCCGGTGGACGCCGGTGAGCGGCCGGCCGGCGCGCGCCACGAGGCGATCCGCGAGCATCTCGCCCGCCGCGGCGCCTCGTTCTATCGCGAGCTGTTTGCCGCGGCGGGCGGCGGGACGGACCGCGACGTGCTCGACGCGCTGTGGGACCTGGTCTGGGCCGGCGAGGTCACGAACGACACGTTCTCGCCGCTGCGCGCGCTCCGCTGGAAACGGCCGGGTCGCGACGCTCGGCGCCGGCCGGGGCGGCTGACGTCGCTCGGGCCGCCCGAGGCCGCCGGACGCTGGTCGCTCGTCGCGCAGGGCGCCTCGCCGGCCGCCCAGACGGAGCGCCTCCACGCCATGACGCTGGCGATGCTCGACCGGCATGGCGTCGTGACGCGCGAGGCCGTCGCCGCGGAGGGGATCGAGGGCGGCTTCAGCGCGGTCTATCCCATCCTGGGCGCCCTCGAGGAAGCCGGGCGCATCCGGCGCGGCTACTTCGTCGAGGGCCTGGGCGCGGCCCAGTTCGCGCTGCCCGGCGCCATCGACCGGCTGCGCGCCGTTCGCGACGGCGCCGCCGCGGCCCGCGACCGGCGCGTTCACCTCCTCGCGGCGGCGGACCCGGCCAACCCCTACGGTGCGGCGCTCGCCTGGCCCCGCCGCGGCGACCACGATCGGCGGCCGTTCCAGCGAGCGGCGGGCGCCTATGTCGTGCTCGTCGACGGGGAGGCGGCCCTCTACGTCGACCGCGGCGGCGCG
>JBGPDX010000176.1:0-4770 GCA_041482475.1 Candidatus Limnocylindria bacterium | reverse complement strand
AGGATCACGAAGTCGACGCCGTGCTCGCGGTACCACTCGATAGAGCGGACCCAGGCCGCGGGCAGGAAGCCTGCCGTGAACGGCTCGCGGATCTGGGGCGTGTAGCTCTCACGGACGACGACCGAGCCCCCCGGCAGGTTCGCCGCCGCCCACGCGTACGCGACCGAACGGGTGTCGGGCTGCAGAAGCCGCACGGCCGCCACGACGGATAGTACGAGCGCGGGAACAACCAGCAGAGTGCCCGTCAGGGCCGGTCCAGGACGGTTGCGGGCAGCCAGCCACCCAGCGGCATGGACCGCCGCCCGCGCGGCGGCGATCACGAGGAAGGGCACCATGGGCAGCAGGTTTCGCGCGAAATGGACCTGCGGGATCGACACGAGGACGAGCCAGACGATCGGGAAGGTGGCGATCACCAGGTCCTCAGGCGTCCGCCGCTGCAGCGCCTGTGCGAGCCCGAGCGCGGCCGCGATAGCCGCAACGGGCCCGAGCCCGATCCACAACGCCGCCAGGTTGAAGAGGAGGCCGGGCATCTCCTGCGCACCCGGATGAGCGGTGAAGTTGTAGTTCCTGACCTGGCTCATCACTGCGTCGAGGACAGCTGCCAACTTCACGACAACCATCGGCGTGGCGATCACGAAACCCAGGACCGCCGCTCCCACCACGAGGCTCGCGACCGCAACGCGGATGCGGAGCTCGATGGTGGCGGGCCAGACGGCCAGCCCGATGAGCGGAACGATGACGGCGACGCCCGCCGTGTATTTCGTCGACGCGGCGAGCCCGGCGCAAAGGCCGGCCAGGCACCACAGGGGCGTCACCCGGGCGGCGCGAATCGCCGCCAGCGTCACGAGCAGTACCAGAGACGTCCAGAGCGCCGACGGCACGTCGGTGGTCAGGTAGCGCGAGTGCTCGACGTGCAGCGGCGAGACGGCCAGCAAGAGCGCGGCGAGGAGCCCAGTCGCAGGACCCGCGAGATGCCGGCCGGCGAAGGCGACGACGACGACCGTGACAAGCCCGAAAAGGACAACGAGGATGCGGCCGGCAAGGATGATCGAGTACTGCGACGGGTCGATGTCGCTGAAGCTCAGCACTGGCAGGCCGCCGACACCGGTTGGCCGGGGAGCGTCGAGCGCGGCGCCGTCGATGCCGTGGACCGCCGCGCTGACCGCGGCCTGCGCGTAGATCAGCAGCGATGGATAGAGGAACAGGCCCGGGTCGACGTTGCCGGTCGCAGCGATGCCCATTGCGGGAATCGCGATGGTCGTCTCGTCCGAGTGATACTCGAACGGCCGGTCGTAGTCGATGCCGACGGCGCGAAGTACCGCGCCGAGCACCAGGACCGCCGCCAGGCAAGCGGCGAACGCGCCCCTGGGCACGCCCTTACGACACCCTCACGCGTTGGCCTCGGGGACCTTCTCGGGCTGCCATCTACATCATCACCAGCCCGCCGTCGACGGCGAGCACCTGGCCGGTGATGAAGGCCGCCTCGTCGGAGGCCAGGAAGGCCACCGCGGTGGCGATCTCGTCGGTCGTCCCGAAGCGGCCCAGGGGAGTGCGCGAGGTGATCTCGGCCTTCAGCGCGTCGGGCACGTCCTGGGTCAGCTCGGTCAGGACGAAGCCGGGCGCGACGGCGTTGCAGGTGATGCCCCGCGAGGCGAGCTCGCGCGCGGTCGCCTTGGTCAGCCCGATCAGGCCGGCCTTGGCCGCCGAATAGTTGGCCTGACCGGTCTGGCCGGCCTGCCCCGAGACCGACGTGATGTTGACGATCCGGCCACGACGGGCCTTGAGCATGGGCCGGGTGACCGCCTTGATCGCGTAGAAGGCGCCGAACAGGTTGGTCTCGAGGACCTCGCGCCAGGCCTCTGGGCTCATCCGCATGATCAGGTCGTCGCGGGTGATGCCGGCGTTGTTGACGAGGATGTCGACCTTGCCGAAGGCGTCGAGGGCGGCCTTGACGAGCGCCTCCGCCGCCGCCGGATCCGTGGCATCGCCCTGGATCGGGATGGCCTTGCGGCCAAGCTTCTCGACCTGGGCGGCGGTCTCCTTCGCCGCGGCCGCGTTGCCGCGATAGCTGAAGGCGACGTCGGCGCCCTGGGTCGCGAGGCGGAGGACGATCGCCCGGCCGATGCCGCGTGAGCCGCCGGTGACGACGGCGCTCTTGCCGCTGAGATCGATCATCGCCGGGTCGCCGGCTCGCGGGCGTGCTGTGGCTCGCCCGGAACGACGTCGTCGAGCGGCACGTCGACCGATCCCGGCCTGGCCATCACCTCCGCCAGGGCGTCCGGGATGGGATCGACCGAGTCCCAGTCGACCGGCAGCCGAACGTGGACGTCTTCCGGCTTGATCGCCGCATCGCCGGCAACCCCGCGGGCCGGATCGGCCGTCCATTCGATCGTCACCGCGCCGGAGGTGAAGCCGGCGCCGAAGGCGACGATGACGACGTGGTCGCCGACCTTGACCCGGCCGGTGTTGACGGCCTCGGCGAGAGCGATCGGGACGGACGCGGCCGAGGTGTTCCCGTACTTGTCGAGGTTGACGAACATCCTGTCCATCGGCAGGCCAAGCCCCTTGGCGACGGCCTCGATGATCCGGATGTTGGCCTGGTGCGGGATGAACAGGTCGATGTCCTTTGGCTCGAGCCCGGCCTTGCGGATCGACTCGAGGGCGGTCGAGGCGAGCGTCCGGGTGGCGAACCGGTAGGTCTCCTTGCCCTCCATCCGGATGTAGTGCTCGCCGCGGGCGATCGTCTCGGCGGATGGCGGGCTCTTGGCCCCGCCGGCCGGCAGCCAGATCATGTAGGCGCCCTGCGGCTCGGTCGTCATCTCGATGCCCAGGCCGCCGCCGGGCGTATCGGCGGCGGACAGCACGACCGCCCCGGCCCCGTCGCCGAACAGGATGCAGGTGTTGCGGTCGGTGTAGTCGAGGAACCGCGTCAGCAGCTCGGCCCCGATGACGAGGGCGTGCTTGGCCATGCCGCTCGTGATGTAGGCATGAGCTGTGGCATAGGCGTAGACGAAGCCCGAGCACGCCGCCGCCACGTCCATCGCCGCCGCCCGGGTGTTGCCGATGGCCTCCTTCACCAGCGCCGCGGTCGAGGGCATCAAGTAGTCGGGGGTCAGCGTCGCGACGAGGATGATGTCGATCTCGTCCGGATCGATGCCGGCGGTGCGGATCGCGCGGAGGCCGGCCACGGCCGCCATCGACGCCGTGGTCTCGTTGGCGGCCGCGACACGTCGCTCGCGAATGCCGGTTCGGCTGACGATCCATTCATCGGACGTGTCGACCATCCGCTCCAGGTCATGATTGGTCAGGACCTTGGACGGCGCGTACCGACCCCAGCCGGTGATATGGGCCGCTCGGGCGATCGGCGCGGCGGGACTGGTCACAGTGGGTCCACCTCGACCAGTGGCTGCTTCGCCTTTACCAGCTGCCCGGTCTCGGCCACGATCCGGACGACCCGGCCGGCGAGGTCGGACTTGATCTCGTTGAACAGCTTCATCGCCTCGATCAGGCCGATGATCTGGCCAACGGCGATCTCGCCTCCCTCGCGGAGGTATGGCGGCGATCCGGGGGTGGGCGAGGCGTAGAAGATCCCGGTCAGCGGCGCCTTGACGCTGGGTTGGGCGGGCGTCGCGTCGCGCGCGACGGTCGACGGCTCACCGCCGGCTGGCTCGGTGGGAGCGGTGGCCGGCGGCGCGGCCGGAACGACGGGGGCGGGGGCGGCGATCCCCCTGCGGAGGATCAGCGCGGTTCCGCCGGCCTCGACCTCGAGCTCGCTGAGGTCGCTCCGCTCGAGGACCGCGGCCAGCCGGTCGACGAGCGCCAGCAGCGAGGCGTCGCCGCCGTCCTTGACCTTCACGTCCGGCTTGGATCCGCGGGCGCTCATCGCTCCCACCGGGCGAAGATGAGGGCCGTGTTCTGGCCCCCGAAGCCGAACGAGTTCGACAGCGCCGTCCGCACCTCGCGCTGCGACGCCCGGATCGGCGTCAGGTCGAGCCCGGCCGCGGCCTCGTCCGGCTGCTCGAGGTTGATCGTCGGCGGGATGCAGCCGGTCCGGATGGCGAGGATCGTCGCGATCGCCTCGAGGGCGCCCGCGGCGCCCAGGGTGTGGCCGATCATCGACTTGTTGGCGGTCACCGCGACCCGCTCGGCCGCCTCGCCGAAGATGGTCCGGATCGCCTGGAGCTCGGCCTTGTCGCCCTCCGCGGTGGACGTGGCGTGGGCGTTGACATGGTCGATGGCGGCCGGTTGGAGGCCCGCCTTCTCGAGTGCCCGCCGCGCCGCGCGGACCGCGCCGATCCCGCCCGGGGCGGGCAGCGTGACGTGCGACGCGTCGGCCGTGGCGCCGTAGCCGACGAGCTCCGCCAGCGGCTCCGCGCCGCGCGATTCGGCGTGGTCGAGCGCCTCGAGGACGAGGACGCCGGCGCCCTCGCCGATGACGAAGCCGTCGCGGCCCTGGTCGAACGGCCGCGAGGCACCCTCCGGATCGTCGTTGCGTTGCGACAGCGCGCGCATGGCGGCGAACCCGCCGACCAGCGCCTCGTAGATCCCGGCTTCGGACCCGCCGGCGATCATCGTCTCCGCGTCACCGCGGCGGATCGTCTCCCACGCCTCGCCGATGGCGTGGCCGCCGGTCGCGCAGGCGGACACGGTGGTGAAGTTCGGCCCGGTCATCCCGAAGCTGATCGCGATCTGCCCCGCGCCGATGTTGGGGATGCCGTACGGGATGAAGAACGGACTGATCCGGTCGGGGCCGCGGGTCACGTTGGTGGT
>JBGPDX010000175.1:0-4800 GCA_041482475.1 Candidatus Limnocylindria bacterium | reverse complement strand
CTTGCCGCCCCAGCCGAAGATGATGAGGTCCGACTCCTGCTCGGCGGCGGCCTCGATGATGCCCTCGGCGGCACGCCGTCCGATCCGGACGATGGGGTGGATCGTCGTCCCCTCGGGACCGAAGTCCAGCACCCGCTGGAGCAGGCGACGGGCATGGCGAGCACGCGTCGCCCCCTCGGACAGCGGCATGCCCTCCGGGACCTCGACGATGCCCAGTGCGGTCAGTTCGCCGCGGCGCGGATCGAGCAACGCCGCGCCCAGGCTGATGAGCTCCTCCGCGGTCATCGGGTTGGCGACCGGGATCAGGATCCGCGCGGGGAGCGGCGAGCGCGTCGTCACGATGCGGCCACGCCGTCGAGCGCATGCCAGCGCTCGAGGAGATACGGCTTGAGCAGCTCGAACTCGCGAGCCTGCCGCTCCACGCGTTCCTCGGCCTGATCGGTCGTCACGTGGCGGTTCTCGATGACGAAGCTTCCGACACGTCCGAAGTAGACGGGGACGAGGGCCGCCACGGCCTGCTCGATCGGGATCTCCGCGCTGCGCGCGCCGGCCACGAGGTCGTAGATGAGGCGAGCCCACAGGTCGTCCGGGAAGTAGAACGCCGCGAGCGCCTCCGCCAGCTCGGCGGTGGTCGCCGAGGTCGAGGCCGCGTCCCCGCCCAGCCCCAGCCTGGCCCGGGTGGCGTCGCCGAGGCGACCGGCGTCGCCGGCCAGGACCATCAGCGTGTCGACGTTGGGTGGCGCGAATATCCGGCGCCAGCGATCCTCCAGGGTCAGCGATCCCTGGTGGAACTCGGTCAACAGTCGCAGGGTGTTCACGTCGAGCGGCGGCGGCTCGATGATCCGCTCAAAGCCGTAGGCGGGGACGTCGTGGCTGCCGTGGATCGGCAGCCACTGGTCGGCGTAGCGGACGGCCAGCCGCAGGACCGTCCCGACGACCTGGCGGAACATCGGGCCGAGGTCGGCGCCCGGATCCTTCGGATCGTGGATCTTCGCGCCGAGGCGCGTCTGGCAGACGGCAAACCCGCCGGTCAGCGCGGTCGTCGTCATCCAGATGTCGATGCCGAACTTGCTGACGTCGTCGGTCCAGTCGTCCTGGGCGAGATAGTGCTGGACCAGGTCGCCCGACACCCCGAAGTCACCGCCGATGGGCTGCCGGATGCGGTTGCCGTAGAGCGCCCGGGTGAGGGGATAGGTGACCGTGTTGGTGATCGTGCCGTCGTACTTGTAGCGCGCGTAGAGCGGGGCGACGAAGTCGTAGCCGCCCTTGAGGATGGGCCCGGCAAGCAGCTCGATCCATTCGGGCAGGATGGACCGAAGGTCCGAATCCACCACCACCAATGCCTGCACCTCGAGCGCGGCGGCGATCTCGAAGATCGTCCGCAGGGCGGCCCCTTTGCCGCCGACGCCGCCGATCTCCGGATAGGTCAGGCTGACCCGGTTGAGCCTGTTGGTCGGACGGACGAGGAGGATCTGCTCGACGTAGTCGGGCGGCTCGGTGTCGACGACGACACGCTGTGTGCCGTCGGGCGAGCCCGCATCCGAGTTGACGACGACGGGGTGGAGGTCCGGGAAGTACTGGACGAGCCCGGCCTGTGCCGCCCGGACGACGTAGCCGATCGTCGCGGCGTTCTTGAAGCTCGGGATTCCGACCATGATGTCGGCACGACCCAGGCGGGCGATCTCGTCCCGGATGGCCGGCGTCAGGGCAGTGGCAGGCACGGCGTCAGGGGAGCGGGAGACACGTCGCCACCGTACCACCGAACCGGCTCCCGCGGCCCCCTCGCGGGGCCCCCGCCCTGGCGGCCCCCCCGCCCTGGCGGGGTCGGTCCTCAGCGGATGAGGATCGGCGCGGTGGCCCAGTCGTCGTTGGGCGCACCCGGCCGGTAGCGGCTGTTGGCGCCCTTGTAGGCGATCGCCCGGAAGCCGAGGCTCTTCCAGGTCGCGAGCCAGGTGCCGATCGGCGGGCGGACGTGCACCCCGCGGCGGATCAGCGGGTCGTCGCCGACGACGGCGTCGAGGAGGCGCTTGCGTTCGAGGAGCGGCACGTCCAGGAGCTGCTCACCGTCGAGGGCGAGGAGGTCGACCGCGACGAAGACGGCCTTCTCGCCGGGCTCGACCGGCCGTGGTCGTTCGGTTTCGCGCAACGCCTCGACCTCGCGTTGCCGGCGGTCGTCGCCAACCCAGAACAGGCGCCGGCCGATGTCCCGGGCGCGCGGGTGCAGGTCCGGGACGGGGAACGCGCCGACGCCCGGGTCGTGCGACTCGAGCGTGAGGTACCCGTCGAGGACGGCGCGCTCCGCCTGGAGCACGGTGGCCAGGCGGGCCGCGATCTCCGGCCACGACTGTGTCTCGCCATCGGCATCGAGGAATTCCGCGCCGTCCGGTCCGGCGTGGGCGAGAACGCGAATGCCCGACCACAGCGGTTCGACCAGGGGGTCGTCGATGTGGCGGACGTTCCGGCGTCCGAAGCGCTGCGGTCGCCAGGCCCGCATCGTCGTGTCGACAGCCATCGATTCGATCGTACATCCGAGAGGGGCAGGAGCCACCATCGGCGTCCTGGCGTAGCCCTGGAAGGAGTACAGCGGCCGAGTCATGGAACGGCCGTCCGCGGTGTTTGTGACGGATCGGCGGAGCGAACCGGCTAGGCCGGCACGTCCGCGAACCCCTCGGGGTGGCGCTGCCGCCACTCCCAGGCGGAGCCGATCATCTCCTCGAGCGACCGGCGCTCCGGACGCCAGCCCAGTACCGCCGCCGCCCGCTGCGCGGAGGCGACCAGGACGGGTGGGTCGCCCGGCCGGCGGGGTCCGACCCTGTGCGGCACCGGCTGCCCGACGACCGACTCCGCGGCCTGGAGGACCTGGCGGATGCTGAACCCGTCGCCATTGCCCAGGTTGCAGACGAGGAGCCCGGTTGTCGGGTCGAGGCGCGGGTCGTCCGGTCCCGTGGCCTCGAGCGCGCGAAGGTGCGCATCGGCCAGGTCGACCACGTGGATGTAGTCGCGGATGCAGGTCCCGTCCGGTGTCGGGTAGTCGTCGCCGAAGACGGTCAGCTGGCCAGTCCCCTCGACCGCCTTGAGGACGTTCGGGATGAGGTGGGTCTCCGGATCGTGGACCTCGCCGTTGCGCTCGCTCGCACCGGCGACGTTGAAGTAGCGGAGGCTGACGGCCCGAAGCCCGTAGGCCGAGCCATACCAGCGGAGGGCGCCCTCGAACACCCGCTTGGTCTCGCCGTACGGGTTGATGGGCCGGAGCGGCGCTTCTTCGGGGATGGGCGTGGAATCGGGCACGCCGTAGACGGCCGCCGTCGAGCTGAACACGATCCGATTGACGCCGGTTCGCCGCGAGGCCTCGAGGAGGGCGATCCCGCCGGCGACGTTGTCGCGGTAGTAGCGGCTGGGATTGCCGATCGATTCGCCGACCAGCGATCGCGCGGCGCAGTGGAGGATGGCCTCGATGCGCGCGCGATCGAGGAGCTCGACCATCTCGGTTTCGTTGCCATACGAGCCCAGCTCGATGCGCGCCTCCTCGGGAACCGACGGCGCGTGGCCCGTCGACAGATCGTCGAGGACGACGACGTCGTGACCGGCGGCGAGCAACGTCTCGACCGAAACCGATCCGACGTAGCCGGCGCCCCCCGTGACGAGGATTCGCATCGAGCTCCCTGGGCAGGGTCGTGATGGCGGTTGCGCCGATGTTGCCACGTCCGGGCGCCGTCCCGGAGAGGCGTTCAGCGACGAGGGCGGAACAGGCGATCGAGCAGGCCGCGCTCCTTGCGAGGGCCAGGGCGGCCGGCGGTGCTGGAGCTGGCGGGTCGCCTCTGGGCCGGCTTCGCCGGCTGCGACGCTGCGGCCCGCGCGGGCTCCGGCGCCGACTTGGGCTTCGGCGACACGAGCGGCGGCGCCTTCGGAAGGGTCAGCCCGGGAGCAGGTGGTGGTGTGGCCGCCCGCTTCCCCGACGACGACGTCCGTATGGTCGACGGCGGTGCCACGTGCGGTCGACGGGCTCGCGCCGCGGACGCCGTGGCCGCGGCGTCGGTCGCGGTCGGTGCGGGAGGGGTCGGTTTGGTCGCGGCTGGCTGGGGAAGGGCCGGCGCGGGCTGGACCCGGGGAGGTTCCGCTCGGATCGGGGGAGGTTCGGGTGGCGGCGCGACGCGCGCAGGCGTCGCGACGCGGGCAGCCGGGGGCCCGGCCGCCGGCACATCCGCGGGGCGTTCGGGTGACGGCGGGGCGGGCTTGCGAACCGTCGGGGCCGGCGGTGGTTCGGGCGCACGTTCCGGCGCACGTTCCGGCGCACGTTCCGGCCGCGGTTCGGCTGCCCGTTCGGGCCGCGGTTCTGGCGCACGTTCCGGCCGCGCTTCGGCTGCCCGTTCGGGCGATCCTTCGGCCCGCGTGGCTCGAACCTCCAGCAGGCGATCCAGGAGCCGGCGAGCTGCCTGGTTGTCCTCGTCGATCTCGAGGGCGCGGCGTGCCATCGCCTGCGCCCCACGCTCGTCGCCGCGCTCGAGCGCGACCCGGGCGAGGCCGACGACGGCGATGGAGTTGCGGGGGTCGGCGTTCCAGGCCTGCCGATACAGGCGCTCGGCCTGGTCGAGCCGTCCCATCGACAGGGCGCGCTCGGCCTCGAGCAGGCGCTCGATCATGGCTCGTCCTCGACGAGGCTTTGCGCGACGAGCAGGAGTGTCGGGCGGTCGTTGAGCGACGGTTCGGCGATGACCCGGTCCAGCAGCTCGTCGAGAATCCGCCCGATCGACGGCCCGGGCCGGAGGCCCAGCTCCCCGATCAGGTCGTCGCCGTCGATCG
>JBGPDX010000174.1:0-4840 GCA_041482475.1 Candidatus Limnocylindria bacterium | reverse complement strand
GCAGCCAGATGGCCCAGGCGATCCTCGAGCGGGTCGGCGGGCCGGACTTCGACGTCGAGTCGGCCGGCACGGAGCCGAGGGGCGTGAATCCCCTGACGGTCCGCGTCCTCGATGAAGCGAGCATCGACTGGTCCGCCGCCACGAGCAAGCCGGTCGAGCAGTTCCTGGGCCGGCGGTTCGACTACGTCATCACGGTCTGCGATCGCGCCCGACAGGCCTGCCCGGTGTTCCCCGGCCAGCACGAGTCGCTCCATTGGGGCCTCGAGGACCCGGCGGAGGTCGGCGGATCGGACGACCGAAAGACGGCGGCCTTCCGCGCCACGTATGCCGACCTCCAGCGCCGCATCGGGGCGTTCGCGACGAGCGCCAGAGCCACCGCGCTTCCGGGCTAGGTCTCCGCGACGTAGCGGCGCTCGCCGGTGCGCGCGTCGAGCAGGACGCGCATCCGGCGGTCGGTGGTCGGATCGACGAACACTTCGTCGGTCGGTCGGAAGCGCGGCTCGACGACGCCCTGCGTCTCCCCGCCGCCCGGGCCGGGGGGATCGTTCGCCCGCTCCGCGGCCTCCGAGCGGTAGCGCGTCCGCTCCAGGACGGCCACGATCATCAGCACCCCACCGCCGAAGACGAGCCAGAGGCCCGTCCCCACACCGAACGCGCTGGCGACCGTGAGCGTGGCGAAGCCGGCCACGACCATCAGCCCGCCGACGACGAGCAACAGGCCGCGAAGGAGCGTGAAGCCGGCCACGGGCTACTCGGTGGCAGGCTTGGCGCCCGCGTCGGCGACGACGATGGCGGCCGTGCCATAGGCGACGATCTCCGACATCGTGCTCGCCAGCTCGGTGCTGTCGAAGCGCATCGAGAGGACGGCGTTGGCGCCCATCAGCGTGGCGTTCTGGACGAGCCGGTCGATCGCCTGGCGCCGGGTGTCCTCGAGCAGCTGGGTGTACTCGTGAATCTCGCCACCGACGAGCGAGCGCAGGCCCGCGGTGAAGTTGCCGGCCAGGCCGCGGCTCCGGACGACGAGCCCGAAGACCTGGCCCTTCGTCTCGGTCACTCGATGGCCGGCGATGTACGGGGTGGTGGCGACGATCATCTGCTGTCCTCTCCTTCGGCGGCGTGACTGAGATGCCCGGAGGCGCGGGCTGCGGTGGGGCTTGACGCCCGCCGCGCCGTGCATTCAGGGCACGGGCAGCGGTCCCGCAGGACCGCGAACGTGTAGTAGCCGGTGTGGTGGCCGTCGGCCCATGACGGGGCGACGGCATAGCTCCCGACGAGCTGGATGTCGACCATCTGCGTCTGCGGTGGGGTGAGGGTCGGGCGCGAGTCGAGCCAGCCGGGCAGGCCGGCCTCGCCGCGGCAGAAGGCGCACGGGCACAGCCAGCGCAGGCTGACGAAGTCGTAGACGGTTCGGTGGCCGTCCTGCCAGTCGATCTGGAGGGTCGCCGCGGGCCGGTCGGCGTGGATTCGAACGGGGACGGTGGGGGACAGCGTCGGGGACCGGGTCACCCGGCCATTGTAGGCGAGGCCCCCTTCGGCCCCGCCGCCTGCCGCTCCGAACCGGCCGGCGCTCGACATTCGGCCGCTTTGCCGGGCGGACCTTCGGGTCAGGCGCCACGGCAGGAGGCCCGTCTATCCTCGGTCAGATGCCCCTGGTCGTGGATCGCCTCGTGAAGCGGTTCGGTTCGGTCGTCGCCCTCGACGGACTGTCGTTCGAGGTGCCCCGTGGCCAGGTGTTCGGGTTCCTTGGCGCCAACGGGGCCGGCAAGACCACCACGATGCGGATCGCCCTGGGCGTGCTCCGGCCGGATGGCGGCACGATCGCCTGGGACGGCATCCGGAGCGAGGACCTGCCGCGCACCGCCTGGGGCTACCTGCCGGAGGAGCGCGGGCTCTACCCGCGGATGACGATCCTCGACCAGCTCGTCTACTTCGCCGGCCTGTACGGCGTGCCGCGCGACCGGGCGGCACGCCTGGTGCGGGAGTGGCTGGCGCGGTTCCGGGTCCCGGAGTTCGCCGACCGCCGGGCGGAGCAGCTGTCCAAGGGCAACCAGCAGAAGGTCCAGTTCCTCGCCGCGATCCTCCACGATCCCGACGTCCTGCTGATGGACGAGCCGTTCACCGGCCTCGACCCGGTCAACGTCGCCCTCCTGCGGGAGGCGTTCCTCGAGCTCCGCGACCGTGGCAAGACGATCGTCTTCTCGACCCACCAGATGGAGACTGCCGAGGCGATGTGCGAGTCGGTCGCGATCGTCGACCGCGGCCGTGTCGTCGTTGGTGGACCGCTGCGCGAGGTGAAGCGCTCGACCGGGCGCCGGATGGTCATCCTGGGGATCGAGGGCGATCATCGGCTGGAGTGGCTGTCGGCCGTGCCGGGCGCGCGCGTCATCCGGCCGGGCATGGACCGCTCGGAGATCGAGCTGGACGCCGGGGTCGAGCCCGGAGCGCTGCTCGCCGCGGCGATCGCGCGAGACCTCCGGGTGACCCACTTCGAGATCGCCGACGCGTCGCTCGAGCAGGTCTTCATCGACCATGTCGGCCGGCCCGCGGACGAGGACATGCGGCTGGCACCGGCCGACGGGCCGGCCTCCGACGGGCGAAATGACGCGCCGGGCTCCGAAGCCGCGGCCGGCGCGGACGTCTCCGCCGCATGAGCCGCCACGATCCGATCCTGCCGAACGCCGGCATCGTCGCCCGCCAGGAGTACGCCTCGCGCGTGCACAGCGGGCTGTTCCACGTCTCGACGCTGCTCCTGGCGACGCTGGCCGTGCTGGTGGCCTTCGTGCCGTTCTTCGTCCGTGTCGTCGAGGGCCGGACCGTCACGACGATCGGCGTGGTGTCGACCGACGACCCGCTGGCGCAACGCTCGATCTCGATCCTCGAATCGGTCCTCAACACCGCCGGCGGCAGCGGCGGCAGGTCCTTTCGCGTCGTCCGCGAGGTCGACGAGCGAAACGCCGTCTCCCGCGTCGAGGCCGGCTCGCTCGATGCCGTCCTGATCGCCAACCGGCTGCCGAACGGGCAGCTCGCGTTCGTCTTCCATGCCGGCGAGGGGCTTGGCGAGGATCGGCTGCAGCAGATCTCCGTCGGCGTCTTCGGCGTGGCCGTCCTCGACTACAGCGCCAACAACCCGCTGAGTGGCTTCCGGCTGCCGTCGGTCGACCTGCTCCGGGCGGCGAGCCCGGGCGGCGGCAGCCAGCCGATCAGCGGCGCCGAGTACGCCGGCCGCCGGATCGTCGGGATCGTCTTCGTCGTGCTGATCTTCATCACCCTGGTTATCTACGGCATGTGGGTCGCGGCCGGGGTCGTGGCCGAGAAGACCAGCCGGGTGATGGAGCTGATGATCAGCGCCGCGTCGCCGCGTCAGCTCGTCGTCGGCAAGGTCGCGGGGATCGGCGCCGCCGGGCTGACGCAGATGCTTGGAATCCTCGTGCCGGCGATCGCGGCCATCGCCATCGAGGACCCCTTGGCGGCCGCGGTTCTGGGTCCGGGACCATCCGTCGCCCCGTCCATGGCCGGGCTGTCCGTGGCGCTCGTCGCCGCGTTCCTCGTGTACTTCGCGCTGGGGTTCGTCCTCTACGCCCTCATCTATGCCGCGGCCGGTTCGCTCGTCAGCCGCGCCGAGGATCTCCAGATGCTCGCCCTGCCGCTCAGCCTGATCGCGATCGTCGGCTACCTGCAGGCTGTCCTGGCGCTGACCGGCGGGACCGCCGGTTTTGTCCGCTTCGCGTCCTACGTGCCGTTCTGGAGCCCGTTCGTCATGCTCACCCGGCTCGCGGTCGGGCGTGTCGAGGCGTGGGAAGTGGCGCTGTCGCTGGGCCTGCTGGTCGTCGCCATCGGGCTGATCTTCGTCGTCGCCGTGCGGGTCTACGCGGCGGGCGTCCTGCTCTACGGCCAGCGGCCCGGCCTGCGGGCGATCACCCGCGCCGCGCTGGGGGCGAGGTAGAGGCGCGGCTCGCGGCTCCTCGCGTTCCGGCTCCGCGCGTTCCGGGGGCCGCGCGTTCCGCGGCCGGCCTCGCGCTGTGCACCAGAAGCACGTACGGAACGCGCTCCGTCGTCCGCAGGTCGCTTTGGTGCACCTCGTGCACAAACGAGGCCGTATCGCGCCGGTTCTGTGCATGTGATGCAAAGAAGGTGCCGCATCCGCGTCGCCTGTGGTCAATATGACCACGTGATGCACAAGCGACCGGCCTGCGTCGCAGCCGCGCGACTGCACGAGGTCGGCTGATCCGGATGCCCGGCCCTCGCTTCTGCCCTCGCTGCGGCGCCGCGTCCGTCGCGGGCATGCCCTTCTGCCCGCAATGCGGCTTCGATCTCGCCGAGCTGGCCGAGGCCCGCGCGCCCGAACCGCCCGGCGAAGCGCCACCGCCCGCCGAAGCGACAACGCCCGCCGCGCCGGTGACGGCCGCGCACGACAAGTCACCGTCGCCGCCCCGGCCGCCCGTTCGCGCCATCGCCGACCGGGCTCGGCGCGCGCCTCCGGTCGTCCTGGCCGGACTGCTGGTCATGATCGGGCTCATCGCCTACGGCCTGCTTACGCGGCCGTCCGGCGGCAGTAGCCCCCCACAGGGCGGACAACCGGCCCCGGGCGGGGGCCTTGCCTCCGCCGGCATACCCGCGCCGATCACCGGGTTGACGATCCTCAGCCCAACCGACGGCCAGGCAGTCGCCACCAAGGACGTCAACGTGATCGGCCTGGCGCCGCCGGGTGTGTCCATCACCCAGGACATCAGCTTCGGGCTCGATCAGCACGCGACCACGGACGGCACCGGCCACTGGACGATCCGGGTCGGACTCAACGAGGGCGAGAACAAGCTCACGTTCCGGATCGGCGATGACAGCT
>JBGPDX010000173.1:0-4964 GCA_041482475.1 Candidatus Limnocylindria bacterium | reverse complement strand
GGTCCGGTTGAAGAGCCCGGTCAGTGGGTCGACCGTCGACAGCCGGATGGCGGCGTCGCGCGCCCGGCGCTGCTCGCGGGCGATGACCATCGCGACGTAGGCAAGCAGGATGAGCGCCGTCAGGTTGATCGCGACGGTGGCGACCGTCACGCCGATGATCGGTCCGGGATGGCCGGCGGTCAGGGCAACGAGGTAGCCGAACGTCGCGAAGGCGGCCAGGGCGAGCGTCACCCGCTCGCTGACGACGAGGGCGGCGCCGGCGACGATGAGGGGGAAGACGAAGAAGAACGGGCTCGATTCGCGGCCGGTGAACATGATCAGCAGCGTGGCGAAGGTGATGGCGACCGAGCCCTCGACGACGAACTTGGCGCTGCCCAGGGCCGACGATGGCAGGAGGTCGTGGACGACGAGCACGAACAGGCTGGCGAGGCCCAGCAGGACGAAGATCGCTCCCTGCGTCTGGGGCCACAGCCCGCTGACGGCGACGATCACCAGGGTCGCCGCGATGAAGCCCCAGCTGGCGATCCGGACGACCCGGTCGTAGGCCCAGACCGGCACGTCGGAGACGTTCTGCGCCTCCCCGCCGACCAGCGCCGACAGCTCGGCGATCCCCACGTCGGCCTCGTCCGATCGATCGTCGAGCGCGACGGACATCCGCCGACCCATCATCGGGGGCAGGAGCACGGCGCCCATGACGGCGAGGTTCGCCAGCACGGCGAGAATGATCAGTGTCAGGACCGGCTCGACCGGCACCCCGGTAACGTCCTCCGCGTCCCGGGCGGGCGCTCGGGGCGCTCGCCTCACCGCCATCTTAGCCGCTACCCCCCGCGGGACCGCCCGCGTTGCCCTCCCCGCCGACGTTTCAGTTGCGTCACGGCAACGAGGACGGCAGCCTCAGCGTGTGCCCCACTGGTAGGTCTGCTTGACCATCCGGAGGTAGACGAAGGTCTCCGTCTCGCGGACGCCCTCGACCGCTCGCAGCCGCCGGGTGAGGAACTGGAGAAGGGCCTCGTTGTTCTCGCAGACCACCTCGATCAGGAGGTCGAAGGCGCCCGCCGTGATCACGACGTAGTCGACTTCCGAAAAGGCGGACACCGCCTCGGCGACCTCGAGCAGCCGGTCGCGCTCGCAACGGACGCCGATCATCGCCTGCTGCTGGAAGCCAAGCT
Organism: Candidatus Limnocylindria bacterium; assembly: GCA_041482475.1. Taxonomy (GTDB): domain Bacteria; phylum Chloroflexota; class Limnocylindria; order Limnocylindrales; family CSP1-4; genus JACDAV01. The sequence continues at coordinate 3,795 of JBGPDX010000173.1, read as the reverse complement.
TGAGGGGATCGGTGACCCCCACGACCTGGATGATGCCCCGTTCGACCAGGCGGTTGGTCCGTGCGCGAACCGCTGCCTCGGACACGCCGAGGTCGGCAGCGATCTGGGTGAAGGGCCGGCGTCCGTCCTGCTGGAGGTGCTCGATGATCCGCTTGTCGAGGGCGGACACCTCGTCCGCCCCCCGCGCCGCCTGACCGCGGACGCGAGCGGGGACCGTCACGAAGCCGGGCTCGCCGACGCGGAGGCCGGTGCGGCGGTGGGCGGGGCGGGGGTCACCCCGGGCAGGGCGATCGGCTGGACGGACCGCTGACTGAGCGGACCGAGCAGCGGGTCGAGGGCGGCGACCAGGGCCATCAGCGCCTTCAGGTGGGCGGCGTCGGCCGGAACCGGCGCCGGATCGTTGGTGTTGCGAGCACCGTACTCGACAAGGATATTGAGCCCGGCGAGGATGTAGGGCGCCTCGCCGCGCCGGGGCGGCTCGCTGGGATCGAACCCGCCGACCCGGCGCAGGGCGCTGGCGCTCGAGAACTCGGTCAACACGAGGGGCCAGTCGGTGTAGGTCGCGGTGATCCGCTTGACCGGGTCGCCCGTCGTCCCCTCGCTGGCCGTGTTGGGAATGATCCGGATCCCGGCCGAGCCCAGCAGCCGGAAGACGTCATCGACGTGGGCCGGTGCGGTGAGGTGTGGATCGGGGGTGACCAGAGGGGCACCGCCGGACGTGCCGGGAGCAGGCGTCGAGGCGGCGGCACCGCACCCCGCGACGAGCACGACCGCGACCAGCGCCGTGACGGCACGGAGCCCCCGATTCGATCCTCGCATCTGCTGCCCGATGCTAGCACCGGGTCCCCACGGGTCGAATGTGACGTTCGTACCCCGCCGCGGCTGCCGGATCCGCCCGTCAGTCCCGATCGAGCAGCTGGAGGGCGGGCGCGAGCTCGTCGATCGCGGCCTCCGTGATCGGGTCGAGCACGAGCTGGACCTCCGAGATCCCCTCGTCCGCGTAGCGCCTGAGCTCCCGTGCAATGACCTCCGGCGGGCCGAACAGGGCGGCCGGCGGCGGCCGTGAGGCGTCGCCCTGGAGGCGCCCGCTGCCCCCGGTCAGCCGGCACAGCACGGCCACCGTCCGCTCGACCTGGGCTGGGTCGCGGCCGGCGCGCCGGCAGGCGGCGTCGACGCGCTCGCGGAGCGGCGCCACGCCCTCGGGCGAGTTGTCCGTGTCCGCGTACCAGGCGTTCCAGGCATCGACGTGGGGCGCCGTGATCGCCAGCATCCGGTCGCCCGTCGAGCCGATCAGCAGCGGCGGACCGCCGCGACTGGGACCGCGCGGGCGGAGCTCGCAGTCCCGGGCCGAGTAATAGCGACCCGCGAAGTCGACGGCGCCGTCGCGGAGGAGCCCGCGGATAATCGTGAACGCCTCCTCGAAGCGATCGATTCGATGATCGAACGGAATGCCGAAGGCGCGGAACTCCGTCTCGTTCCAGCCGGCGCCCAGGCCCAGGACGAATCGCCCGCCGCTGATCTCGTCCAGTGCGTCCGCCTGCTTGGCGAGAACTGCCGGATTGTGGAACGCGGTGCAGGCGACGAGCGGCCCCAGCCGGATCCTCGTCGTCGCTGCCGCCAGCGCGGCGAGGATCGACCATGCCTCCCACGGTCCCCGGGTCGTCCCGTCGGCGAAGCGATAGAGGAGGTGGTCGCCGAGCCAGATGGAGTCGAACCCGACGTCCTCCGCCCGGCGGGCCATCGACACGACCTCGGTCCAGCGGACCTCCCGCTCGACCTCGGGCAGCTGGACGCCGACCCGCGGCGCCCGGCGTCTCGCCACGCTAGGCGTCGCGCCGCCGGATGGCGTCTTCGTGGGCCCGCCGATATTCCGCCCGCAGGCGCTCGACCTCCGTTTCGGCCGCCCTCGCCGCCGGGGAACCGGGGTCGGCGTCGCCGGCGCGCCGCTCGGCGTCGCGCCACTCGGCGAGGATCACGTGGATCTCCCGCGGGGTGGCGGCGATCGTGCGCGTGGGGGCGTCCGGCGAGCCGGCCTCCACGAGGTCTTCGGCGTCCTCGGCCAGCTCCCGCTGGCGGACGCTCGAGCCCAGGACCCGCAGGGCCAGGCTCTCGACCTCGCCGGCGATGTCCATCAGGCGTGGATCCCCCGGCGTCATCCGGCGCTTCTTGCGCTCGAGCGCGGCCAGCCGCTCGAGGTCGCGAACGAGGGCGTCTGACGTGGCCCGGAGGGCGCTGGCGGTCTCTGACAACTCGTTCCCCTCGCTCGGTCGGCACCCCTGGACCCGCTCGATGCGGCGCCGGCTGGTGGTCGGGGCGGCGGGATTCGAACCCGCGATCTCGTGCTCCCAAAGCACGTGCGTTGCCAGGCTACGCTACACCCCGCGCGGGGAATGATAGACCGCTGAAGGCGCCAGGCAGAGAGGCTCGGACGTCGCGGCTGGTGACCTGATCGTTACCCGCAGGCGACCTCGCTGCGATGGGCCGCAGCGACACTCGGACTCCGATGCCCACCCGCACAGGAGCCGACCCGATGAACCGCTCACCCCGACTCGTCGCCCTCGTTGCCCTCGCGACCGCGATCGCCGCCTGCAGCGCGGGCAGCCTCCGGGATGTTCCGACCGCTCCCCAGACGGCGGTGCCGTCGGTCGCCCAGAACAGCCCGGACCTGAGGCCGAGCCCGCTCGAAACGGTTCCGCCCCCGACGACCGTCCTGTCGGCGAGCCCGACCTCGAGCTCCATCGGGACGCCATCGCCTACGGAGCCGGCCATCGATCCGGCCACCGTGCTGGCTGCTGACGGTATCGGCCCGTATGTCATCGGCGCGAAGATGTCCGAGCTGCAGTCGCGGGCCCTGGTCACGAACATCCAACACAGCACCAACTGCGACGCCTCATGGCAAGGCGCCCAGGCGACCGGCCGCTACGCCGGGCAACTCACCGTTACCTTCTACCTCGGCCGCCTGATCGACATGCACACCCACTCGACCGATCTCGTCACGCCGTCGGGCGCACGGGTCGGGATGCCGCTGACCGAGCTGCAGAGTGTCTACGGCAGCCGGGGAACGCTCATCAAGGGCACGAGCGGCAACCAGGCATTTTCGGTGCGTGTGCCGGACACCGCCCTCGGAATCGTGTTTTACCTCGACGAGACGAACACGAAGGTATGGTCGATGAGCGCAGGCGGGGTCCAGCGGCTCGAACAGACCGCCGTCGTCGGCGAGGGTTGCTGAGAGCCGCACTGCACTCGATCCCTCGCTGGAAAATCGCCACCAATGCCGGGCGCCGAACCGCAGAGGGTAATTGACCCGCGTTCGTTCGCCGATCTCACGCTCACAGTCCCGGGACCCAACACCGCTACAGGGCCCGATGGTCCCAAAGCACTTGCGCTAGCCAGCTACGCCACACCCCGCCGATCTGCGTTCTCGAACCGCGTGTGCCTCGGTTCTCGACCGGAAACCGACCCATCTTGCGGCCTCGACGGAGATCGACGACCTTCTCAAATCCCAGCGGCCCCCGGCGAGCCCACGGTCAAGGAGGCGCCGCCAGGAGCGGAACACGAGCCGTCAGCCGTGCGTCACAGGAACCGACGCCGAGCGGTGACTGGCAGGCTGATCGACCGCTCGGCGTCACCGTTCCCGACGCCGGGAACCCCGCCGGCGCCATGGCCGACACCAAGGCCGACGAAACCACCGAACGCGACCCCGAGCTCCTGACGGACGTCAGAACCCCAGGTCACGGAGGACCGGCGCCATTGCCCGCGCCGCCCGGGCGCGGTGCGACACGCGGTTCTTCTCCT
>JBGPDX010000172.1:0-4973 GCA_041482475.1 Candidatus Limnocylindria bacterium | reverse complement strand
GCCCTGCGGCGAGGCTAGGCGTCGAGGCTCTTGGTCAGGGTCGCCAGGAACTGGGCGTTGTTGTCCGTCTTTGCCAGCCGGTTGAGGAGCAGCTCGATGCCCTCGTTGGTGCCCACCGCCGACAGCATCCGGCGCATCGTCCAGACCATCTTGAGGGTCCCCTCCTCGAGGAGCAGCTCCTCCCGGCGTGTGCCCGAGCGCTGGACGTCGATGGCCGGGAAGATTCGCTTCTCGGCGAGCTTGCGATCGAGGATCAGCTCCGAGTTGCCGGTGCCCTTGAACTCCTCGTAGATGACGTCGTCCATGCGCGAGCCGGTGTCGACGAGGCAGGTGCCGATGATGGTCAGCGAGCCGCCTTCCTCGATGTTCCGGGCGGCGCCGAAGAAGCGCTTGGGCGGATAGAGGGCGATCGGGTCGATACCGCCCGACAGGGTTCGGCCGGACGGTGGCAGGGCCAGGTTGTAGGCCCGCGCCAGGCGGGTGATCGAGTCGAGGAGGATGACGACGTCACGGCCGGTCTCGACCTGCCGCTTGGCGATCTCGAGGGCCATCTCCGCGACGTGAGTGTGGTTTTCGGTCGGCTCGTCGAAGGTCGAGCTGATGACCTCGCCCTTGACGCTTCGGCGCATGTCGGTGACCTCCTCCGGCCGCTCGCCGATGAGGGCGACCATGAGGAGGATCTCCGGGTAGTTCGCGGTCACGCCGTTGGCGATGTGCTTGAGCAGGAACGTCTTGCCGGCCTTCGGCGGGCTGACGATCAGGGCGCGCTGGCCCTTGCCGATCGGGTTGACCAGATTGATCAGGCGCTGGCTGAGGTTCTTCGGGTCCGTCTCGAGGTTGATCAGCTCGTCCGGGTGGACCGGGGTGAGGTCGTTGAAGATCGGCCGCCGTCGGGCGGTGTCGATGTCGACGCCGTTGACCGAGTCGACCCGCAGCATGCCCCAGTACTTCTCCGCGTCGCGCGGGGCCCGGACGGCGCCGGAGATGCGGTCGCCGATGCGGAGCCCGAAGCGGCGGACCTGGCTGGAGCTGACATAGACGTCGTCCGGGCTGGGCAGCAGGCCGTGGCGGCGCATGAAGCCGAAGCCTTCGTCGACGATGTCGAGGATGCCGGTGGCGTAGGCATGGCCGGCGCGCTCGGTCTGGCGCTGGAGGATCCGATCGACGAGGTCTTCCTTGCGGTCGATCGCGCCGTCGAGCTGGAGGTCGCGCCCGAGCGAGCGCAGCTCCGCGACGCTCATCTCGCGGAGGTCGGAGATGTCGAGGTCGTTGCGCTCGCGCGCGGCCTCGAGCTCCTGCTGCTCCTCGTATTCGGTGACGGGTGCGCGACCGACGGGTACGCGCCGGCGAGGGCGGCGGTTTCGGGATCGATCACGCGGATCGGGGCCGTTGGGCATGGGGTAGGGCGAACCTGCGGGTGCGGGGCCTGGCGGGATCGCGCGGAATCATTCCGCTGCGCGCGGGGCCTGTGGGATGAGCGAAGTGTAGAACCCCGAACGGTTGTTCGTCAACGAGCAAGTCGTCCGGGGGCCAGGTGCCCCGGACGGATGAGCGCCACGGGGTCCGGACGCCGGTCACGAACCCTGGTTCGAGCCCGCCGGTGAAGTACGATCGAGGCGGACAGCGTCTCAGCCGTGGGGCTCGCCGTGGAGGGGCGTACGGGATGGGGTTCGCGGGGATCGGTGCGGCCGTGATCGGGACCGGGTTCATCGGCACCGTCCACGTCGAGGCGCTGCGGAGGATCGGGGTCGACCTGCGCGGCGTCCTCGGCAGCACGCCCGAACGCGGCGCGTCGGCGGCGGAGAAGCTCGGCGTCCGACACGCCTACAGCTCCCTCGACGAGCTCCTCGCCGACGAGGCCGTCGACGTCGTCCACGTGACCTCGCCGAACCACCTCCACGTGCCCCAGGCCTCGGCGATCATGGCCGCCGGCAGGCACGTCGTCTGCGAGAAGCCGTTGGCGATGAGCGCCACCGAGTCGGCCGAGCTGGTGAGGCTGGCGGCGGCGGCCGGCATCGTCAACGCGGTCAACTTCAACATCCGCTTCTATCCGCTCCACCAGCACGTCCGCGAATTGATCGCCGACGGCCGACTGGGCGACGTCCGGCTCGTCACCGGCCACTACTTCCAGGACTGGCTGCTGCTCGACACCGACTGGAACTGGCGGCTGGAGCCCGACAAGGGCGGCGCCCTCCGCGCGGTGGGCGACATCGGCTCCCACTGGCTGGACCTGATGACGTTCCTGACGGGCCAGCCGATCGTCGAGGTCGTGGCCGACCTGGCGACCTTCATCCAGATCCGTCACCAGCCGACGGGACCGGTCGAGACGTTCGCGACGGACCGTGGCGGCGAGACCGTCGCGCGCCCGATGGGAACCGAGGACGTCGCCTCGATGCTGCTGCGATTCGCCAACGGCGCTCGCGGCGCGCTAAGCGTGTCGCAGATCAGTCCCGGCCGGAAGAACTCGTTGCAGTGGGAGATCGACGGGTCGCTGGCCGCGGCGGCCTGGGACTCGGAGACGCCGGACCACCTGTGGCTGGGTCACCGCGACCGGCCGAATGAGCTGCTCCTCCGCAACCCGGCCCTCATGGGCGCCGCCGGCCGGGCCGCCGCCGCGCTCCCGGGCGGCCACGTCGAGGGCTTCGCCGACACGTTCGGGGCGCTGTTCCGGGCGATCTACGCGGACGTCGCGACCGGCAGGCCCGCCGCACGACCGCCCTACGCGACGTTCGCCGACGGCCACGACGAGATGCTCGTCAACGACGCCATCGGGGCCAGCGCCGCCTCCGGCCGCTGGGTCGGCGTCAGCCGGAAGACCGTGGCGGCCTCGGTTCGATGAAGCTCGGGTTGATGACCGCGGCCCTGCCGAGCCTCGATCTCGAGGCGCTGGCGGGGTGGGCGGCCGGCGAGGGATTCCAGGCCCTCGAAATCGCCTGCTGGCCGAAGGTCACCGGCGATCGCCGGCGCTACGCCGGGGTCACCCACATCGACGTCGACGGCCTGGACGCGGCGCGGGCGCAGGCGATCCGTCGGATGCTCGACGGCCACGGCCTGACGATCAGCTCGCTGGCCTACTACCCGAACAACCTGGACCCGGACGAAAAGGCCCGGCTGGCCGCCCACGACCATCTCCGCAAGGTCATCGTGGCCGCGGAGGCGCTGGGCGTCGGGCTCGTCGGGACCTTCATCGGCCGCGATCAACACCGCTCGGTCGGCGACAACCTGGTCGAGGTCGGCAAGGTCTGGCCCGATCTCGTCGAGTTCGCCGGCCGGCACGGGGTGACGATCGTCATCGAGAACTGCCCGATGATCTTCTCGATCGACGAGTGGCCCGGCGGGAGGAACCTGGCCTACTCGCCGGCCATCTGGCGGCGGCTGTTCGAGATCGTCGACGCCGACAACTTCGGCCTCAACCTGGACCCGTCGCACCTCGTCTGGCAGTTCATCGACTACGAGCGGGCGGTCCGCGAGTTCGGCCCGCGCATCCGCCACGTCCACGCCAAGGACATGGAGATCGACCGCGACGGCCTGTTCGAGCACGGCGTGATGTCGACCGGCATGGGCTGGCAGATTCCCCGACTGCCGGGCCTGGGCGAGATCCGCTGGGATCGCTTCATGGCGGCGCTGTATGCCGTCGGCTATGACGGGGCCATCTCGATCGAGCACGAGGATCGCTCCTTCGAGGGCGACGAGGCGCTCGTCAAGCGGGGCTTCCTGATCGCCCGCGACGTGCTGAAGCCGTATGTCGTCTGAGGGACGAGCGGCCGGATGAGCGCCGGCCACTCGTCCGTCGTCGGACGGCTGGTCCTCGACGATCGCGTCGTGTCCGGCCGGGTGACCGTCGTCGATGGCCGGATCGAGTCGATCGACACCGACGACCGGGAGTCCGACGCACCCCTGATCGCGCCGGGGTTCGTCGACGTCCACGTCCACGGCTGGGGCGGCCATGACGCGATGGGCTCGGCGGCCGATCTCGACGGCATGGCCCGGGCGTTGCTGCGGCGTGGCGTCACCTCGTTCCTGCCCACCGCCGTCACCGCGCCGCTGCCGGCACTGGTGACGTTCGCCGAGCGGGTCCGCGCCTGGATCCCGGTCGCACCGGACGATGGCGCTGCGCCGCTGGGCTTCAACCTGGAGGGGCCGTTCATCTCCGACGCCCGCCGCGGCGCCCACAACCCGACCTGGATCCGCAACCCGGCCGACGTCCCGCTCCGCGACCTGGAGCCCTTGATCGCTGGACTGCGCCTGACGACCGTGGCCCCGGAATTGCCGGGCGCGGTCGCACTGATCGGCTGGTTCGCGAGCCACGGGGTTCGCGTGTCGCTGGGGCACTCGTCGGCGACCCTCGACCAGGCGCGCGGCGGGTATGCGGCCGGGGCCGTCACGACGACCCACCTGTTCAACGCCATGACCGGCGTCGATCACCACGCGCCTGGCCTGGCGGTCGCGGCCCTGACCGGCGACGACACGTACGTCGAGCTCATCGCCGACGGCCAGCACGTCGACCCGGCCGTGTGGCCGATCATCACCCGGACCAAGCCGGCTCAGCGGCTGCTGCTGGTGAGCGACGCGGTCGCGCTTGCCGGCACCGGCGACGGGCGGACGACCATCGGCGGCCTGGAGATCGAGGTCCGCGGCGACCGCTGCACGCTCGTCGACGGCGGGGCGCTGGCCGGATCGGTGATCGCCCTGGATACGGCCGTCCGGAACCTCGTGGCATCCGGCGTCGCGCTCCCGCTTGCCGTCGCCGCCGCCAGTTCCAATCCGGCCGCGCTCCTGGGGCTGCAGGACCGCGGACGGATCGCCGTGGGTCAGCGGGCGGACCTGGTCGAGCTGAACGAAGGGCTGTCGGTCCGCCGCGTCATGCGCGGCGGTCGCTGGTATTCGCCCGACTGACGCCGATCAGGCCGCGGGCTTCGTCCCCGAGGCCGCCACTTGCTGCTTGCCGGCCGCCGACTTGCCGGCGGAGGCCT
>JBGPDX010000171.1:0-4987 GCA_041482475.1 Candidatus Limnocylindria bacterium | reverse complement strand
TCCCGGACCAGCTTCTTGAGTTCTCGCGGGTCCTCCGCCTTGGCCTTCTCGATCGTCTCGGCCAGCTGGTCGCGGAGGCGATTGAGATCGACCGGCGCGAGCTCCTTGGGCTGAACGCGCTTCTCGCCGAGCCTGGGCGTGCCTGCCGAGTCGAACGTGTCGCGCCGGCGGAACGCGACCTGGCGGAGCAGGCCGAGCCACTCCGGGCTCCAGACCCACGCCGTGCCGTCGGGCAGGGTGGCGAGCGATTCGAGGATCTCGTGCATCCGCTCATCGCCGGCGTGGTACTTGATCCAGTCCCGGACGACGTCGCGGTCCTGCGGCCCCGTCGTGCGGTGGGCGATCAGGATCTCGGTCTGGGTCGTGACGTCCTTGTTGATCTTGGCCGACCGCTGCGACACGGTCGATGAGCCGAGGCCCTCCTGCCGCCCCCAGCGGACCAGGCGGTCCATCGCGCCGAGCATCTCCTCCTCGTCCTTGTACGGGCGCTGGGGGATGAAGGCGTCCGCCTCCTCGAGGAACACGTGCGACGGGACCCGGTCGTTGTGGTTGAGCAGCCACTTGGCGAACGCCGTCACGAACCGTGCGCGGTCGCGGGTGCCCCAGCCCTTCATGTCGAGGACCATCGGTTGGCGGTGGCGAATGAAGACCTGGGCCATGAGCTCGCCCGCGGTCGGCTGCAGCGGCAGGTCGCCGTGCTGCCCGCCGAAGACGTAGACGGGTAGCCCGACGCCCGCCCCATCGAAGCTCGACTTCAAGCCCCACCAGGCGCCGATCGGGTCGAGCACGACGAACGGTGCGCCGACGCGGTGCATCTCCTCGGCGAGAACGACGGCCGTGTTCGTCTTCCCCGACCCGCGCTTGCCGAGGATGAGGAACGTCTGGGTGACAGCGTCGTCGGGGACGGCGAGATCGGGCCCCAGGCGGAGATTGCGAGGCATGGGTCAGCTGAGCGACGCGCGATCGGCCTCGCCCCGAAGGGCGTCGATGTTCACCTCGCCCTTCGGGCGCAGATCGGCCTCGTCGTCGGCCTTGGCCGCTGCGGGCTTGCCGAACGACCCGACGCCCTTGCGGATCGGCGTGGGCTTGGTGACCTCGCCATCCTCGTCGACCAGGCCGATCCTGATCTGATCGCGAGCCTCGACATCGAAGGCCACGCTGCGGCCCGGGATGTGGGTCTTCGTGATCCGGAATCGGCCGACGCGGAGCGCGGTATCGGGTGCGAAGTCAGGGATCTTGGCGATCTCGGCGTTGACCTCATCGTTGGCGGTCCTCAGGACGCCGCGCGCCTCGGCGATGTCGTCCTTGATGCGGAGGCGTCTCTCGAGCGCCGCCTCGAGGGTGGCGTTGGTGATCGCCTGCTCGTCCATGGCGAGCTGCGGTTCCAGGCGTGGCGGCATCTATCGCTCCTTTGCCGTGAGGCCGATCCGAACGAAGTCGGTCAGCCAGGTCTCTAGCTGAATGTCGAACTCGAAGGGCTCTACCGGCTCGCCGGCGTACCAGCTATCGATCCACGCCTTCTGCTCGGGCGGGAGCTCGACGATGAGGATCGTCTGACCTTGGCCGATCGTCGCGATCTCGATCGTGTCGCTGTCCTGGTCGCAGATGACCTTCTGGCCGGTCACGTCGGCGATTGCACGCTCGACCGGGTCGCTGTCGGTGATCTCGGTGGTCGCGTCGGGGCCCGGCGGCGGCCCCGCGGCGGCGATGTGCCCGGCGGTGACGGCGACGCGAACGGCGGTCATCGCTTGCCGCCGTCGTAGGGGACGGCGAACCCGACCGAGCTTGTACCGCGCGGTGTTCACGGCGCCTCCAATAGCCCCAAGCCGGTGGCCACGACCAAACGCTGCTCGTCGGACAGGGCCTCGATGGACTCGCTGCCCGGGAAGTGCTGCCTGGCGGCCGCGAGGGCATACGGCGCGGCGATGCGGTGAGTGTCGAGGCCGGCGGTGAAGTCGGCCATCGACATGCCGGGTCCGGCCGGGGGCGGGGCGCTGACGTTCGCCGTCTCGTCCTCGCCCGTGTCGTCGTTCGCGCGTTCCGCGGCCGCGGCCTCGTCGGCCGCCTTCTGCTGGGCCTTCGTCAGGCGCTTGGGCTTGGGCTCGGCGGTGGCCTTCGGCGGCACAGCCCACGTCATCGACCGGGCCGCGGTGGTCCGGAAGCGATAGAACGGCGGCATCGCCTCGCCCTGCTTCTGCCAGGGCACGGCGAACAGCTCGCCCTCGAGGTTGACCTCGACGCCGACGAGGGCCTTCAGGTCACCACCGGCGGCCTCGACGAGCTGATCGGCGAGGGGGCCGCGGACCTCGACCTGGGTGATCTTCTGGCCCGACGGCATGTCGAGGACGAACCCGAGGGCCATCCCGTCGGGCGTCTGGCGGAGCAGGCCATCTGACGGCGCCCGGTCCTTGAGACCGAGCTTGCCGACGACGTCGCCGAGGCCGAACGAGTGCTGCTCGGTGATGTCGGCCGGCGGGGCCGGCAGGCGGGTCGCCGTGTTCGGCCCGCGGAGCTGGGCGCTCTGGCCGACCGCCTCGCCACCAGATGCGGCTGTCGCGGCTGGCCGGCGCGCCTCCTGCTGGACCGACGGGCTGTCGGCGTCCTGGCTGAACAGCCCGGACGTCCCGGTCGCGGTGAGGATCGCATCGACCCCGGCACGCTTTCGAGCCATCTTCAGAATCGTGTTGGCCAGGTCGTACGGGTTCTCGTTCTCGACCTGCCCGGTCGGCTGCTCGGCGAGGGCGCGGCCCTTGTCGCTGTCGGGCTCGAAGGTGTGGCCGCAGCCGCCGTCGCGGGTCGCGCACCAGTACTTGCCCTTGAGCTTGCCGTCGGCCTTGCCCTTGATGATCGTCGCCTTCCCGCAGTCGGGACAGACGGGCTTCGCCTGGCGATAGCGGTACTTCGACTCGTGGGTGTTGCACGACCCGAGGCCCTCGGCGATGACCGGGCCGTCGGTGTCGCCGAGATGGACCTTGGCGTGGACGATGTACTCGAGCTCGGGCGTCTTGTCGCCGTCGCCGATCTTGCGCTCGACGGCGTACTCGATCGCGAACCCGTAGGCCTTCTCGAACTTCTCCGCGCCCGGCTTGTGCAGGAACGGCCGGCTGATGCCGGGCTCGGTCCCGTAGTCGATGCCCTCCTCGAGGAGCGCCTGCTGCAGCCGCTTCGCCCGCTCGACGCCCTTCTTCAGCAGGATGAGGTTGGCCTCGAACTGCTCGTCGGACAGGGCCATGACCGACCCGAGGCCGATCTGGACGCTCTGCTGTCGCTCGCCGACGACGGTCAGTCGACGGTCAGGCTCCTCGTCGTCACGGATCTCACGAACGACGCCATCGATTACCTCGCTGGTCATGCGACCACCGAGGCCGGTACGGCCTCCAGGGCGAGCATCGCATCCAGTAGCGCGAAGCCGTCATCGATCGAGGCCTCGATCTCGTCGGCGAGGGCTGCCTTGATCTTCTGCCTGACCCAGGCCCGCATCTCGTCGTAGGTCTTGCCCTTGAGCCCAGCCGCCCAAGCCGCCTCAGCCGCCCCAGCCGCCCCAGCCGCCTCAGCCGCCCCAGCCGCCCCAGCCGCCCAAGCCGCCCAAGCCGCCCCAGCCGCCCCAGCCGCGCGGCGCAGCTTCGCTAGCGCCGCGTCCCGGCGGTCATAGGCCCGCTGACGGATCTCCGCCCCGGCGTTGTACGCGGTCTTCGCGCTCGCCTCGTCGGTGACGGGTGCCAGTGCTTCCAGCGCGACGGCGTCCTCTTCGAGCCCGGCGCGTCGCAGCCAGCGCGGAGCGAATCGGCGGACCGCCCGGTCGGCGGCGAGGTACCCGCGGGCTCGATCGACCTCTCGCGTCGTCGCGGATCCGGCGATGCGCTCTGCTCGGTCGAGGAGGCCCTGCCAGGTCTTCGGCGTCCGGTCCCAGAAGGTCCGGGCGAAGGCGCCGATGACGGGCGAGGTGCACTTCGGGTGATCCGACCACTTCTCGCCGGCCATGTACGAGACGAGTTCCATCACACAAGCCTTGCCGTCGGGCTGGTGCGAACCGGCGTCGGGGATGAACGTCTTGCCACGGATGACGATGGTCTCGGGGGTCGTCGGGGTGGTCATGCGGCGGCGCGCTCCTTCGTGGTGGTCCCGACCACGAGGTGTGGGCAGGTGAGGGATCGACAGATCCAGTAGGGCCCGATCCGGACGGCCCGCATTCGGCAGAGGCAGCGGATCCCGACGTCGGCGAGCAGCCGGAGGGCCGCGGTCGCGGGGCTCGACGAGGTCACCCGGTCGCGGAAGTGGTCGTACCGCCCGTCGGCCGAGGTGATCGTGGCGAGGAAGGGCCCGCCGGGCGAGTCGGCCAGCAGCCGCAGGAGGGCGCCGTCAGGGACGAGGGCGCGGAGGGTGGCGCGGTCGGTCGGCGACAGCCGGCGACGCACCCACGGCGTCGTCCAGAGCCCACCCATCAGCCGGCGTCCATCGGATATACAGGTACGCCACGAGGCCGGGCTCGCCACGCCCGATCGCAGGCGGGGCAGTCGACGACGTAGGTGCCCGGGGCGAGCGGCGAGCCGGAATGCAGTTCCTCATCGTGCTCGACCGATCGGCCGGCGCTGGCGGTTCGCAGGACCGTCGGCGCCCGGGGCATGACCGCGTTCGTGCGCCCGTCGACGCCCGAGAAGTGCATCACCCCGATCGGGCAGACCGGCGACTGGCACACGCCCTCGGCGAACGGTCGCAGGCCCGGGCGGGCGCTCAGCCGACGGGCGGCCGCAGTGCGGACCTCGCCGAAGGCCGCGATCATCCGGTCGGCCAGGCTGATGATCTCGGCGTCGCTGGCGCTGCCCAGCCGGCCGAAGCCCAAGATCGCCCCGCCGATCTCGACGTCGACGCGGCGGACGATCGTCGAGTCCGAGTCGTCGTCGTTGACGGTGACCTCGGCGTCGGTGGGGAACCAGACAACAACGCGGGTGGCGGTCATGTGGGCGGACCTCGGGTGGACGCGTGAAGG
>JBGPDX010000170.1:0-4998 GCA_041482475.1 Candidatus Limnocylindria bacterium | reverse complement strand
GCCCGCCTCGCCTACGGCGCCTGGCTCGATCCCAGCTGCGTCGTCGATCGACCACCGACCGGGCGCGCGACTGGTGGGCCGGGGATCACCGGCGTGAACGCCCTGGAGCTCGAGGCGGCTGCCGCGCTGGGTCTCGCCATCAGGCTGCTGGCAAGCGCGACGCGCGACGGCGAGGCGCGGGTCCACGCCAGCGTCCTGCCGACCGCCGTCCCCGCGGACAGCCCGCTTGGCCGAACGAGCGGCGTTCGTAATCGGGTCGAGGTTCGGGGATCGCCCGTCGGGATGGTCGGCTTCGACGGTCCGGGCGCCGGCGGCGAGGCAACGTCGAGCGCGGTGCTCGGTGACCTCGCCGCGATCGCGCGGGGCGCCGGCAGCACCTGGGGAGGCCTGCCGCCCGCTACGGCTGCCCCGCCATCACCCGGCGGCACCGACATGGACGGCTGGACCCGACGCTGGTTCGCCTTCCTGCCGGGGGTCACCGGCCGCGACGCCCGCGGCTTGCGCGAGACCGCCGAGGCCCACGTCGAGCTCCCGACCGGGACCGCCGTCCGCACGCCGTGGTTCGCCCTCCAGACGCTCCGGACGCGGGTCGCCGACGCCCTGCCGGAGTCGCTCGACGTGCCGTGGTACCCGATCGATGACTGACGCCGTTCGGGCGCACACGGGCGACGGCCTCGGCGCCGGCCCCGGCGCGGGTGCAGGCCGGGGCGCAAGTGGGCGCCCCCGACTCGTCGAACGCTACCGCCGCTTCCTCCCGGTCGGCGATGCCACGCCGCCGCTCACCCTCGGCGAGGGCTTCACCCCGCTCGTTCGCCTCGAGCGATTCGGAGCGCGCCTGGGAGTGACGCGGCTCTACGCCAAGGTCGAGGGCCAGAACCCGACCGGCTCGTTCAAGGACCGCGGCATGGTCGTGGCCGTGGCCAAGGCGGTCGAACAGGGTGCCACGGCGATCATCTGCGCCTCGACCGGCAACACGTCGGCGTCGGCGGCCGCCTACGGCGCGGCCGCCGGGCTCGAGGTCCTCGTCGTCCTGCCGAAGGGCCAGATCGCCACCGGCAAGCTGCTCCAGGCGCTCGTCGCCGGGTCGCGCGTGGTCGCCGTCGACGGCAACTTCGACGACGCGCTGCGGATCGTTCGCGAGCTGGCGGACGACGCCCGACACCCCGTCACCCTCGTCAACTCGGTCAACCCCCACCGCCTCGAGGGACAGAAGACCGCGGCGTTCGAGGTCTGCGACGACCTGTCCGGGGCGCCGGACGTCCTGGCGATCCCCGTCGGCAACGCCGGCAACATCAGCGCCTACTGGGCCGGCTTCTGCGAATACCGGGCCGCGGGCATCGTCGACGGCGCGCCGCGGATGCTCGGCTTCCAGGCCGCCGGCGCCGCCCCGATCGTCCTGGGCCACCCGGTCGAGCATCCGGAAACCGTGGCGACGGCGATCCGCATCGGCAACCCGGCGTCGTGGACGAAGGCCACGGCCGCTCGTGACGAATCCGGCGGCCGGATCGAGGCCGTCACCGACGACGAGATCCTGGCCGCCTACCGCGACATCGCCACACACGAGGGGATCTTCTGCGAGCCGTCGTCCGCGGCCAGCCTGGCCGGCGTTCGGAAGCTCGTCCAGGCCGGCGAGCTCGACCGCGACGCGCTCATCGTCTGCGTCCTGACCGGCAACGGCCTGAAGGACCCGGCGACGGCCGAAGCATCCGTGGGCCGCATCCTCGAGGCGCCTGCGTCGATCGACGGCGTGCGCCGGGCACTGGGCTGGTGATGCGCCGCCTGGCCGAGATCGACGGGCGGCGGATCACCGTCGAGGTGCCGGGCTCGTCCGCCAATCTCGGCGCGGGCTACGACTGCCTCGCCGTCGCGCTGGCGCTGACGAACCGCGTCCAGCTGGAGGTCCGCGGCTGGAGCCGTGGCGAGATCGAGCTGACCGTCCACGGCCAGGGCCAGGGCGAGCTCGTCGGCGACCGCGACAACCGCTTCGTCCGGGGTGTCGAGGCCGCCCTCATCGCTGCCCACACGGACATGCCGGACGCGATCGGCTGGCGGATCGCCATGCGCAACGACATCCCGCTGTCGCGCGGCCTTGGTTCGAGCGCCGCGGCGACCGTTGCCGGTCTCGTCGCCGGCAACGCCCTCGCCGGTGAACCGCTCACGGCGACCGACCTGCTCCGCCTCGCGACGGAGATCGAAGGCCATCCCGACAACGCCGCGGCGGCGCTCCTCGGCGGGTTCGTGGTCGTCGGGCCGGTCGGCGACGGGATCGACGCCATCAGGTTCGATGCGCCGCGCGATCTGCGCGCGGTGCTGTTCATCCCCGAGCTGCGCCTGTCGACGTCCGCGATGCGTCGCGTGCTGCCCGACAAGCTCCCCCGCGCGGACGTCGTGGCCAACCTGTCGCGCGTGGCGATCGGCGTGGCCGGCCTGGCCACGGGGCGCTACGACCTGCTGCGGTCACTGACGGTCGACCGGATCCACGAGCCCTATCGCGCCGCGGCCTACCCGCAGCTGCCGCGGCTGATCGAGGCCGCGCGGTCGGCGGGCGCGCTGGGCGCCTGCCTGTCGGGGGCCGGCTCGGCTGTCCTCGCCTTTGCCGATTCGCTGTCGGGCATCTCGCGCATCGAGGCGGCCTTCGCGGCCGCCGCGGCCGACACCGACCTGCCCGGCCGCGTGGCGGTCGTCTCGCCGCGGAACCAGGGCGCGCGGGTGATCGGGGCGCGCTAGCCGCCGCCGCGGCGCGGCCCTACTCGCTCGGCGGGGCGTCCTCGTCGTCGGCCCGCCGCTCGCCGCCCTGCCGTGGCGGCGTCCAGGCCCGATCGGCGTATCTGAGCTGTCGCTGCTGGAGCTCGGACAGCCTGGCCGCCTCGCCCCGCAGGACATCGAGCTCGTGCTGGCGCTCGGCCTCCTCGAGCTCGGCTGCTGTGGCGGGCGGTTCGGGCGTCGCCTGCTCGGCCTGCCCATTGCCCTGGGCACCGCCGAGGAGCCGTCGAAGGAAGCTCATCCGGGGGCGGCCTGGCCCGCGTGGCTGCGGACGAACCCCAGGACTTCGGCCCACGCGGCCTCCGACGTTCGGGCGAACTCGTCCGCCTTGCGGTCGAAGAAGGAGTGCGGCGCATCAGGGTAGGTGACGAGCCGGTGTTCGACGCCGGCCGCGGCGAGGGAAGCCTCGAACGCTGCCACCGCGGTCGGTGGGATCGCCGCGTCGGCACCACCGAACAGGCCCAGCAGCGGCGACGCGATCCGGTCGGCGACCTCCGCCGGGGCCGGGACGTCGTTGCGGCCCGCGCCGACCGGCACGCCGTAGAACCCCACGACGCCGGCGAGGTCGAGCCCCAGCGTCGCCGCGAGAAACGACAGCCGCCCGCCGAAGCAGAACCCGACGGTGAAGACGTTCGCCGCCCGGCGCGGTCGGTCAGCCGATCGGAGCCAGGCGGCCGCCGCCCGGACGTCGGCCGACAGCCCGGCGAACGTGGTGCCGCTGACGTGCGGCATGTACTCGAAGCCCTGCTCGCGTTTCCCCAGCCCGGCCGTGCGCCCGAAGTAGTCGATGGCGACCGCGTCGATGCCCTGCTCGGCGAAGCGCACGGCGAGGTCCTCGTAGTAGGCGTGCAGGCCTCGCACATCGGGCAGGACGATCATCGCCGCGCCGCTGGGTTTGGCGGCGCGCGCCGCGAAGGCCGTGAACCGGTTGCCGTCGTCGGCCGTCAGGGTGAGCTCGCCCGAGTCGAGCGCGCCGCCCTTGATCGGGGCGATCGGTGGCCGGCTATCGAGGTCGAAGCACATGCGCCAGGTCTCCCAGCTGCCGACGGCTCTCACCGTCGCCCGAACCGTACAGCCACGACCGTACAGCCACGTAACCGCCGGTGCATCGCCAGGCAGGCTCCGCTCGGCATCGTGCCGGCCTGGACGTCATCAGGTTCGGGCGCGCGGTCCGGGCGCTGCGGCACCGCCAACGGCTTCGGCAGGTCGACGTCGCCGAGCGCGCGGAGGTGTCCGATTCCCTGATCAGCCTGATCGAACATGGCCGGATCGCGGCCATCCCGTTCGGCACGCTCCACAAGCTCGCACGCGCCCTCGGCGCGGATCTGGAGCTCATCGTTCGCTGGCGTGGGGAGGCCCTCGACCGTCTGCTCGACGAGGCCCATGCCGAAATCGTCGACGCCGTCGTGTCCCGCCTTCAATCGGCCGGCTAGGAATCGGTCGTCGAGGCGTCGTTTGCCGTCAGGGGCGAGCGCGGATCGATCGACGTGCTGGCCTGGCATCCCGCGACGCGGAACGTCGCCGTCGTCGAGGTGAAGTCCGTGATTCCCGACGTCCAGGCGATGATCTTCGCCATCGATCGCAAGGCGCGTGTTGCTCCGATCGTCGCGCGAGAACGCGGATGGGCGTGCTCGGCGGTCGGCCGGTTCCTGTTCGTCGCCGAGGCGCGGACCGCTCGTCGCCGGGTGGCGCGCCACGCGTCCATCTTCGATGCGGCGTTTCCCGTCCGGAACCGGGACGCGCTGGCGTGGCTGAGTAATCCGATCGGCCCGCCTCCGTCCGCCCTCGTGTTCGTCACTCCGAGCGGCACCTCTGTCCTTTCACATTCCCGCCCGGCGGGAATGCGGCGAGCGATGGTCAGGCCGCCGAGGCCTTCTGCCACGGCCTCACTCGAGAAGCCGGCGGTCCTGATTCCCTCAACCGTGCCGGATTCCCGTCCTGAGGGAATCTGACAACCGCGGCCTGCCTCGCTCCCGTGGGACGGGAATCTGGCGACCGGCCGGCCTGGCATTCCCGTGGGGCGGGAATTTGGCCGGTCCCGAGCTTCGCCATTCCCGTGGGACGGGAATCTGGCGACCAAACGGGCCAGGGGAGGAGTGGGGTGGGAATTTTGGCAGGTCGGGAGCCGCCGAAGGACCGTGCCCGGCCAGATTCTCGTGCTCGGGGAGGGCCCAGGAGCCGCTGCTAGAATCGCGCGGCCATGACTGCCGCCCTCGTCGTCCAGAAGTTCGGCGG
>JBGPDX010000169.1:0-5092 GCA_041482475.1 Candidatus Limnocylindria bacterium | reverse complement strand
GGGCGGTCGTCGAGCCGGACGGGCCTCCGCAGAGCCGTCGCCGATGCCCGGGCGATCCGCACCGCCTCGCCGGCGATGCGGTCGGCCTCCTTCGGTTCGACCCGGTGAGAGCTCGCGAAGCCCCACGCCCCATCGACGAGGACCCGGATCCCGAAGCCCTCGCTCTCGCCGGAGGCGACGCCCTCGACGCGGCCCGACCTGATCGCGATCGACTCCTCCCGCCGGCTGACGACGCGAACGTCGGCGTAGGTCGCGCCGAGCGAAGCCGCCGTGTCGAGGGAGCGGGCGGTGAAGTCACGCAAGGCCGGATGAGGGTAGCAGGCGCCTCAGAGGGCCGGTCGTCCCGCCACCGCCTGCACCGTCAACCACGTGCCGAGGATCAGGACGACGACGCCGGCGACGAGCGGCGCGAGCTCCGACAGCCGCCCCAGCCGGGAGCTCAAGGGCAGTCGATCGAGCCAGCCACGGGTATAGATCATCGCCAGCCCGACGCCCGACATGACAAGCGCCATGCCGAGCCCGAAGGCAATGACGAGGACGACGCCGAAGGCGGCACGGCCGGCGGCGATGGTGCCGAGCAGGATGAGCAGGGCGCTGGTCGACGGGATGATCCCGCCGGCGAGCCCGAGCACGAAGAGACTGCGCCAGGTGATGGCGGCGCCGGGCCGGACGTGGGCGTGCGTCACGTTGTTGTGGGCATGTGAGGCGGCGGGGAGGTCGTGGCTGTGTTTGTGCTCGCCGGCGTGGGGATGGCTGTGTTTCGCCGGCACCGCTGCACGGTGGCGGCGGCGCAGCTCGCCGACGATCATCCACGAGCCGATGCCCACGATCGTCAACGCGGCGATCGCAGGTAGCCAGCGGACGACGAGGTCCGGTGGCAGCGCGGTCTGCGCGACGACGACGAGCGCGGCGAGGGCGAGGATGCCGATCGTGTGTGACACCGTCACCGACAGTCCCAGGCCGGCGGCATGCGCCGGCGTGCCGCGCGCCCCAACCAGGTAAGCGGCCATCAGCGTCTTGCCGTGGCCCGGGGTCACCGCGTGCCCGGCGCCGAGCGCGACAGCCGTACCCAGGGCGAGGAGGACGATGGCAGGCGACAGGTCGGTCGCCCGGAACACCGACGGGATGTCGCCACCGACACCGCCGGGGACGGCCCCGACCACCGTCGCTGGCGGCGAACCGACGGTTGTGTCGAGGCCGGACGTGGCGATCCCCGCGATCGGCTGCGCGTCGGGGATCACCGGTGGCGGGAGCGTGGCTCCGCCCGGCGCCACGGTGAACGCTGCCTCGTCCTGGGAGAACGGCTGCGTCAGCAGCGCGGCGGGATAGCTGGTGAGACGGCTCGAGACGGATTCGGACGAGAAGGCGGCGCTGGTCGACGAGACGGTCGTCCCGTCGCCCTGGAGCGTGATCTCGCGCCAACCCAGGCGATCGACATGGACGCGGTTGGTGAACCGCATCGTCGTGGGCGCGGCGATGGGTGTTGCCAATGACGCGACGAGCTCGCAGACCACTCGCATGGTCGACAGGCCGCCCGCACCGGGCGGGAACGACAATCCCGCGGCGATCAGCTGGAGGGAGAGCGGCGTGTCGCCGGCAACCAGGATGAGCGCCGGCATGATGGCCCGACATTCGGGCTCGCGGGCGGCGGCGATCTCGGCGTAGGAGACCTCGCCGTCGCCGTCGGTGTCGAGGACCAGGCGCTCCTGGAACGTCGGGATCTCGGCCTCGTCGACGACCGCGTCGATCCGCACCTCGCTTGGCGACAAGCGAAGCCCGGCATAGACGTTGACCGTGAAGTTGCCAAGCGGATGGGCCAGGGCGGCGGCCGGCAATGTCAGCACTGCGGCGAGGCCGATGAGGCCGGCGAGACCTGACCGCCACCTGCGGCCGCCTGACGTCATGGCAGGGTTGCCAGGGTCTCGCGTGCCCGCCTGGCCTGGAGGGGATCGAAGGTGGCGTCGAGGCCGAGCGCGGACGTCAGCAGCTGGCGCGCTCGCGGCCCGTCGTGGAGGGCCGCGGCGATCATCCCGGCGTGGTAGAGAAGGCGCGCGTCGCGGGTCCCGAGCGCGAGGGCCCTGGTCATCGCGACGTCGGCATCGGCAGCACGACCGGCGGCCAGGAGCGCCCAGGCATAGGCGTCGTAGCCGTCGACGTCGGTGCGCGTCGCCAGCTCCTTCTCGGCGATCGCGACGGCCCGTGCCGGCTCGAGGCCGTGATTGGCGAGATAGACGGCGAGGGTTCGGTCGTAGACGACACCGTTGGCCCCGGCAAGACGTGCAATCGCCTCGACGGTCGCGCGGTCGTTGGCGGCCAGCTTCGCGTCGCCGGCATGGTCGCGCAGCTCATAGAGGTCGGAACGGCGGGCGACGGTATCCGGGAGCGGGACGATGGCGATAGCCTGGCTGAGGTGGCCGATCCCGTCGTCGAGCCGTCCCGCCGCGGCCTCGAGCCGGGCCAGGCCCACGCGCGCCAGCCACGAGCGCGGATCGTCGACCAGCGCCGAGGAGAAGGCCGCGCCTGCACCCCGCGGATCGCCGGTCGACTCGAGCAGCGCCCCCAGCTGGCAGCGGTACCATGCCAGCCGCTCGCCCTGTGCTCCTTCGGCGTCCGCCGCGTCGGCCGCCTGGCGGGTGAGGCGGACGGCCTCGTCCGGGTGACCGTCGAGGTACGCGAGGCGGCCGAGCCTGACCATCGAGGCCGCAGAGTGGGCGACCTTGTCGAGGGCCTCGTAGGCCGCTCGGGCGTCAACGTAGGCGCCCAGGTCCAGGCTGGCGTCGCCCAGCGTCGACAGGGCGAAGGGATCATTCGGGCGGTCGACCAGGATCGGCCTGGCCATGTCGCGGGCGTCGGCGAAGCGATGCAGTGCCAGCAGGACGGTGCCGCGATACCCGACGGCGGCGCCGTAGCCGGGGTTGGCGTCGAGCGCCTGCGCCGTCGCCCGTTCGGCCAAGTCCCAGGCGGCGAGGTCGCCCGTCGCTCGCGCGAGCTCGATCTCGACCGCCGCCCATTCAGTGGCGCTGACGAAGTCCTTCGGCTGGCGTTGGACTCGGCCGCTCCAGAAGGCGATGTCGGCCCGGATCCGATCGAGCCCGGGCGCATCCGCCGACGGGTTGTCGGCACCGGCGAGGCCGGCATCGAGGGCCGGCCCGTTGGCGATCGCGACGCGCGGCGCCGCCGGCTTCGGGGCTGCGGCGACGAGCTGGCTGAGAACGGCGATGGCGACCATGGCCCCCAGGATCCCGATCGCGCGGGGCGGCAGTCGTCGCGTAGCAACGGCGAAGGTGGTCATGGCCCGACTCCCTGGCGGGTGAGCGGTGTGGGCCGGGACCGGCGATGCCGATCCCGGCCCGTGACGACTACGGCAGATGGGGACCGGCGAGATACGGGAACGTGGCGGGGAACGCGGCGTCGTTGGCGTTGACGCCATCGCTCGTGATGTGGCCGTTGGTCAGCAGGCTCAGTTCGGCGTCGATGACGTCGTTGGCCGGCTGGCGGCCGTTGAGAAAGCCGCCCGCATTGCCAACCTTGAAGGTGAGGATGTCCGGCAGGAGGACGTTGGCGATGCCCTCCTCCTGAGCCGGCGAGTAGCGGGACAGGCCGTTCGCCGTCAGCACGTTGCCGATGGCATCGAGCGTGGCGATGACGTTCGAATGGTCGAACGCCCGGTCGTCCGTCGGCCGAAGCCGGTTGGCGGCCTCCTTCTCGGCCTTCGTGTTGTTGAAGACGGTGTTGATGGCCGGGCGGGCCATCCGTTCGACCTGGACCCATTGCGCGTTCTGTCGGATGGACACCGTCGCCCACAGGCCGATGTTCCGGCCGGTGCCGCCGATCGCGGCGTTCGGAACGTCGAGCACGATCGAGCTGACGTTCGTGCCGGCGAAGGTGTCGCTGCCGGTGAAGCCGCCGAGGAGCTCGGACAGGTTGGTCGAGCCGGCCAGCAGCTTGGTCTTGAACTGGGTGAAGCCGACGAGGTCGAAGAAGAAGGGGTCGTCGCGGATGCCGGCGAACGCCGCACCGCCGCCGACAAGGCTGGCGACTCGGGGCGACCGCCCGGCGGCCGTCGTCGTGCCGAGGGCGATGCGAGTTCCCGCCCACTCGTTCGTCCGCGCCGAGGCGCCGGTCGCCCGCCTGATCTCGAAGCTCTGGCGGACGGCTCCGTCGCTCAGCGTGACGACGCTGCCGAAGCGAACCCGGTAGGCGATGTCGGCGACGGCGTCGCCGTTGATGTCGATCTTGAGCTCGTACAGCGCCGACGGCCGGAAGGCGGCCGTCTTGGCGCTCGCGGGCGAGGTCAGCGGATTGACGTTGAGAATCAGCGTCGTCCGCGACGTGCCGCGCCTGGCGATGTAGATGTCGGTGATGTCGATGCGCTTGTCCGTCTTGACCGTCGGCGCATCGAGGTGGTCCGCGCCGATGACGAGCGCCGGACCCGCGCCGATGGCGGCGACGAGGCCGGCGACGGCCAGCAGGGCCGCCGTCGTCGCGGTGTTTCGAGAGGCCTTCATGACTGGAACCTCAAGGCAGGGTTGGGCGATCGGCCGGCCGCTTGACGCGGCGCGACCCGACCGCGAGGGCACGAATCACTTCGCCATCGGCATCCTCCGGCGCCCCTCCGCGTTCCGATGCGTCCTCCTCCATGCGCCGGCCAGCCGGCGGCATGTCGCCTTTCGTTCGCCGCAGCCGCCGGTCCGGATCACCCCGCCCGCTCCGTTACACTCCCGCGGTGACGCCGAACGACGCGCGGCAGCGCGGCTGGTTCGTGACGCTGGAGGGCCCGGACGGGGCCGGCAAGACGACCCAGGCGGAACGCCTTGGCAACCGTGCAACCGACGCCGGCTTCGAGGTCGTCCTCACCCGGGAGCCCGGCGGGACGCCCGCCGGTGAACGGGTCCGCGACATCCTCCTGCGCCGGGATCGCGTCGGGAGGCTCGATCCACGGACCGACGCGCTGCTGTTCAACGCCGCTCGCGCGCAGCTGGTCGCCGAGGTCATCCGGCCCGCTCTCGATCGCCGTGCGCTCGTCATATCGACCCGCTTCGCCGACTCGACCCTCGCCTACCAGGGCCACGGCGGCGGCCTGCCGCTCGAT
>JBGPDX010000168.1:0-5142 GCA_041482475.1 Candidatus Limnocylindria bacterium | reverse complement strand
GCCGTCCATCGCGATCGACTGGACCACGGTTCCGTTGGCCGGCGAGACGAAGGTCACGCCGCCGCTGTCGGCGACGGCGATTCGCGGCACGGACTCGACCGACAGCCCGGCCAGGCGCTGGTCCGAGATCGCGGCGTCGACGGCCGTCCGGATCTCGCCAGAGGCGGCGATGGGCGCAACGATCACCCGATCGGTCGTTGCCGCGAGGCGCGCGCGGTAGTCGGCCGCCGAGCCGCCGATGAGCTTCGCCAGCGTGGACGCGGCCGCGGACACGTCCGGCACCTCCGACGGGTGGGCGACGATCGCGGTCGTCGTCTCGGCATCGGCCATGGCGGCGATACCGTGAAGGGTCAAGCGGCCCAGCACCGTGCCCGTGTCCGGGTCGAGCGTGACGACGGCGTCGTTCGCCGTGGCGGCCAGGACCGCCGAGCCGTCCGACGCGACGTGCAGATGGCGAATCGCGCCGTCGACGTGGGCGACCGTGACCACGCCGGGGTGCGCCGGTCCCGGCGTGCCGCGCAGCTCGTCGAGAGACGCCGTGTCCAGCGCCAGGACGTCGCCGCCGTCGGTGCCGATGAACAGACGGTGACCTGCCTCATCGAACGCCAGCGCGCCGGCGCCGGGAACGGACACGGATGATTCGAGGCCTCGCGTCGCGAGGTCGTAGGTCCGGACCTCGCTGCCCGTCGCGACGTCGAGCCGATCGCCGGCTCGCGCGCCCGGATGCGTCGCGTCGTCCCAGCGCGGCTCGACGACGGCGTCGCGGACCGTCACGCCCAGCTCGCTGGTGGCCGTGACCCGGTCATCGCCCCAGGCGACGATCCCCGCGGCGATCGCGTACTTGGCAAGGTGCGGGTGGGTCCACTCGTAGATGTCGTGCTCGATGCCGTAGCGCCAGTCCTGCAGGAACTCGGTCGCCGTACGCGCGTGGTAGACCTCGTCGAAGTGCATCCGGTACGGCTCGGCCAGGCGCCACACACGCAGGGTCAGGACGGCCACGACGAGGACCGCGATGATCCAGACGTCAAGCCGGTCGAGGCGACCGCCGGGCTCGCGCTCGAGCGTCGCCGTGCGATCCGGTCGGACGGGACGCGCCGACAGCCGGCTGCTCAGCCAGCCCCAGACCCCGAGCTCGGCGAGCGACGGCCGGTCGGTCCAGGTCGCGCCGTCGTGGCCGGGCGAGGCGATCGGTCGCTCCCCGGCGGCCGCGTAGGGTGCCATCGACGGCCGTGTGGCCGACGCCGGCGGAGCCCGTGCCGCCGGCGTCTCCCAGGCAACCACCGCGGCAGGAACGGCGGCTTCGCCGGGTCGCGGGCCGGCGGTCCCCGTCGAGGAGCGCTCGGCGGTCCAGTCGGCCGCCCCCACCTCGTCGATCTCGTCGGCCAGGTGGTCGACGGCCGACGGGCGTAGCTGCACGGCCGCCCAGGCGAAGCCAACGAGATGGACGATCGCCACGACACTCACGCCGGCGGTCGAGCGGATCGTCGGGCCAATGCCCAGCCAGTCCGCGATCGACGGGTTGTTGGGATAGAGCGTCGTCAGGACGACGTACATGTTGGCGAACGTCGCCGCGGCGAGCAGGACGTACGCGATCCGCCAGCGAAGCGAGACCGCCGCCAGGATCGCACCGATCGCGTAGAACGGGTACAGGTATCGCTCGTGGACCCGGGTCGGCAGGATGAAGAAGGCGAGCGCGAGCACCGCGACGCCGACGAGGATCGTCCGTCGGTCGGGGTGCCGTGCCACGACGAGACTGATCGCCACGATCGCGATGAGCAGCAGGCTCGTCCCGACGACGAGCGCCGGGATCGGACCGAAGCCGAACGCAGTGTTGCAGGCATTGCCGGATGCGCCGGTGGTCGCGGCGACGTCGCACACCCAGGTGCCGTTGGCGGCGATCCCGTTGCCGGCGAGGTTGAGCAGCGCCCACGGGTTGTAGGCGTTGACGCTGAGGTACGGATAGCCGCCGGCCGCCGACGCCACCTGCCCGAGGAGTCCGAAGATCGACAGCCCGAACGGCGCCGCCAGCGCGATCGCCGTGACGAGTCCGGCCACGGCGGTCGTCGCGATCCGCACGGGCCCCCGGCTCTGCCGCTCCACGGGGAGGGTCGTTCGGCCCTGGGCCGCTCCGTCCGGCGAGCCCGGCTGCGGTTCGTCGCCGTACCCGCCGACCGGGAACAGGGCGCGCCGGATGACCACCGCCGCGACGATCGGGACGAGGATCCCGAGTTGCGGCTTCACCACGGCGGCGATGACCGTGAAGATCGCCGATCGCTCCGGGCGGTCGCGCCACAGCTCGCGCACCCCCAGCAGCAGGAACACGGTCCCGAACGAGTCGACCTGGCCCCAGACGACGCTGTCGAACCAGCTGACCGGGTTGGCGATCACGATCGCCGCCCCGATGAGCGCCACGCGGCGGCTCCCGCCCAGCTCCTGGACCATCGACCAGACGAGCCAGGCAATCCCGAGGTCGGAGAGGATGGCCGGCACTTTGATGAGGTCCTGGCCCAGGATCGTCGGGAGGTCGACGGCGCTCCGCAGCGGCCCGAGGAGCTGTCCGACGAGCCCGACCAGCCACAGGACGTAGAGGTAGCCCGGGGTGTAGTCGTGGAAGAAGGGCCGGTCGTAGAAGCCGAACGGGCCCTGCTTGGCGAGGTTGTCCGCCCAGAATCGGAAGGCGTTCAGGTCGACGTCGAACCCGGAGCCGGGGAGGAGTTGTGCGATGATGAGCCGGAAGGCAAGCCCCAGCGCAAGCACGACGAGGATCGCGTTGGCGGCATCCCGCTTCCTGGTCGTCCGCGCCGGCGTCCCGGTGCCCCGATCGGGCTCACCCGTGGCGGGGCCTGTCACCGGGAGATTCGGCCTCCTGCACGAGCGTTGAGGGTGGTCCGCAGGGTAGCACAGGGTCACGGGAGGCCCCCTCGATGACGAACGCCAGCCGAGCCGGCCGCGTCGCCGCGCCGTTCGTCGTGGCGGCCGTGGCGTTCGTCCTCGCCCGGCAGGCGCTGTTGCCCGGACTGGGCTTCTGGGACACCGGCGAGTTCCAGACCGTGGGACCGGTCCTGGGCACCGCTCACCCGACGGGATTTCCCACTTATGTCGTCCTCGGCTGGCTGGCTTCGGCGCTTCTGCAGCCGTTCGGCGACCCGGCCCTGAGGGTGAATCTTCTGTCGGCGCTGCTCGTCGCCGCCGCGGCGGGTCTGACGGTCGTCCTCGTCCGCCGGCTCACCGGCTGGACGGCCGTCGGGATCGCAGCCGGGATGGGGCTGGCGACGGCGCCGATCGCGTGGCGGACGGCGACCCACGCGGATCCCCATGCCCTCCACATCGCACTCGTCGCGCTGCTGCTCGTGTGTCTCGTCGCGTGGGACCGGGAGCACCGCCGGGACGGTCGCGACCGTTGGCTGCTGGCGGCATCGGCCGTCTACGGCGTATCCCTCGCCAACCACTCGCTGACGCTGCTGCTGGCCCCGGCCGTCGGCCTGTACGTCCTGGCCGCGGATCCGGGCATCGTCCGTCGCGGCCGGCTGGTTGCGGCCTGTGCGCTGCTCGTCGTCGGCGCCGCCGCGCTGCTTTATCTCGAGCTGCCGCTGCGCGCCGGGCCCTTCCGCGCGCCGCTCGTCTACGGCACCCCCGATACGTGGGACGGCTTCCGCTACATCGTCCTCGCCGAGCAGTTCCGGGGCAGCATCGTCGACCCGCTCGGTGACCTGCCGACCAAGTTCGCGGCGCTCGTCGACCTGGCCGTCGAGCAGTTCGGGATCCTCACGCCGTTCATCCCGGTCGCCTTCGTCGCGACGGTCGTGCGGGCGCCGCGTTACGCGCTGCTGAGCGGGCTGGCGACGTTCACCACCTGTTTCTTCGCCGCCTCATACGTCAACGCCGACATCAGCCGCTACTACCTTGGACCGCTGCTGTTCGCCTGGACATGGCTGGCGATCCTGGCCGCGGCGGTGATCGACTCGGTGCTCGAGTCGGCGCCGTCGGCGAGCGGCGAGCCCGCGGGCACCGCGCTGGCGGGCACTGAGCCGGCGGGCACCGAGCCGGCACAGGCCGAGCCGACAGGCGCGCCGTCGCCTGCCAGCGACGGCCACGCCTGGGACCCCCTGCCGACCATCCTGGTCGTCGCCGTCGTGGCGCTGCTCCTCGCCCCGGCCGTCCTCGCGCTGCCCGCCCGGGCCACGGCCGTCGACGAGTCGCACGACAGCGGGGCGCGGCAGTGGGTGGAGACCGTCGTCGCCGCGCTCCCGCCCAACGCCGTCGTCGTCAGCTGGTGGAGCTACTCGACGCCGCTATGGTACGTCCAGCGCGTGGAGCGCCGGCGACTCGACATCACCATCGTCGACGACCGGACCAGGCTCGACGAGCACCTGGGAGAGATCAACGACGTGATCGACGCGCACCTCGGCCGCGACCCCGTCTACGTCGTCTTCCGCGATGAAGGCCAGATGCGGGGCATCGAGGCGCGCTTCGCGCTCGATCCCGTTCCCCACACCAACAACACCTTGTTCCGTGTCACGGGCCGTGCGGCGGCGTCACGATGAGCGCCGCGACGCCAACCGCCGCGTCCGATGCGGTCCCGGTCGCCAGGCTGTCGTACTTCTTCCCGGCCCACAACGAGGAGGCCAATCTGCGGCCGCTCGTCGAGGAGGCGATGGCGGCGCTGCCGGCGCTCGCCGAGGCGTGGGAGATCCTGATCGTCGACGACGGCTCGCGCGACGCGACGCCGGCCATCGCGGACGAGCTCGCCGCGGCCAGCCCGGGGCGCGTCCGTGTCGTCCACCACCCCACCAACCTGGGTTACGGGGCGGCCCTCCGTTCCGGGCTGGGAGCCGCGCGCCACGATCTCGTGGCCTTCACCGACGGCGACCGTCAGTTCCGGGTCGCCGACCTCGGCCGCCTGCTGTCGCGCCTCGCCGAGCCCGACAACCCGGACGTCGTCGTCGGCTACCGGATCAGTCGCGCCGACCCGCTCGTCCGGACCGTCTACGCGCGGCTCTACCGGCTCGCCAACCGGATCTTCTTCGGCCTCACGGTCCGCGACGTCGACTGCGCCTGCAAGCTGTTCCGCCGAGCGGCGCTCGACGGCCTGCGGATCGAATCCGGCGGCGCGTTCTTCTCCGCGGAGCTGCTGATCAAGCT
>JBGPDX010000167.1:0-5297 GCA_041482475.1 Candidatus Limnocylindria bacterium | reverse complement strand
CGCTGACCGTCGTCTCGATCGCGCTCGTCGCCTGGGGCCTCGATCGCCTCGTCGTCCTCGCTCGCGAGCGCGGCACCGACGAGCTCGAGATCCAGATCGGCGTGTCGCAGGTGCTCATCCTCATCGCCTTCATGTTCAGCTTCGTCCTGGCCATGACCGCCGCCTTCCTCGGCGCGCCGGCCATCGCCGGCGACATCGAGTCGGGCGTCGCGCAGTCGATCCTCGCCCGACCGATCCGCCGCGCGGACCTGCTCATCGGCCGCTGGCTGGGGCTGTCGATCGTCGTCGGCGGCTACGCGATCGGGGCCGGCCTGCTGGAGATCGCGGTCGTCGGCGCGGTCACCGGTCACACGCCGCCGGAGCCGTTCCTGGCCGTCGGGTTCCTGGCCGGCCAGTCGATCGTCGTCCTGAGCCTCGCCGTGCTCCTCAGCACGCGACTGCCGTCGATCGCCGGCGGCGCCATCTGCGTCGTCATGTTCGGGCTGGCCTGGATGGCGGGCGTGTTCGCCGGCATCGGCCAGCTGTTCGACGTGGGTGCGCTCGTCAGCGTCGCTCGCGCGTCGCGCTGGATCTTCCCCACCGACGGCTTGTGGCGCGGCGTCGTCTTCGGCCTCGAGCCGCCCCTCGTGGTGTTCGGCGCGGGCGCCGCCGCGGGGTCCAGGGCGGAGGCCAACCCGTTCTTTGCGTCGACTCCGCCACCAGCCGAGTTCGTCATCTGGTCGGTGGTCTGGATCGCGATCGTCCTGGCCATCGCCGCGTGGTCCCTGGAGCGCCGCGAGGTCTAGCCGGCCGACGCGGGCCCGCCGACGTACCGCCAGCAGCCGGGGACGTGGTCGTCGACGAGGCCGACGCTCTGCATGAAGGCGTAGACGATCGTCGAGCCGACGAACCGAAAGCCACGCCCGCGGAGGTCGCCCGACAGGGCATCCGACGCCGCCGTCGTCGCCGGAACGTCGGACGCCGTCGCGGTCGCCGGCAGGCGGACAGGCGGACGCTCGACGATCGACCCCAGATAGGCGTCGAACGAGCCGAAGGCGGCGCTCGTGTCGACGAACGCGGCCGCGTTGGCGATCGTGGCCTGGATCTTGGCGCGGTTGCGGACGATGGCCGCGTCGCTCATCAGCCGCTCGACGTCGTCGGCGGAGAAGGCCGCCACGATGCTCGGCCGGAACCCACGGAACGCGGACCGGAACGCCTCGCGCTTGCGCAGGATCGTCGACCACGACAGCCCGGCCTGGAAGCTCTCCAGCGCGAGCCGCTCGAACAGCTCGACGTCGTTGCCGACCGGCACGCCCCACTCGCGATCGTGGTAGTCGACCATCAGCGGGTCCGCGCCGGCCGATCCGCCTGACCACCAGCAGCGGGGTCGGTCGTCCACCAGCACGACGACGAGGATAACGACGGCGGCGTCGCGGGGGCCGCCGGCGGTCGGGCTCGACGGCGGTCGGGCTCGACGGCCTTACCCTTCGAGCATGTCGATCCACGTCTACATCGGCCATGGCGCCAGCGGGACGGCGGCGAGCATGGCGCGCCACGTCGAAGGCCTGCGGCGACGGGGCGTCCGGGCCACGGCCATCGACCTGCCGCGTCGCCGGGCCGAGGATGCGGTGCCCGTCCTTCGCCAGATCGTCCCCGACGGTCCGGGCGTCGCCGTCGGCGGCCAGTCGTACGGTGGTCGCGTCGCGAGCCTGGCCGCCGCGGAGCCCGACACCAGCTACGTCGGGCTCGTCCTGTTCAGCTACCCGCTCCACGCCCCCGGCGATCACGACGCCTGGGAGGCGAGAACGTCGCACTGGCCGGCGATCCGCTGTCCGGTCCTGCTGCTGTCCGGTGAGGCGGATCCGTTCGCCCGCCTCGATCTCCTCCGGGCCGCGGTGCCTCGACTAAGAGCCGCGGAGCTCGTCACGTACCCGCGCCTCGGCCACACCCTCAAGCCCGTCCTCGAGGATGCGCTCGACCGCGCCGCGACGTTCCTGCTCGGCCTTGGCTGACGAGGCGAGCTGCCCGCCACGTGTTGCCAGGACGCACCATTTGAGCGTGACCGGGGGCGTCCGAACAGCCCGGTCGGGCTATTGCCGCCGGTCTGACGACGCCCATATCCTTGCCGTCCCCAAATCCGGGCGTCGGCGCCCGGCAGACCGAACAGCGCCTCGGCCGGGACCGCAGCTCACGCGGTAGACCACGCTCCCATCCGGCCCGCGCCTCGCCATCGCTCGGCGCGCTCGGCGCGCCGCTCAGGCAGCAAGGAGCTCCATTGCCAGTGCCGGCCGGCCGCCGACGTGCGGCGCTCGTCACGATCATCGCGACGGCACTCATCGTTGCGGTGCTTCCTGCCGCCGTCGCCGCCAGGGAACCCGAGGGTTTGAACCGGTTCGCCAACGCCATCGGTGAGGTCGAGTCCGGCGGTCGCTACGATGCCCGGAATGCCACGTCCGGCGCGTACGGCAAGTACCAGATCCTTCCCTCGAACTGGCCGGCCTGGGCGAAGCTCTACCTGGGCGACGCCAGGGCCAAACCGACGCCCCGGAACCAGGAGCGCGTCGCGCGGGCGAAGTTCATCGCCCTCTACAACTGGCTCGACTCGTGGCCCGCGGTCGCCCACTGGTGGCTGACCGGCTCGGGCGAGCGGAACCCATCGAAGTGGTCGCCGTTCTCGACGAAGTACGTCAAGAAAGTCATCAAGCTGATGGCGACGGTGTCCGACAAGGCGCCGAACCTGGGCGACCCGCCGGCGGCGACGACGACGACGACGGTCGCCTACCAGGACACGAACAGCGCCATCGCGTGGAGGGGCATCTGGTCGAAGGCGAGCTATCGGAGCTACGCCGGCGGGACCGTCCGCTACTCGACGACGGCCGGAGCGAGCGCCTCGCTGGCCTTCTCCGGTCGCGCCGTCTCGTGGAACGGCCCGGTCGGCCCCACACGCGGGCGGGCGCGCATCTACGTCGACGGCAGGCTCGTCCGAACGGTCGACCTGGGAGCCTCCGGCTTCACCGCCCGGCGGACGATCTTCTCGACCAGCTGGTCCACGTCGGGGGCGCACACGATCAGGATCGAGGTACTCGGCACGGCGGGCCGGCCGATGGTCGCGATCGACGAGCTCCGGGTGACGCGGTAGGAGGCGATCCTCGCCTCAGCGGCTGGCGATCACCTCGATCTCGATCCGGAACTCGCTCGCCAGCCTGGTGACGCCGACCGTCGCCCGCGTCGGCGGTTCGGTCGCGAAGTACTCGCGGTAGACCGCGTTCATCTTTGCGAATTCGTCCATGTCGCGGAGGTAGACCGTCGCTTTGACCACGTCCCGGTAGTCGAGACCGACAGCCTTCAGCAGGCGGCCGACGTTGTCGAGCATCGCCCGCGTCTCGGCCTCGATCCCGCCCGGCACGGGACCCGGCGTCCCCGGCACATCGCCGACCTGGCCGGCCAGGAACACGAAGCCGTTCGCTTCGACGACGGGGCTGAACGGAAGACTGCCCGGCACGATGCCGGGGCCACTGAGCACGCGCTTGGGCATCGACGACCCTCCTCGTTCGCCGCAGTCTACGGCCCGGCTCTCCAACGGATGGCGGTATCGTGACGCGATGGACGCGATCGAAACGACCGGGCTGACGAAGCGCTACGGACGCAGCGGCCCGCCCATCCACCGGCCTGGACGCCGCGCAACGGCGGCCACGACGCTCGCCCTCGACGGCCTGGGGATCGCCGTTCGAGAAGGAGAGATCTTCGGATTCCTTGGCCCCAACGGGTCGGGCAAGAGCACGATGATCCGGCTGCTACTCGGCTTTCTCCATCCGACGGCCGGGCACGCGACCGTCCTGGGCTTCGACGCCGTCCGTCAATCGGTCGAGATCCGGCGGCGGGTGGGCTACCTGCCCGGCGGCATCGCCCTGTACGACTCGCTCAGCGGGGAGCGGCTGCTCGACTACCTCGTCCAACTGACGGGCAGGCCGGCGGTTCGCCGCGCCGAGCTCCTGGATCGCCTCGAGCTGAGCGAAGCCACCCTGCGGCGTCCCGTTCGCGACTACTCGCGCGGGATGCGCCAGAAGATCGGGATCATCCAGGCGCTCCAGCACGATCCGGAGCTCGCGATCCTCGACGAGCCGACCGAGGGACTCGACCCGCTCATGCAGCGCGCCTTCTACGACGTCCTCGACGACCTGCGGGCGGCCGGCCGAACGGTCTTCTTCTCGTCGCACGTGCTGTCGGAGGTCGAGCGCGTCTGCGACCGGGTGGCGATCATCCGATCCGGCAGGCTCGTCGCGCTGGAAGACGTGGCGGCCCTGCTCGCCCGTCGCAAGCGGAACGTCGAGATGCGGCTGTTCGGCCCCGCGCCGGTCCTCGCCGGCGTCCCCGGCGTGAGCGCAATCCAGCAGACCGACGGCCGCCTGTCCTGCGCCCTCGAGGGGGACGTCGCGCCGTTCCTCAAAGCAATTGCCGGCGCGCCGATCAGCGACCTGACGATCGAGCCGGCGCATCTCGAGGAGGCCTTCCTCGAGTTCTACGCCGACGAGGACACGCTGGCCAGGCATGCGCCGGCGGCGGCGACCGAACGGGCGACAACCGAACCGAAGACCGCGGCTGAGCCGGGTGCGGCGAAGGAGGCCGCGGCTCGATGAACCGAACGCTCTTCCTCCACACGTTGCGGACGAACGCACTGCGGCTCGTCGTCATCTCCGCGGCGATGGCTGCCTGGGGCTCGCTCATGCCGCTGATCTACGCGCAGTTCGGGGTGCAGTTCCGCGACATCATGAACAGCGGGCTCATCCCCCGGCAGTTCGCGGAGTTCGGCGGCGGCGACCTGTTCACGCTGCCGGGCGCCGTCGCCATCGGCTTCATCCACCCGATCGCCCTGCTCCTGTCGTCGGTCTTCGCCGTCGGCTTCGCCACGACGGCGATCGCCGGGGAGCGGCAGCGTGGGACGCTCGAGGTGCTCCTCGCCCGGCCGATCCCGCGCCGCGTCGTCTACTTCACGCTGCTCGTCTGCGCCGTCATCTTCGTCGCCGTCGTGATGGCGGCGTTTCTCGTCGGGACGTATGTCAGCGCCAGCGTCAACGGCGTGGCCGCCGAGATCGCGCTCGATCGGGTCGTCCTCGTCTGGCTCAACGGCGTATTGCTGTTCGCCGCGATCGCGGCGATCGGGCTCGCCGCATCGGTGTCGTTCGATCGATTGTCACCGGCGCTCGGGATCACCATGGCGGTGGTCCTCGTGTCGTACTTCCTGGAGATCCTGGGCTCGTTGTGGCCCGACGCGAAGGGCCTTCAGCCCTACTCGCTGTTCCACTACCTCGACCCGAAGG
>JBGPDX010000166.1:0-5302 GCA_041482475.1 Candidatus Limnocylindria bacterium | reverse complement strand
GGGCACCTCGGGAATGACGCAGCGGGCGGACGTCACGTAGGCCGCGAACAGCGCCGAGAACCCGGCGTCGCGGCCGAAGATCCGGAACACGCCCAGCCGCTCGTGGCTGCCCAGTGTCGTTCGCTGGCGGTTGATCAGCTCCTTGGCGCGGGTGATCGCCGACGAGAAGCCGATGCAGTACTCGGTGCCCTGGACGTCGTTGTCCATCGTCTTGGGGATCGCGACAAGCGGGAAACCCCCGTCGGTCAGAACCCGTGAGAAGCTCAGCGTGTCGTCGCCGCCGATCGTGACGAGGACGTCGATGCCAAGCGCCGACAGGTTGTCGAGGACGACCGGCGTGAAGTCGAAGACGCCCTCAGCCACCTCGAGCTTGTCCAGCCTCGACCGGTCGAACCAGGACGGGACCGAGCTCGCCTTGAGCTTCTTCGGGTTCGTCCGCGAGGTGTGGAGGACGGTCCCGCCGGTCCGATCGATCGTCCGGGTATTGGCGCGGTCGAGGGGCCGGATG
Organism: Candidatus Limnocylindria bacterium; assembly: GCA_041482475.1. Lineage (GTDB taxonomy): Bacteria > Chloroflexota > Limnocylindria > Limnocylindrales > CSP1-4 > JACDAV01. The sequence goes on along the minus strand of JBGPDX010000166.1, from coordinate 4,794 downwards.
TAGTCGCGATCCAGCTCGCTGCCGACGCGGACGTGAGTCAGCCCTTCCCAGCCGCGTCGAATCCCGTAGACCTCGTCGCCCATCTCGGTCGCCCGGTAGACGACGCTCTTGATGACCGAGTTGAGACCGGGCACGTCGCCGCCGCCGGTGAGGATGCCGATTCGTCGTGTCTTCGCCATCGCGTCTCCAGCACAGGTCCTCTCGCCGACCGGTGGCATCCTAGCGCGCCTCGGTCCGACTGTATGATCGCCGCGATGAACTACGAGCTGTTCATGGGCGAGGCCCTGGCCGAGGCGCGCAACGCCCTCGCCAGGGGGGAGCGCCCGATCGCCGCCGTCGCCGTGGTCGACGAGGCAATGGTCGCGCGGGCCCACGACCGGGTCCAGGAATCCAACGATCCGACCGCCCACGCCGTGGTCGTCGCACTTCGTGAAGCGGCTCGCCGACTCGGCACCGGCCGGCTGGGCGACGCGACCATCTTCGCGACTCTCGAGCCGTGCGCGATGTGCGTCGGCGCGCTGCTCGAGAGCGATGTCGAAACGTTGGTCTATGCCGTTCCGAATCGAACCGACGGCGCCGCCGGGACCGTCATCCAGCTGGCCCAGCACCCGGACCTGCCGCGACGAATGAAAGTCGTCAGCGGCATCCGCCGGGACGAGGCGGAGGAGCTGTTCGTCGCCGCTCCCGGACAGGCCAGGCCGTAGGGCTCCGGAAACCGCTGGTATCCTCTCCCGCGGAGAGGTGTCCGAGTGGTTGATGGTGCCGCTCTCGAAAAGCGGTGTGCGAAAGCACCGCGGGTTCGAATCCCGCCCTCTCCGCCAGACATCGGGCCCACTCGACCGGCCGGACGACCTCCGGCCGGTTTCGTTCACTCCGCGGAGAGGTCGCCTAGTGGACTATGGCGCCGCACTGGAAATGCGGTTCGGGGAAACCCGTCGCGGGTTCGAATCCCGCCCTCTCCGCCAGAAAATCCTCGGACGCATGGCGTCGCGGAGCTCCGCCTGCGACCTCGGGGCGCGAGTGGCTGCTTCGTGTTGAGAGTGCCCTCCCGAATGCCGCCTGACGCAGCTCCGCGGTACACTTGCCGGTGCCGTGCTAGGCGGGGAACTAGCGGTGCCCTGTACCTGCAATCCGCTCCAGCAGGGCTGAATCCCCTCCCGAGGCCTCCGTCCTCGAGTGCCGACGCCTCGAGCGACGTTGAGGGCCGGGTCCCGCGCAGCGGCGACTCGCGAACCGTGTCAGGTCCGGAAGGAAGCAGCACTAAGCGATCTTCGTCGGGTGCCGCGGAATGGCCTGGTCTGAGTTGCTCGTTGCGGTGGGCGCGGGAACGGTCCGGTCGACGGAGGGTGCACGGCAATCGCCGCCCGTTTCGGGCGCCCCCAGGAGTCACGTGAGCCCGACCGTGCAACTTCCTACCGCGCAGAGCACGACGGCGCCGCACCAGGCGCTCTATCGGCGCTGGCGGGCCCAGACCTTCGGCCAGATCGTCGGCCAGGAGGCGGTCGTCGAGACCCTGCGGAACGCCGTCCGCACCGACCGCGTCGCGCACGCGATCCTGTTCGTCGGTCCAAGGGGGACAGGCAAGACGTCACTGGCGCGGATCGTCGCCAAGGCGCTCAACTGCACGAACCTCCAGGACGGGGATCCATGCGACACCTGCCCGTCGTGTGTCGCCATCCGGGAGGGTCGCGCCCTCGACCTGGTCGAGATCGACGCCGCATCGAACCGCGGCATCGACGCGATCCGCGAGCTGCGTGAGCGGATCAATTACGCCCCGACGGACCTGCGTCGGAAGGTCTACATCCTCGATGAGGCCCACCAGATCACGAAGGATGCCTGGAACGCGCTGCTGAAGTCGCTCGAGGAGCCGCCCGACTTCGTCGTCTTCATGTTCGCCTCGACCCATCCACAGGAGTTCCCGCCGGCGATCCTGTCCCGGCTGCAGCGCTACGACGTCCGCCGCCTCACCGTCGCCGAGATCGAGGGCAAGCTGAGCCGCATCCTCGACGCCGACGGGCGCTCGGCCGAGCCCGGGGCGATCCACCTCATCGCCCGGCTGGCGGCCGGTGGCATGCGCGACGCGGAATCGATGCTCGACCAACTGCTCGCGTCGGGCGGAGACCGGCTCGACGAGGCCCGCGTCCGCGACCTGCTGGGTCTCGCCGAGGCCGAGTCGATCCGCGCCTTTCTCGAGGCCCTCGTCAGCGGCGATGCGGTCGCCGGCATTCGCATCCTCGATGAGCTCGAGGACCGCGGCCGCGACGCGCGGGTGTTCCTCGATCAGGTCGTCGAGGCCATCCGGGGGGAGCTCGTGGCGGCGCTGTCGGCCGCCGGATCCGCGGGCCAGGCGCGGCGCCTCGCCGTTGCCGCGCGGCGCCTCGCGGCCATCGACCCGAACCGCGCCGGGACCGGCGGCCTTCGTCTCCAGCTCGAGCTCGCCCTGTTCGCCGACGCGGAGCAGGTCGCCCAGCCTTCCGCTCCGGTTCCCACCGTCGTCGCCACGCCGGCGGCGCCCGAATCCACCGAGCCCGCCGCGTCCAGGGAGGCGGAGCCCGTCGCGCCCGAACCAGCCGCCGCTACGCCCGCGGCGACCACGGCCCGCCGCCCAAGATCGCGCCCGGTCCCCGTCGGCCAAGCCGCCGCACCAAAGCGGCCGGCTGTCGCCGCGCCTGCTTCGCCATCGCCGGCTGCCGGAGGCGCCGAGCTGGCCACCCTTCTCGAACGCTGGTCAGAGCTCGTCGCGTCCGTGCGTCCGGCTACCCGCGCGGTCATCAGCGAGTGCCGCCCGCTGAGTGTCGAGGGCGCGCTGGTGACGCTCGGCTTCCCCGAGGCGAAGGCGTTCCTCAAGGACCATGCCGAGCGGAAGCGCCCGGAGCTCGAGGCGGCGGTCGGCCAGCTCCTCGGCCGCGCCGTGACCGTCCGCTCCGTCGCGACGAACCTCGACCTGGTCGCGCCGCCGGCCGATGCCGAAGCGGCCTTCGTGCTGAGCGAAGCGCGCAGGATCTTCGCCGACGATCTCGTCGACGTCGGCGAGGTGTCCTGAGCGCCCGCCGCGCTACGCATTGCTGGCGAACAAGGGAACGGAGGACGGACGACGGATGGGCATGGCGAACCTGCAGCGCATGGCGCAGCAGATGCAGCAGGAGATGGTCCGGATCCAGGCCGAGCTCGAGTCGATGTCGATCGACGGCTCGGCCGGCGGCGGCGTGGTCAAGGCGACCGTCAGCGGCAAGCAGGAGCTGCTGTCCGTCACGATCGACCCGTCGACCGTCGACCCGGCTGACGTCGAGATGCTGCAGGACCTCATCGTCGCCGCGGTGAACGACGCGCTGCGGGCGTCGCGCGAAGTCGCCGAGCAGAAGATGGCGGCCGTCACGGGCGGGCTGCGCCTGCCCGGCCTCTAGACTGCTCGCGCGCCCGTGCCGACACCCCTCATCGAGCCGGTCGCGCGGCTCATCGAATCGTTCGCCCGCCTGCCGGGGATCGGTCCGAAGACCGCCCAGCGCTTGACGTACCACCTCCTTCGAGCACCCGATGGTGAGGCCCGCACCCTTGCCGCGGCGCTCGTCGCCGTCCGCGATCAGGTCGTGTTCTGCGACCGCTGCTTCAACATCAGCGATGCGCCGCTCTGCCCGATCTGCCGTGATCCGGCCCGGGACGACCGGAGGATGTGCGTCGTCGAGGAACCACTCGACGTCCTGGCTCTCGAGCGGACCGGCGAGTTTCGCGGCCTCTACCACGTCCTGCACGGTGCCATCTCTCCGATCGACGGCGTCGGCCCGGAGCGGCTCAAGATCCGCGAGCTGCTCGCCCGCGCTGACGAGGCGAAGCGGAACGGCGCGCCACTCGACGAGGTCATCCTCGCCACCAACCCGACCCTCGAGGGCGAGGCGACGGCCATGTACCTGGCCGAACGGCTCGAGGGTGTCGTCGGCGTCGTCAGCCGGATTGCCCGGGGCCTGCCGGTCGGCGGCGACCTCGAGTACGCCGACGAGGTGACCCTCATCCGCGCCCTCCAGGGACGGCGGGCGGTCTGACGTGCCCGAGTTGCTGGCCGAGATCCTGCTCCGGCTCGCCAAGGCAGGCGCTGCCGCCGTCGTCGGGCTGGTGATCTACGTCGTCATGACCGGGCCGCTCGGCGTGCCCGCGAGCGCGGAGCTGGCGCTGCTTGCCTGGCTCGCCGGCGCGGCGTTGATCCTGCTCGTCGAGACAAGCCCGATCTGATACCCATCTGCAGGTTGGCCCGGAGCGGAGGCATTGGTGGGCCTGTCGGATGGCCCGTTCGGCGGTTCCCGCGAGGACCGGCGGCCGTTTGACAGCCCGCTCGGGTCGTCGTTAGTATTCCCGCCTCGTGTCGCCTCCGGAGGCGTCGAATCCCCGGATCGGCGACCCGATCTGGCGGCCTGCCCGGTTTGACACCATGGCCGCAAAGCCCCATCATCAAGGCTCTGCGCCGGTGGCCCCTGTGCCCCGGAAGCTGCACCTTAACAACTGAAGAGTGGTAGGAAATCCGGTAAGGATGTGCGAGCGGTTCAAACCCTCGGAACCAAGCCGCAGCCGCGAGGTTGCGGGTGTTCTTTTGGAGAGTTTGATCCTGGCTCAGGATAAACGCTGGCGGCGTGCATGAGACATGCAAGTCGAACGGGTGACTCGGGCTTGCTCGAGTCGCTAGTGGCGGACGGCTGAGTAACGCGTGGGTGACCTGCCCCGAAGTGGGGAATAACTGCCCGAAAGGGTGGCTAATACCGCATGTGGTGGTGCGTTCAATCGCACCAGTAAAGCCGCAAGGCGCTT
>JBGPDX010000165.1:0-5429 GCA_041482475.1 Candidatus Limnocylindria bacterium | reverse complement strand
ATCTCGGCGATGGCGACGCGAGCGGGACCGCGGACCCAGTGCGGTCCCCACTCGTGGAACGGGCCGCGGGCCCACGAGCTCGACGAGACGCCGGCGTCGGCCATGATCCCGGGGAACTGCGGGTCGTGCCCGAAGGCGTCGAGCTGCCAGGCGGTCGCCGGCCGTCCGCCAAGCACGTCGCGCTGGTAGCCCACGCCGTAGATCGCGTTGCGGATCGTCGACTCGGCGCTCGTCAGGTTCGTGTTCGGCTCGTTGTACGTGCCGCCCATGAACTCGAGACGGTCGTCCGCCAGCAGCTGGCGAATGTAGGCGCGGTCCTCGGGATAGGCGTCCCAGTACGGCTTGAGGTAGTCGAGCTCGGCGAGGACGAACTTGTAGTCCGGGTCGCGGCGAGCCGTCTCGAGATGGGCCTTGACGAGGGCCAGGCCGGGCTCCTGGAACGGCATGCGGTACTGGATGGTCGTTCCCCAGGTCTCGGTGTAGGCCGCCTGGGTGTTCCACCAGACGGGGTCGTAGTGGAAGTGGGAGACCATGAACATCCGCCAGCCCGGCTCGGCGACGACGAGGTCGAACGCGTGGCGGACGGTTCGTGGCCCATCGTCGACGACGACCTCGGCGGCCAGCGTCTCGCCGGCACTGACCGGACCATCGACCACCACGCCGATCTCCAGGCGGGCCTCCTCGCCGTTCGCCAGCGGTCCCAGCGACAGCGTGTCCTGCGAGCGCACGCGGGCGCCCTCGATCCGCAGGGCGCTGGGCGCCCGGCCGTCGCGCGGCTCGCCGCCACGGACCCGGACGCGGACGATCTGGCGCGGCTCGTCCTCCGTCCCGACGAACAGGTTGGTCGATTCGGCGGCGAGGATGTCCATCAGGCCCGGTGCCCGTCCGAGGCGGTCCGGCGGGCACCGACGCCCGCGGCCGCGCCGACTCCGCCGGCCGCGCCAGCCCGCCAGGAGTACGCCGGCTTGTAACCCAGCATCCGCCGCGCCTTGTCGATCGACAGCAGCGTGTCGTGGTCGCCGGTGCCCTTCCGCAGCGCCACCGACGGGAAGCATTCCGTCATCAGCCGGGCGTTGGAGGCGTTCATGACGGTGTCGCCCGCGGCGACGATGAAGGCCTCGGCGCCGCTGACATCCGCGGTCAGCGCAAGGCGACAGGCCTGGGCCACGTCGCGGGCGTCGACATAGGCCCACAGGTTCCACTCGCTCCTGTGCGCGTCGTCCTGAGCGTCCGGGAAGGCCTCGTATTCGGCCGGCTCGCGGATGGCCGAGAAGCGCAGGCCGATGAACGGCATGCCCGTCCAGCGAGCGAACTGGCGGGCCATCTCCTCGCCGAGGACCTTCGACAGCGCGTAGCTCGAGTGGGGCCGGAGCGGATGCTCCTCGTCGATCGGCGCGTAGTCGGGTTGCGGGTGGTGACCCGGCACGGCCGTCTCGTCGAGCAGGTTGCGCGCATGGCGCTCACCGAACGGCAGGCCCAGGACCGTCTCGCTCGACGCCCAGACGACGCGTTCGAGCCGCAACAGGGCTGCCGCGCTGAAGACGTTCCACGTGCTCAGCATGTTGATCTCGAACGTCTGCTCGACCGTCCGGATCCTGGGCGCCGGAATCGCCGCGAGATGGACGACCACCTCGTTGCCGCGGAGCGCCTCGACCGTCTGGCCGAAGTCCGTCAGGTCGGCCCGCAGGAACGGGGCGTCCTGTCTCGCCGCCGGGACGACGTCGACGTTGACGACCTCGTGGCCGTGCTCGACGAGATCGCGGACGACGGCTCGTCCGGCCTTGCCACTGCCCCCGGTGACCGCCACTCGCGTCATGACTCGTCCGCCTCGCTCAATGCCGATGACTGGGAATGCCGTGGACCGGATCGCCCGGGTGCGCATACGCCGGCTCGATGACCGCCAGGGCCTCGCGGCGGGACTCGAGCCACTCCCCGAAGGCCCGGGCACGGGCGGCGGTCAGCAGGTCCGCCTCGATCACCGCTCGGACCTCCGCGTACGGCCGGGTCGAGGCCGGGATCACCGCCTGCACCCGGGCGACGTGCCAGCCATGCTCGGTTCGGATGGGCCCGACGACGTCACCGACGCTGGCCGCGAACAGGGCCTCCTCGAGCGGGCCAGACAGCTCGCCCCGCCGGACCTCGAGCTCGCCGTCGACGACGCCACTGCGCTGTATCTCCTCTGCCGCGGCGGCATCGTGGGTCACCGCGTGGCGGACGAGGCGCGCCTCGGGGCGGGCGTACAGGTCCCGGTTACGCTCGTAGTAGGCCCGGAGCTCCGCTTCCGGCACCGCGATCGACGAGGTCACCCGCTCGACGAGCGTGACGAGCGTCTGCGGCGACAGTCCGGGCAGCCCGGCCGCCCGCACCTCGTGATCGAGCACCTCCTCGGTCACCAGCTCCTGCACGAGCCAGCGTCCCAGGTGCGTCGACTCGGGTCCAGCCTGCTCCGGCGGCAGATGGCGCCCACGCGGCCCGCGGCGGACCTCCGCCATCCGCTGCTCGAGACGGGCAAGGCTGATCGGTCGGCCGGCGACGCTTGCGACGACGGCGTCAGGCGAGGGGCTGGGCGGCGAAATCGAATCCGTTGCCGGTCCTCCGGGGCAGGGCGAAGGAGAAGAGAAGGCGGCATACGATCATACGCCGTGGGCCCCGAATCGAGCCCGGGTCGATGCGCTCCTCGCGCGGCGATGTCAGCCCTTGACGCCGCCGACCGTGATCCCCTCGATAAAGTACCGCTGGGCGAGGATGAACACGACGACCACCGGCAGCACGATCAGGGTCGAGGCCGCCATCAGCAGGTTGTAGGCGACGTCGTGCTCGCTCGTGAAGAACGCCAGCCCGATGGCCAGCGGGTACTTGTCGTTCTCCTGCAGGTAGAGCAGCGGCAGGAGGAACTCGTTCCACGCCGCGACCGCGGCGAGGATGCCGATGACCGTGACGGCCGGCCTCGTCAGCGGCAGGATGACGTGCCAGAACGTCTGCAGCTCGCTGGCACCGTCGACCCTGGCCGCGTCGGACAGCTCCTTCGGGATGCCCATCATGAACTGGCGCATCAGGAAGATGTAGAACGGGTTGCCGAAGAACGCCGGCACGATCAGCGGCAGGAACGTGTTGATCCAGGAATGCCCTCCCTGGATCCCGAACGACGGCAGCTTGCTGAAGATGTCGAACAGGGCGACCAGCACGACCGGATAGGGCAGGAAGATCGTCGCCACGCAGATGTAGAAGACCTTGTTCCTGCCCGGCCACTGGATCCGCGAGAAGCCGTAGGCGATGAGGGTATTCGACAGGACGGCGCCGATCGTGGCCCCCACGGTGATGACGAGCGAGTTGATCGCGTAGAGCCCGAACGGGATGTAGTTGATGGCGTCGATGAAGTTCTGCCAGCGCCACGCCTGGGGGATCAGCGTCGGCGGGAACGCCGACGCTTCCTGAACCGACTTCAGCGAGCTCACGACCATCCAGTAGAAGGGCGCGATGAAGATCAGGCAGAAGAGGATCAGCACGAACCGGGGCAGGATCGAGTGCGTGAGTGCACGCCGGTAGCGCCGCCCCGTCGGGGCCGTCCGGGCGATGGGTCGGGCCACCTCGGTCGTGGCCATCAGGCTTCCTCAGCCCCGTAGAACACCCAGCCGCGGGCCCACCGGAAGACCGCCCCGGCGAGCAGCAGGCTGACCACGAACAGGACGACCGACAGGGCCGCCGCGTAGCCCATCTGGCCGAACTGGAAGGCCTGCTGATAGATGAAGTAGACGTACGTCAGTAGGGAGTTGTCGGGGCCGGCGGCGCCTCGCGTCCCGCCGCCGGTCAGGATGTAGGCCGAAGTGAAGACCTGGAGGCCGAACGACAGGCCGATGATGATGTCGTACAGGATCACCGGCGTCATCAGCGGCAGGGTGATGCTGATGAATTTCCGAACCGCACCGGCGCCGTCGATCTCGGCCGACTCGTAGAGCTCGGTCGGGATGCCGCGCAGCCCGGCCAGGAAGACGAGGGCCCACTGGCCGGCGCCCAGCTGGGCGATCAACACCAGGGCCATGATGGTGTAGTGAGGATCACCCAGCCAGTTCGGCGAGGGCAGACCGAGCGATGACAGGAACCAGTTCACGAGCCCGTAGCCCGGGTTGAGGAAGACCACGAAGACGAACGAGATGGCGAAGACCGGCAGGATCGACGGCAGGTAGAAGATCGCCCGGTAGATCGTGACCTCGCGGACCTTCTGGTTCATCGCGATGGCCAGCAACATCGCCACGACGACCCCGATGGGTACCGCCAGCACGGTGTAGTTGAGGGTGACGGTGGCGGCCTTCCAGAACAGCGGATCGGCCGCGAGCCGGGTGTAGTTGTTGATGCCGATGAAGACTGCGTCGCGCAACCCGGAGTAGCGGGTCAGGCTCAGGTAGAAGGTGTAGACGATCGGGAGGATCCCGAACACCAGGAAGCCGATCAGCCAGGGGCTGATGAAGAACAGGCCCCAGCTCAGGTTCCGACGCTCGATCTTCCCGAGGTTGAACCGCGAGGGCCGGGCGGTCTGGGCGGTATTGGTCGTTCGGGCGGCTACGGCCATGTCGATGCCTCCCAGAAGAGGCGCGGTGGATAGACGTCGCGGGGACCGGTGACCGGTCCCCGCGACAAGCTAGGGTCGGATTTCAGCAGCCGACTTCGTCGAGCCTTGGCTGAACCGTGGTGGCGACTTCCGCAAGCGCAGCCGCCGGGGTCTTGGTGTTGAGCTCAACTGAGCCCTGGGCCGCGGTGAGGGCGTTCCAGTAGATAGCGCCGACCGCAAGCGGCGGCCGGCTGTGGGCGTCCTTGAGCAGGTTGAGGAAGACCGTGTGCTGCGCGTCGTACAGCGAGGTATCGCTGAGCAGCGCGTTGAGCGTCGGCAGGTGGGTCGTCTCCTTCGTGTACACCTTCTGGCCGTCCGGCCCGGTGATGTACTCGATGAACTTGACCGCCTGATCGGGAACCTTGGAGTTCGGGATCAAGGCCATCGACCATCCACCGGCCCACGTGGCAGGAGTGTCGCCGGCCTTCGGCACGGGGATGTAGGTGAAGGCGTAGTTCTTGCCACCGCCGTACTTGGCGGCATTGGCGATCTGCCAGTCACCGCTGATGGTCATGCCCAGCTTTTGGGTCCAGAAGGGGAATCCCTGGGTTGGGGTATTCGGGGGGAAGTTGGTGCTGACCCAACGGGCGACCTTCTGCGGATCGTGGGCCTTCTGCCAGTCGTACATGAACTGGTAGCCGGCGACGACGCCGGGGTCAGTCGGGGTGACCTTGCAGGTCGCGAGGTCGGCGAACTTGCCGCCGTAATCGAAGCCCCAGGTGTAGTGCCAGCCCTGGTCGAAGGCACCCGGGTTGCCGCCGGCGCCGGGGCCGCCCGGCATCCAGCCCATGACGTCGTAGTTGCCGCTGGCGTCCTTCTTGTT
>JBGPDX010000164.1:0-5504 GCA_041482475.1 Candidatus Limnocylindria bacterium | reverse complement strand
CCTGTCCGTCCCCGGCACCGACTTCCACGCTGTCGTCAACCGCCGGATCGCGGTGACGCCGATCCACCTCGACCTGACCGGGCGCCGGCTGCTGCGGCGTCTCAAGACCTGGTCGTGGACGCTCGAATCGGCGGCCGCTTCCTCGACCCGGGCCGCCACGCCGCCGGGCCGCGACCGGCCGCTCGAATCCAACCGGGAACGGCAGCTCGCCGAAGAGCCGAAGCGCGAGCGCCGCTGACCGGCCGGAGAGCTCGACCCCGCGTCGGGCCGCTACGATGCGGCCCAATGCTCCGAATCGCCCTCGTGGCCCCGCTCGTGACGACCATTTCGGAGCCGCAGCAGGGCGGGTCGCAAGCACTGCTCGCGGATCTTGCCGCTGGGCTTACCCAGCGCGGGCACGACGTCGACGTCTATGCCACTACGGGTTCGGACATCGCGGGCGCGCATGTCATCGACACCGGGGTCGAGGCGGCGACCCTGTCGGCCGCACTGGTCCGGCATGATCGGCCGCGGCGCTCCCTCGCGGAGGTCGACGACGCCTACGACCACGTGTTCGGGATGGTCGAGGGCGGCGACTACGACGTCGTGCATAGCCACGGTTTCGACCCGCCGGCCCTGCGGCGGGCCCGGGCGGGACGCGCTCGCATCATCCACACGATCCACCTCCCGCCCGAGCCCGAGGCAGCCGCGGCGCTGCGCGAGGCGCAACGGGGCAGCGAGCCTGGCATCGTCGTCGGCGTTTCGAACGCGCAGGCGCGCGCCTGGAGCTCGCTGGTCAGGTTCGACCGGGTCATCCGCAACGGCGTGCCGGTCGACCGCATCCCGTGGTCGAAGGCACGCGGCCACGGGCTGATCTTCGCCGGCAGGCTCAGCGGCGAGAAGGGCGCGGCGGCCGCGATCGACATCGCGCTGCTGGCCGGTGAACGGATCGACCTCTTCGGGACCGCCTACGACGAGGACTACGCCCGCGTCCTCCGAAATCGTCACGTCGCCGATCCCAGGGTCACGTTTCACGAGGCCCTGCCCCGGGCGGAGCTGTGGCCCAGGCTCGCCTCGGCCTTCGCCGTTCTCTGTCCCAGCGACTGGGAGGAGCCCTTCGGTCTGGTCGCTGCCGAGGCGCAAGCTGCCGGGACACCGGTGGTCGCCTTCGCCCGGGGCGGATTGAGCGAGGTCGTCGACGACGCCGTCACCGGGTATCTCGTGGAGCCGGGCAACCTGGAGCAGGCCGCGGCCGCGGTCGGGTCCGCGGGAAGGCTCGACCGGCGGCGCTGCCGGCAGCACGCGGTCGACGACCTGAACCTCGACGACTGCCTGGCCGGCTACGAGGCCCTTTACGCTTCGCTCTCGGCGCCGCGCGGGGACGCCGGCCGTTCGGTTCCCAACGGCTAGGAGGAGATTCGGTGGACCTTCCGAAGCACCCGGTCGTCCACGGTCATCCGATCCACGCCATCCTGTCCGATGGGCCGGTCGTCCTCATCCCGCTCGCCCTGGCCGCCGAACTCCGGGATTGGTGGCTGGGACGCGACGGGGTCCGGCTCGGCGATGCGATGACCGCGGCCGCAGCCGCGACGGCGTCGGCGGCCGGCCTCGTCGGCTGGATCGATTGGCTGACCATCCCGGCGGATCATCCGGCCCGGCGGCCGGCGACGATCCACGGGCTCATCAACAGCGCTGCCATCCTGGCCACCGCGGCGGCCCTGCCGATGCGGCGCCGGCGGCTCGGCCTCCTCGCCGCGGCCACGGCAAGCATCCTCGTCGGTGCCTGGATCGGCGGAGACCTCGTCTTCCGCCACGGCTGGCGGGTTCGGCCGGCCGAGGAAGCGGAGATCGTCGAGGAGCGATTGGACGACCCCGCGGCCGCGGCTGCCTTCGCTGAAGCTCGCCGCGAGGTGGCCGACTTCGAGCGGCGGAAGACGTTCCTGCCCGCGGGTTGAGTCGCGGAGGTCAGGCCTTGATCGACCCCGACAGGACGCCGCGGATGAACTGGCGCTGGGCGAAGACGTAGAGCACGAGGATCGGCAGTGCGACGAGGATCGCCGCCGCCGACACGGACGGCACGTCGAGGCCGTAGCGGCTCTTGAACACCGACAGGCCCAGCGGCGCGGTGCGGTGCGCCTCGTCGGAGATCATCACCAGCGCCAGCAGGAACTCGTTCCACGACCAGGTGAAGACCAGCACGACGAGGGTCAGCACGGCCGGCCGGGAGATCGGGAAGAGGACCCGCCAGAGGACCTGCCAGGTGGACGCGCCATCGATCCGCGCGGCCTCGATCAGCTCCATCGGCGCCGCCCGGAAGAAGGCCCGCATCCAGAACGTCCCGAAGCAGACCTGCAGTCCCGCCTGGGGCAGGATCAGCGACCAGTAGGTGTTGGTCAGCCCCAGGTCGCGGAACGAGTAGTAGAGCGGGATGATGACCGCCTCGAACGGGATAATGATTCCGGCGATCAGGACATAGAAGAGCACGTTCGCCAGCGGGAAGCGGATGACGCCGAACGCGTAGCCGGCCGGGATCGAGGCCAGGGTCGTCAGCGCGACGACGGCCGTCGACACGATCAGGCTGGACGTCATGAGCGTCGTGAACGACCCGTGCTCCCAGGCCGCGCTGAACGTCTCGAGGCTGAGCGTCTGAGGCAGGCTGATGCCCGACAGCAGGGCACCGGGCGGATGGAGCGCCGCCAGCAGGACGCCGGCGAGCGGCGTCAGCGCCGCCGCCGCGAACAGCAGTGCGACGGCGTAGGTCAGGGTTCGCTCGGCGCGCGAGGTGATCATCCCTCGCGCACCTCCTCGAGCCGCCGGATGCCGACCGAGACCAGCAGCACCAGCGCGGTGAGGATCGCCGCGATCGCCGCCGCGGAACCAACCTCGCCGTTGACGAACGCCCGCTTGTAGATCAGGACGGTCGGGACGTAGGTCTCGGTCCCGGGCCCGCCCTTGGTCGTGACGAAGATCACGTCGAACGCGCGAAGGGCGTCGACGACGGTGAGCAGGAGCGCGACGACGATCTCGTTGCGCAGCCCGGGCAGGGTGACCGCGAAGAACTCGCGGACCGGACCGGCGCCGTCGACCCGCGCCGCGTCGTAACGGTCCTGCGGGATCTGCTGGACGCCGGCGATGAAGAGCACGGCGCACAGCCCGGTCGTGACCCACGTCCCGATGATGCCGACGGCCGGGAGCGCGACCCCGAAGTCTCCCAGCCAGGCCCGCGTGAGCCCATCGAGCCGCAGCGCCGTGAGCGCGCTGTTGACCGGCCCCTGCGGGTCGTACATCCACTGCCAGGCGACGCCGATGACGACGGCGGCGAGGATCTGCGGCAGGAAGACGATCGTCCGGAACGCGGTCAGCCCGCGGACCCGGTGCCGCGACAAGGCGGCCGTGACGAGGAGCCCCAGGCAGACCGGGCCGAGCGAGTAGAAGACGACCAGGACGATCGCGTGGAGGAACGCCTGCTGGACGAGCGGGTCGGCCACGGCGTCGGCGTAGTTGCGGAGGCCGACCCAGTGGGCGAGCGACACGCCGTCCCAGTTGAAGAGCGAGATCCACGCGCCGTCTAGCGCCGGGAGCAGGACGAACAGCGCGTAGAGCGCGAACGCCGGAGCGATGTAGACGAGCCCGATGAGACGCGGCTCGCCCGGGCGCCGACCGGAGGCGGCGACCCGCTCCCGCCGGCGCCCGAACCGGCGTCCCTCAACCAGGATGGGCCTTGCTCCAATCCTTCTGGACTTCGCTGGTGAACTGGGCCGGGGTGATCTTGCCGGCGGTCAGCTTCTGGAGGCCGCCGAACAACGTGTCGCCCATCGTCGACGACGCCCAGTCCAGGTAGGGCGTCAGCAGCCCGCCCTTGGACTTGTCGTTGAAGCCCTGGATGATCTCGCCGAGCGACGACTGCGGGTCCACGACGCTCGACGTCGCGAGCGGTGCGGCGGGCAGGTCGCCCTTGCCGGCTACGACGTCGGCCGCCTGCGAGCTGGTGATGAAATCGATGTAGGCCGCGGCGATGTCCGGGTATTTCGACTTCGTACTGATGTGGTAGGGGATCGACAGCGAGCCCGTCGTGGGGCTGGGGCTCCCGGCCGTGGTCCCGGGCAGGGCGAACCAGCCGACGTTCGTGCCCATCGGCCCGAACGTGCCGTTCTCCCACGGCCCGGTCAGGAAATACAGCCCATTGCCCTTGGCGAACCGGGCGGCCGCATTGTCCTGCCCGATCCCGCCGAAGCCCTTGAAGAAGTAGCCCTTCTTTGCCCAGTCCTGCATCACCTGGGCCGCCTGCTGCGTGCCCTGGTCGTCGAACGTCGACCCCGAAACCGCGAACGTCCAGTTCGTGATCTGCTGCGGCGGCTCATAGAGCGCCTGGAGCATCATGAAGATGTGGCCCAGCGGCCAGCCGTCAAGCCCGCCGACGACGATCGGATCGATCCCGCCGGTCCTGGCCGTGGCCAGGGTCTGCTGGAACTCGTCGAACGTCGTCGGCAGGGTCAGGCCCAGCTTCTGGAACGTCGCCTTGTTGTAGAAGACGCCGAGCACCTCGGCCTTCTGAGCGATCCCCCAGAGCGGGCCCTTCGTCCAGGTGCTGCCGTCGGCCGACCAGCGGAGCACGTCCAGCGTTGCGGGCGAGCCGAACCGGGTGTCCCAGCCGTATGCCTTGGCGTAGTCGTCGAGCGGCACGATCAGGCCGGCCTTGACGAGCGCCGCGTCGACCGAATAGCCCTCGTTGCCCTGGTAGACGTCCGGGGCGTCGGGCGCCGACGCGGCGAGCTTGATGGTGGCGACGTAGTCGTCGAACGCCTTGGATGTGCGCCTGATCGTCACGTTCGGGTACTTGGTGTGGAACGCCGCATTGAGCGCGTCCATCTCACCCGACGGCCCGGCCGAGGTCTCGGTGTCCCACTCGGCGATCGACACCGGCGTCGTCGTATCGAAGCTCGGCGCGGTCGAACCGGCCGCGCTCGCGGACGGGCCGGCGGGGGTTGTCACCGGGCTCGCCGTGACCGATGGCGTCGCCACCTGGCTGCCCGGCGCGCAGCCTACGACCATCGCCCCCACCGCGACGAGCGCCACCAGGCGCCTGGATCCGATCATGGTCAGGCCTCCTCCAGCCAGTGTTCCGGTTGTCCACGTTCTGTCAACGCCAGCTCGAATTGCTCGCGCGTCAGGCCCTTCTGGCGTGCCGTCGCGGCGACCAGCGAGAGTGACGCATACATGCTCGCGACCGCAAGCCGGCCGTCGAGGGAGCGACCGGCGAGGTCGGCCCAGACATAGGCGGCAGTGAACAGGTCGCCGGCGCCCGTCGGGTCGTCGACCTGGACCATCGGCGCGCCCGCGCTGACGATGCGGCCGTCGGGCTCCACGGCGATGGCGCCGTCGCGACCGCAGGTCACCACGACGGTCGTGCCGAGCGCGGCCAGCCGCCGAGCGGCCTCGTCGCGATCCGTCACGCCCGTCAGCCCGCAGGCCTCGCGATCGTTGAGGATCAACGCCCGCAGGCTGCGCAGCGAACGCGGCAGGTT
>JBGPDX010000163.1:0-5521 GCA_041482475.1 Candidatus Limnocylindria bacterium | reverse complement strand
CTCGCCTCGAGATGAGGTTCCCCACCGGGTCAACCGGGTAAGACCGCAGGGAGACCACCTGTTTGATAGGCCGCACGTGGAAGTCCGGTGACGGATGAAGCTGAGCGGTACTAACGGTCGAGGGCTTGACCTCTTCAGCAACTGACCAGGGGTCAGTGGCCGGGGTCGGGACGATCGATCCAGACAAACACGAGATCGGAGATCTCATCCTCGGCGCCCCGCGTACGAGCAGGACTCGCGCGCGACGGCCCGCTGCCGAACCACATCCAGACGCAGAAAATCCTGGTGACTCTAGCGGAGAGGCCACACCCGTTCCCATCCCGAACACGGAAGTTAAGCTCTCCAGCGCCGAAGATACTGAGAGGGCAGCCTTTCGGGAAAATAGGTCGTCGCCAGGATTTTTGCGTGTCCGGGACGGTCGCCGCCGCTGCAGGAATGCCGCTCGCCCGCCGCTGCGGTGGGCTATGCTCGCCGCGTGACGGTCACATCCGAGTCGCACTCGGAGTCGACTGAGGGCGGTCCGCCCGTCCGGGACAACCGGATCGTCCTTCCCGCCGCCGCATTCGCGACGCAGCGGTTGTGTCCCTACCTCGTCGCCGACGGATCCGAGTGGCGCAGTGCCTCGCCGTCGCGCGACCATCGCTGTGGCGCGGTCACGCCACCGGTCCCTCTCGCCGTCGACAAGCAGCGCCGGCTGTGCGTCACCGATCGGCACGTCGGCTGTCCGACGTTCCTCGCCGCGATGGACCAGCCCGGTCGCGCCGCCGGCCGCCCCGCTGACACGGATGCCGCTCGCTCTGATCGGGCGGCGGGCGCCCGTCCTGGCGGCGACACGGTGACCCGCTGGTCGATCGTTCGGACGGCGCCTGTCCTCCTCGACCATGGTCGCTTGCCCGCCGTTGTCGGGTCGTTGACGCGGATGCGGGCCCGCCCGCAGTTCCTGCTCGTCGCTCTTCTCGCGGTGGCGTTCGTGGCGATCGCCGCGGCCCGCCTGTCCGGCGGCGCAACACCGTCGCTCAATGGCGTCGAGCCAAGCCCCTCGACCGTCGCGGCGGCGCCTCGGCGGTCGATAGCGCCGTCGGCGCCCGCCCAATCGCCGCCGCCGGGCGCATCGCCGGTCGTGACGCCGAGGCCGACCCTGCCCGCGACGGCGGGCAGTCCGCGCACCTACCGCGTCAAGCGGGGAGACACGCTCTACGGCATCGCCGGCCGGTTCGGGACATCGGTGTCGACCCTTCAGCGCCTCAACGGCCTCGGGAAGTCGACGACGATCCATGCCGGCCAGGTGCTGAAGCTTCCCTGACAGAAACCTCGGGCCGAAGGGGTCGCGGAGCTCCGCCTCGGGCCTCAGTGGGCGGGTGCCACGCGATTGGGGAGGTTGCCCGCACGTCTACCGTTGGCAGCCGCGGCAGTACGAGGTCACGAAACCACCCGCCTTCACTTCGCTGATCCGTGCCCCGCAGCGGGGACAGGCCTGCCCGCCCTTGAGGTGGACGGCGAGGAAGTCGCGGACCTGCTGCTCGAACGTCGGCGGCACCCGCAGGCGAAGAGTATCGACCGAGCGGGCGAGGGTCGATCTCGTGGCGCGGTACAGCTCGTCGACCTCCTCGACCGCCAGCGACGCACGTTTGCGATAGGGGAGCAGCCTGGCGGCATGGAGGATCTCGTCGCTGTAGGCGTTGCCGATGCCGGCGACGAAGGCCTGATTGCGAAGGAGGTTTTTGAGCTCGCCGGGGTGGCGACGGATCCGGGTTCGCCAGACGTCGAGGGTGAGCGCCGGGTCGTCGGCGTCGGGGCCCTGTTCCTCCTGGCTCATGCCCGGCACCGAACGCTCGACCGCAGCCGGAAGCAGGTAGACCTTGCCCATCTGGGTCGGATCGCGATAGCGGACCTCGGGGGTCGCGCTGTCCGCCGGCATCCACGTCGCGCCGACGGTCCAGGGGGCCGCGTCGGCCGGGCTCCCGGACCGCCCGCCAAACCCCAGCACGACGGCGGTCTTCGTCGGCCGCTTCGCCTTCGGCTCGGCGAGCTGGAAACGGCCGGTGAGCATTGGATTCACCACGGCCCGGTCCCGCTCGAGCTGGAGCAGCAGGAATTTGCCCCGCCGCCGAACCGTCTCGAGCCGCTGGCCGACGAGTGCCTGGAGCTCGTCCGGGGTGCCGCGCACGGCGAGCGGCCCGGGCGCTGTCGCGGAGGTGATCGACCGCTTTGCAAGGGCCGCGTGGAAGGCCTCGGCGACGACCGTCAGATCGGGCAATTCCGGCACGGCGACCGATTGTAGCCGCGAGAAGTCGTGTGCTAGACTCTCCCGGCCCTAGCGGCAGGACAGCTGAAGAGCGTCGTTCCAGCCCCCCTCGTGCACGAAGGAGCGGACCGCGGACCTGATCGACCACGGACCACTTGATCGTTCCGAAAGCGGCTTGAGCGGTGCTCAGGCCGTTTCTGATTCGGAGGGCGAAATCTCGACAGAGGTATGACCACTTGACCAACGAGCAGCAGGGCGGGACGACGCCGGAGCCGGAGGCGCCAGCCTCCGAGACCGATCAGGCGTCCGAAGAAGCCGTCGCGGCGGTTGCCGTCGCCGACGAGCCCGCCGCCATCGACCCGACCTCCCCCACCGCCGAGCCCACCGCACCGGCCCCGGCCGCCGACGCGGACGCCGGCAACGGCGCCGGAACCGACATGCGACCGGCGCCACGTCGAGGCGCGGCGCGCGGCGACAACGGCGCGGTCAGCGCGGCGGAAACGGCCGATGCCCCGGCCGCCTCGGACGACGACCTCCCGGAGGCGCCGAAGCGCGATCAGGGCCCCGAGCCGACGACGATGGAGGAGCTGCTCGCGGAGCAGGACTCCGACATCAAGAGCTTCAAGCATGGCGACGTCGTCGAAGGCAAGGTCGTCCGCATCGACAAGGACGAGATCCTCGTCGACATCGGAGCCAAGAGCGAAGGCGTCGTGAGCAACCGCGAGCTCTACGGCCGCCACGCGGAGACCCAGCCCCAGCTCACCATCGGCGACACGGTCCTCGTCTACGTCCTGCAGCCCGAATCGCAGGAGGGCCACGTCGTCCTGTCGCTCCGGCGCGCCGGGCTCGAGCGCAAGTGGCGAGCCATGCAGGAGCAGTTCGAGGCAGGCGTCATCATCGAGGCGCCGGTCATCGACCACAACAAGGGCGGCCTTATCGTCGACTGCGGGATCCGCGGCTTTGTCCCGATCAGCCAGATCGTCGACTTCCCGCGCCGCCCGCAGAACGACCAGCCGCGGGACGCCGCGCAGGAGATCGCCGAGAAGCTCCAGCCGTTCGTCGGCCGAAAGCTGCGCCTCAAGATCCTCGAGGTCAACCGCAAGGCGAACCGGCTCATCCTGTCCGAGAAGGTCGCCCTGTACGAGGAGCGCCGCGAGAAGCGCGACGAGCTGTTCAGCAGCCTCCAGGTCGGGCAGAAGGTCAAGGGCACCGTTCGGTCGATCGCCCCGTTCGGCGTCTTCATCGACCTCGGCGGGATCGACGGCCTCGTCCACAAGAGCGAGCTGTCGTGGAACAAGGTCAACAACCCCGAGGCCGGCTACAAGGTGGGCGACGAGGTCGAGGCTGAGGTCATCGACATCAACCACGAGCGCGGCCGGATCAGCCTGTCGATCCGTCGACTGCAGCCGGACCCGTGGCACTCGACCGTTGCCGACTTCAAGGTCGGCGACATCATCGATGGCAGCGTGACAAAGCTGGTGAATTTCGGGGCCTTCGTCCGCGTCCGCGACGGTCTCGAGGGCCTCATCCACATCAGCGAGCTGTCCCACCAGCGGGTCGCCCATCCGGGCGACGTCGTCCACGAGGGCCAGCAGCTGAAGCTCAAGATCATCTCCCTCGATTCCGAGCGGCATCGACTGGGGCTGAGCCTCAAGCAGGCCGAGGAGCCGCCGGCGCGGCCCGCGCCCGAGCCCGGCCAGCCGGCCGCCCCGCGAGCTGAGCGCCGTCCGCGGGCGGAGCGGAGCTTCTCGATGGCGGACGCCGTGCAGGAGCCCGAGGGCGGGATCGACAACACGCTCGCGGCGGCGTTTGCCCAGGTCCGCGAGCAGGTGGCCGCCTCAGAGGAGGCTCGTTCAAAGGTCGACACCGACGACGAGGCGCCCGCGGCGCCCCAGCCGCCGCCGGTCACGGCGGAGGCCGAGGTCGAGGTCGCCAAAACCACCTCTCGAGCGAAAGCCAGGTCTCGAGCGGCCGTCACCGCCGAGGCCGAAGCGATCGACGAGGGCGACAGCCGCTCGGCGGGTGACGCAACCGAGGACACCGAAGCCACCGAAGCCACCGAAGCCACCGAGGCCACCGTGGCCACCGTGGCGGCGGACCCGGGCGACGCCGAGGCCGATGCTCCCGCCGCTGCGCCGAAGGACGAGGCGTCGGCCGGATCCTGACCTGCGGATCCCGCCGAGGGCTCCTTCCGCCGCATCGACCTCCGGCAGCCGTTGCGAATCCTTATTGCCGGGGTACTGGCCAGATCGCATCCGGCGTCGGCGGGTTGACGAATCTCCCGCTGCCGGGGTATCACCGGCAGGTCGCTCGGGACAGGGGTACCAAGGGCTGCCGATGGTAACCGTGGGGTCGGTTGCGGAGCAGGGTGGTCGTGCTAGCATGCCCGGGGCGGTGCACTTCGACGCTCGGAAAGGAACAGGCGTTCGGCCTCGATGGATCGGTTCGACAAGTTCACTGATCGCGCGCGCAAGGTCCTGACCCTCGCCCAGGACGAGGCGCAGCGGTTCAACCACAACTACATCGGCACGGAGCACCTGCTCCTGGGTCTCGTCCGCGAGGGCGAGGGGGTTGCGGCGCGCGTGCTCGAGAACATGAACGTCGAGCTGGCCAAGGTCCGGACTGCGGTCGAATTCATCATCGGTCGGGGCGACCGGCCAGTCGTCGGCGAGGTCGGCCTGACGCCGCGCGCCAAGCGCGTCATCGAGCTCGCGATCGACGAGGCACGGCGGCTGGGTCACAACTACATCGGCACCGAGCACCTGCTGCTGGGGCTCGTCCGGGAAGGTGAGGGGATCGCCGCCGGCGTCCTCGAGTCGCTCGGGGTCAACCTCGACAAGGTCCGCCACGAGGTGATCCGGGTCCTGTCGCAGTCGTCCTCGGCGGGCCCCGCCCAGGAGACGAAGCGGGCCAGCAAGACGCCGACGGTCGACCAGCTGGGGATCAACCTGACCGAGGCGGCACGGGCCGGCAAGCTAGATCCCGTCATCGGGCGCGAGAAGGAGATCGAGCGCGTCATCCAGATCCTGTCGCGGCGGACGAAGAACAACCCAGCGCTCATCGGCGAGCCGGGCGTCGGCAAGACCGCCATCGCCGAGGGGCTGGCCCATCGCATCGTCGCCGGGGACGTGCCCGAGACGCTTCTCAACAAGCGCGTGCTGACCCTGGACATCGGGTCGCTCGTGGCGGGGACGAAGTACCGCGGCGAGTTCGAGGAGCGGCTCAAGAAGATCATCGAGGAGCTGCGCAACACCAACGACGCGGTGCTCTTCATCG
>JBGPDX010000162.1:0-5554 GCA_041482475.1 Candidatus Limnocylindria bacterium | reverse complement strand
TCAGGAGGAGGACGGCGAAGGTCAGGGTGTAGGCGTTGACGATCCACTCGAGCTCGCTCAGCGAGGCGCCGAGATGGCTGCGGATGCTCGGCAGCGCGGTGGTGACGACGAGGTTGTCGAGGGAGGCCATGAACAGGGCGAGGGCGGTGATGGCAAAGGTCCAGATCACGCGGGTGGGAGCGGGCATGTCGATCGTATCTCCTGTTACTAAGTAGTTGCTAAGTAAGGGGGCCAAAAAAGGGGGAGGTCGAGCCGATCGTCAGGCGCCACCTCCCAGGTCCGCCAGCGTCCAGCCGGACGGGTCACCTTCCAGTCCGACCGCGGCGGCGATGTTGAGGAGCATCCCCTCGGCGAAGAAGGCGTGGACCTCCTGGGGCGTCGCGCCCGAGGCCCTGGCGACCAGCCGATACAGCTTGCCGTACTCCTCGCGGACGACCTTCTGCACGTCGGGGTCGGCGCAGGCCGCGTAGGCCTGGAGCTGGACGAGCAGGAGGGTCCGGTCGGTCAGCATCGTCATGTAGGTCCGGCCCATGGCGTCGAGGACGGTGTTGCAGCCCTCGATCGTGCCCTGCTGCTGGCGGCGCGCCGCGTCCTGGAACGCCAGCCGGGTGCGCTCGAAGCAGCGGCGGACGATGGCCAGAAAGAGTTCCTTCTTGGTCTTGAAGAGCTGGAAGACGTACGGCTGCGACACGCCGGCCCGTCGGGCGATGGCGTCGGTCGAGGCGCCGGCCAGGCCGTGGGCGGCGAACTCCTCGATCCCCGCGGCGACGACCGCGGCGCGACGCTCGTCGGCGGTCATCCGGGTGGGGGAGGCGGATCGGACGATCGAGGTCATGGCCGGAGCTTAGTGACTACTAAGTTAGTTGTCAAGTGGGGCGGAGCGACGGTTTTCCTGCCGCTAGCATCGGGGGGTGCCCTTCCTGCTCGTCCGGCGCCGCGGCGCGGCCGCCGTGCTCGGCTGCGCCGGCTTCATCCTCATCGGCTGGAGCGGGCTGCTCGTCCCGTCGCTCATCCGGTCGATCGAGCGCGACTTCGGCAAGACCGACGCCGACATGGGCCTCTACTACTTCCTCTACGCGGTGGCCTACGCCAGCGGGTCGCTGGGCGGCGGCCTCCTGACGGAGCGTCTGGGGCGCCGAACCGTGCTGGGCCTGGCGCTGGCCCTGCACGCCGTGGGTTTCGCGGCGCTGGCGATCGTGCCGGTCTGGCCGCTGTTCCTCCTCGCGGCGCTGCCGGCCGGCCTCGGCGGCGGTGAGATCGACGGCGGCGTCAACGGCCTCTTCCTGGACCTCTACACGACGAACCGCGGCCGGGCCCTCAGCGGCCTCCACCTGTTCTACGGCGTCGGCGCGCTGCTGTCGCCGTTCTTCGTCGGCCTCCTCGTCGACGGCGGCGTGGCGTGGCAGGCGGTGATCCTCGCTTCGGCCGTGGCGATGCTGCCGCTGGCGCTGCTGTACGCGCTGACGGACATGCCGACGGGCCACCACGAGGTGGCCGAGGCCGACTCGCGCATCCGCGTGGGGTTCGCCCTGCCGCTCGTCGCGCTGGCGATCGCCATCGGCTGCTACGTGGCGGCCGAGATCGGCGTGTCCAGCTGGCTGGTCCGCTATCTCGCGTCGGCGCCGCTGCGGACCGCCACGCTGGCCCTGTCGCTGTTCTGGCTGGGCCTGACGCTGGGCCGGCTGACCTCCGCGGTCCTGGGCGATCGGTTCGACCATCTCCGATTCGCCGTCACCTCAGCCGTCGTCTCGGCGGTCGCGCTGTGGACGGCCCTGGTCGTGCCGAGCCTGGCCGCTTCGGTCGCCCTGTTCGCCGTCGTCGGCTTCGCCTTCGGCCCCGTCTACCCGATGATCATGGCCGTCGCCGGGGAGCGGTTCGCGGGCCGGACCGCCGCGGTCAGCGGCCTGCTGGCCGGCACGGCCGTCGTCGGCGCGATTCTCTATCCGCCGGTCATGGGGTTCCTGTCGGTCACCGTTGGGCTGGGTGCGGCGATGGTCGGCGCGGGCGTGCTGGCCGTCGCGGCCGCCGGGGCGCTGCTGCTCGTTCGGCGCGTTGGTCCTCTGGCTCAGCGAACGGTGTAGCCGCCGTCGACGATGAGGTCCGTGCCGGTAGCGAAAGCGGACGCGTCAGAGGCGAGATACCACACGGCGTAGGCGACGTCGACCGGGTTCCCCAGGCGGCCCATCGGTGTCATCGCCAGCCACGTCGCGCGCCAGTCGGGATGCGGCTTCAGCCCCAGCTCGGTCATCGCGGTCGCGATGTAGCCGGGCGAGACGCTGTTCACCCGGACACCACGCGAGGCCCATTCGGATGCCAGCGACCGCGTCAGCTGGATGACCGCGGCCTTGGACGCGTTGTAGGCGGCTTGCGGCTGCGGCACGTTGACGATCGAGCCGCTCATCGAGGCGATGTTGACGATCGCGCCCGAGCCACGCTCGAGCATGTGGCGACCGACGGCGCGGCAGCACCAGTAGGTCCCATCGAGGTTGACGGCGATGATCCGCCGCCAGTCGTCGTCGCTCGTCTCCTCGGACGCCGAATGGCGGGCGATGCCGGCCGCATTGACGAGGATGTCGATTCGGCCGAATTCGCCGATGGCGCGCTCGACCGCCGCGTCCACCTGGAGGGAGTCGCTGACGTCGGCGACCACGGCCAGGCCTCGGCGGCCCCGTTGCCTGACCTCTGCTGCGGCCTCCTCGAGGCCTTCGGCCGTCTGGCCGACCGCGACGATGTCGGCGCCGGCGTCAGCCAGCGTTCGGGCGATCTCGCGGCCGATCCCGCGTCCCGCGCCGGTGACCAGGGCGACTCGGTCGGTGAGGTCGAACGGTGTCGGCATGGCGGGCTCCCGCGCGAGCTAACTCGCCGGAATGCGCTCGACCGCGGCCTTCCCCAGCTGCTCGTAGGCGCCCGGCATCTTCGCGGCATCCATCGCGCCGGTCGGCACGATGGTCATCGAGATGACCACGTTGCCTTTGCGGATCACGAACGGACCGGCCTGGCTGACGAGGATGGCCTCGTCGCCGACGCCGGAAACCGAGGTGATGCCCGGCGTCAGCTTGGCGCCCTGGAGTGTGGTCGCGGCCGACGGGCTGGTGATGATCGCCAGCGACAGGACCGGCGTCCCGTCCGCCGCCGAGTAGTTGCAGCCGCCGCCGAGGCCCGGCACGTCGGCGCCAAGCATCGCCGTGACGGTCTGGCCGAGCGCTGCCGAAGCCTCCTGCACCGTGTTCAGGCACCAGCGGTTGGCACCTCCGCCGACGGTGATGATCGAGGCGTTTGGTTCGGCCGAACTCGATGCCGCCGCAGCGGTCGACGCCTCGGCCGCGGCTGAGGCCGAGGCGGCAGCGGCCGGAGAGCCGGCGGCGCTCGATGGCGCGTTGGTCGACGAGCAGCCGACCAGGACGAGGGTGGCGACGAGCATGAGCGCGACGACGGCGCGCAGGGTCGATTGGGACATCAGGACCTCCGCAGGCAGTCTAGCGCCGATGAGTCATCCGCCTGGCGTCAGCTTCATGACAGGCTGCGGCTCCGCGCGAATGTGGATAACTCGGTTGTTTTGGCATTGCCGACGGGAGTAAACAGGTTTCACGCACCTGGAAGGGGAACGACATGGGCGACAACAAAGCGGCGATGGACGCGTTCAAGAAGGCATTCGACGACGGCGACCCGCAGGCGTTCAGCCGCGCCATGGAACAGGTCGCCGCCGACGACTTCGTCGAGGAGTGGCCGCAGTCCGGCGAGCGGATCCGCGGCAAGGCAGCCGTGAAGCGGATCAACGAGGGCTATTCGACCGCCACCGGGACGAACCCCAAGATGAAGCTCCGCCGGGTCCTGGGCGAGGGCGACGTGCAGGTCGTCGAGGCGACGATCGACTACGGCGACGGGACGCCGGTCAGCTATGTCGGGATCGCCGAATTCAAGGGCGGCAAGCTGGCGAAGATCACCGAGTACTTCGCCAACCCGTTCGAGGCGCCGGCGTGGCGAGCCGACTTCGTCGAGCGAATGGTGCCGGCCGGGGTTCGGTAGTCCGTTCGTCACGGCCGCCAATTGCTGCAAAGGGGGGAACATGCTCCGTCGTCTCGCCCGCTCGTTGGCGCTGGTCGCCGCCGTCGCGATCGTCGTCCCGGCAGCCGCATGGGCCGACACGGTGCCCGGCATCAATCCCGTCGACGACTACGCGATGGTCGCGAACTTCTCGTTCCGCGAGCGCGGGACCACCTGGTCAGGCATCGCCTCGGTCGAGGACGAGCGCATTTCGGGCCAGCGCTCCGTGTCGTTCTTCTTCTCCGCGTCCGGGGCCTCGAGGACCTGCGACGCGGGAACGCCCGCCGATCCGAGCGACGACTACACCGGGACCGAGTACATCGAGTTCTTTTCGAGCAGCGCGACGATCAAGAAGCTTGAGATCCCGACGTCGCTCGCGAACGGGAGTGTCAGCACCCTCCTCACGGGCTCACGCGTGACGCTCGACGCGTGCAGTGGCGAGATCGTCCGCTCGAAGACTGAGCATCACTCGTTCAAGCTCGATCTGACGGCGATGGGCGTGCCCGAGACGAGCGTCGACGTGTTCATCGTCGACAACGGTGACGGGACGCAAACCGAAGTCACCCAACGCTTCGCGTCGGTCGCGGCGACCGGCAAGGCCGAGCTCGATGGGAATCGGGTCCAGCTGGGCGATGCCAGCCTCATGCACACTGAACTCATCCCGCGCCCGTTACCGTAGCCGAGTTGTCACGGGCGCGCGAACGCGACGGAGGAGCGAACGATGGCCAAGGGGAAGGGCACCAAGGACGATCCCTGGGTCCTGAAAACGCCGCCCGGCACGAGCGAGTACACGATGTATCGCGACGAGGCGTCGGATCCACCGTCGATCGTCTGCCAGGTGGGCGGCACCCAGCTCCGCTACAACCTCCGCGCGATCGACGACCTTCACGCCATGCTCAAGAAGCACGCTGACTGGATGCCGTTGGGTGGCGCCGACGAGCAGAAGCCGGCGCCGGACGGATCGGTCGAGGCATGGGGCCGCTCGTCGAGCAACCCGGTCGGTGGCTGGTACGGGCTGAAGAAGGGCCTGCGCGGCCGGTTCGGCGTCTACATGCCGCCGCTGCTCGAGGCGCTCGGCCTGGCCGAAATCACCCACGACGCCAAGAACAACCGGATGCGCGCCCGCTAGGCTCGGCGGACCCCGCGCCCACGCCCCACGCCGCGCCGGCCGGCGACCCGTTCGAGGCGCTCGGGCGGCCCCTCCGGAGGGCCCCGTTCGGCATCTGTCCCCACCCGCCATGACCTTTGACCCAGAGCCCGAGAGGACGTTCCGGAGGATAACTCGCGATCGTGGGGTGGGGCGACAGGGCCAGCGTCGCCAGCCCTCGGTTCGGAGTCCGCGCCACGTCCTTCCCGACGCGCGTCCAGCCTCAACCCAGCCGGCCGATCGTCTTCCCCGCGTTCGTCGGGGGCACGGCGGCGGTGTTCGCCGCGCTGTCCGTGCCGTTCGTGGCGGCCGTCCTGGGGACGGAGATCCACGAGTCGCTCCTCAGCGTCCTCGCCGCCGTCG
>JBGPDX010000161.1:0-5579 GCA_041482475.1 Candidatus Limnocylindria bacterium | reverse complement strand
GGCCGAGGTCGGCATTCCGCATTACCCCCGCACCGCGGGCTCGCCGACGGGGGCGAAGCCATCGGTCGTGCTGCGGGCCGTCCGCGACTTCTGGGCCCTCCGGCTGCGGCTGTGGGCCGCGCCGCGCCGCGCGCTCGGGCGCGGCGAGCCGATCCTCGGGTCGTCGACGACCGGCGCGCCGGGCTAGCTGCCGCTCGGCCCCTTGCGCTGCTCGCCACCGCCCAGGTCGGCGTCGAGGGAGTTAACGAAGTCGCGGAACACGTCGAGGCGCGGGTCGACGATCTTCTCGCCGGTCGATTCGAGCGGAGCGCCGCTCTCCTGGCTCTCCTCGTCCGAATCGATTCCGCTGTCCGCGCCCAGGCCCGCCTGGTCCAGGACCGCCTCGGCGGCGAAGATGCGGACGCCCGACCGGACGGCCAGCGCCAGCGCATCGGACGGCCGCGAGTCGACCTCGACCGTCTTGCCGTCGTACTCGAAGAACAGCCGGGCATGGTACGTCTCCTCGGCCAGCGAGGAGATGACGACGCGCTCGATCCGGATGCCCAGCTCGTCGAGCGTCGCGGCGAACAGATCGTGGGTCAGCGGCCGCTCCGGGGTGAGGCCCTGCAGCTTCATCGCGATCGCGCTCGCCTCCCACGGTCCGATCCAGATGGGGAGGTACCGTTCGCGGTCCGTCTCCTTGAGGATGACGACGTGACGGCTGGAGAGCATGTGGACGCGCACGCTCTCGACGACCATCTCGACGAGCCCCTCGGCCATGCCCGGATTATCCCACGCGGGCAGAGCTGAGCGGCCCGGGTCCCCGGCCGCGGATGACGGCCGCGACGAGCGCGCCGGCCACGAACCCGCCGATGTGGGCGAAGAAGGCGACCCCTCCCTGGGCGTTCGTCGCCCCCAGCGACGCCACCCCGTCGATGAGCTGCAGGACGAACCAGAAGCCCAGAACGAGGAGCGCCGGCACCTCGATCAGCTGGTAGAAGAAGCCAAGAAAGACGAGCGACAGGATGCGGGCCCGCGGGAACAGCACGAGGTAGGCGCCCAGCGTCGCCGCGATGGCGCCGGACGCGCCGATGAGCGGCACCGTCGAGTCGGGCGAGATCGCCACCTGGGCCAGCCCGGCGACGACGCCGCCCAGCAGGTAGAAGCCCAGGAACAGCGGGCGGCCCAGGCGATCCTCGACGTTGTTGCCGAAGATCCAGAGGTACAGCATGTTGCCCAGCAGGTGCAGCCAGCCGCCGTGCAGGAAGAGGCTGGTCACGACGGCCAGGACGGGCAGCGACAGCCAGGCGCCGTTGGCCAGGCTGCGCGTCAGCTCTGCCGGAACGACGCCGTAGTCGAGGAAGAACCGGTCGAGACCCGCCTCGCCGTTGCTCGCCAGGACGCCCAGCTCGTAGGCGAAGGCGATGAAGCAGGCGCCGATCAGGGCGAGCGTGACGATCGGGGTACGCCGCGTTGGATTCGCGTCGCGGAGCGGGATCACGGCCTGGGCGTGACCGTCGGCGAGCGCGACGGGCCGGGGGAGCCGGACGGCGAGGGCGACGGCGATGGCGACGGCGCGACGTCGGGCACGGCGGTCAAGGCGGCCTGGTGGACGTCCCGCGCGGTGACCCAGACGAGCGTCGCGGGAACGTCCCCGACCGCGGGAAGCACGTACATCCCGCGGACGTCCCGAAGACCGTCGCCGCCGCCGGCGATTCGGTATTGCTCACGGTAGTTGCCGTTCGCCTTGTCGAAGGCGATGACGCGGCCATTGAGGGCGTCGTAGGCATAGAGCACGCCGGCTCGCCGTTCGGAGCCGGACGCGATCAGGCTGTACTCCGGTGGCTTGCGGAGCAGATCGTCGCCCGGGGGCCGGGCCGCCCAGCCGTCGCTGCTGCCGGTGACGTAGCGGACCAGCTGGCCGTGGTCGATCACGTAGACGTCGCCATCGATGTACATCGCGGTCATCGCGTCGACGGCCCGCGGGGCGACGAGCCAGGCGTTCGTGGCCGGGAAGCTGCCTCCATCGGCGGCCGGGGAGTAGGACAGGATCTGCCGCGCCGACGGGTCGATCACATAGAGGTTGTAGAGGTTGGCGTCCGGGTTCTTGAGCAGGGTGCCGATCGCGGTGACGTCGGTGCCCCACGACGTCGCGCCCGTCACCCGGACGCGGACGAGGGTGCCGCGTCCCTTCGAGTCGGCCGCCCGCCAGCGCCAGACGACGCCCTTCTCGTCGACGATGAGGAGGTCCAACCCGCCCACCGTCACGAGCAGCGGGGCCGCGGCGGTGGCGCCCGCGGCCTTGGTGCCGGCCTTGATGACGAGGGTCGCCTTCTTCGCCTTGAGGTCGATCCGGTAGACGGCCTTCGTCGCCCGGTCGAGGACGTATGGCATGCCGTCAGGGCCGCGGACGACGGTCCGCAGGTCGGTCGGCGGCTTCGCCGCGGGGTCGAATCCCAGGAGCACCTGGTCGGCGATCGGCACGACGCCGTAGAGCCGATCGAGCCCGCCGACGACACGCGCCCGGACCGGCTCGATCGCGCTGAGCGGGATCCCCGCCTGCTGCGCCGTGTCGAGGTCGCGGTAGGCGTCGGCAAGCAGGCCCTTCGCCCGGTTCGGGTCGTTCGCCACGAGGTCCACGCCGGGGGCGAAGACCTGGTCGACGTTCGCTCGCGCGCTGTCGAGGGCCTTCTGCCCGCTCGTGACAGTCGAGATGGCCTCCCGCGGCTGCTGGCCACCGACGAAGAAGACCGCCAGCCCCAGGCCGCTGGCGACGATGATGAAAGCCAGGATCGCCACCGCGGCACGGCGCTGGCTCTCTCGCCGGGCGCTCAATGGCGTGACCCGGCGATAGGGCGCACGACGTTGGGGGAGCAGCTCCTGCAGGGCGCGGATCGCCCGGACAAGGCGATTGCCGGCCACGTCGCGCGCTTGCCGCGCACCGGCCTGGACGGCGGCGACGCCGTCGACGACCGGGTCGGCCAGCGGGATGGGCGAGCGATCGGGGGCGCCGGCGAGCGGCTCGGGCGCCCGGACCGGGACCAGCGCCCGTTGCCGCTGGGTGGACGCGACCTCGGTCGCCTCGAAGGCGATGGCGGCGTCGCTGCCGCTGCCGCCGGCCGCCACGAAACGGTTGTGGAGGTGTTCCACCGCCGACTGCGGGTGGAGCGTGACCATGGCGTCCTTCAGCTCGTCGGGACCCAGCCGGGCAACGACGTTCGGTGAGATCAGCACCACCGAGTCGCCGACGTTGACCTCGCCGCGCCAGACCTCGGCCTCGAGCGCCCGGGCCGGCAGGCCGCGATCGCGGTTGGGATCGGGCAGCGTGGACAGGCGGGCCTGGCGAATGAGGTAGGCCTCGGCGGGCCCGACGGTCGCCACGTACAGCTCGTTGCCCCGGACGACCGCGACGGCGATGCCGATCGGGCCGTCGCGATCGTGCCCGCCCAGCCCCAGCCGGTCGCGCTGTTGATTGAGCCGCTTGTTGACCGACGCGATCGCCTTCTCGAGGCAGACGCGGATGCCGGCCGACTCGTCGTAGTAGTACTCGTTGCGGATCGTCTCGGCGGCGATGCGGGTCGCCTCCGCTGCCCCGCGGTTCGAGACGCGCGACGTGACGAGCAGGTAGAGGTGGCCCTTCGAGCGCGCGATGCCGGACACGGTCGGCTCGACGACGACGATGGTGTCGGGCGAGTCGGGAAGCCGATCCTGCTCGGAGATGGCGCCGAGCTTCATCTGGAGCCTGACGGCCATGGGGCCTCTCTAGCTTCGAGGACCGGCGTTCCGGGCGGGCGCGGCGCGCGGGCGCCGGCGGTGCGCTACGGTCGCCGGCACTCGTCTCGAGATGGCTGGCAGGGTGCCGGGATTATACGGCCGGCCCTTCCCGCCGGACGCGCACCCGAAGCTCGGTCGCACGCATGCCGCCGGGCGCCGCGGCGAACGCATCGAGGAGCTCGATCGAGCGCAGACGCAGCTCCTGGGCGACGATCGGCGCGTCGGCCTCCACGACGAGGGCGAAGCCGTCCAGCCGCAGGAGCCGGCAGGCGCCGGACGCGGCGGGGGCGCGCTCCGCGACGATCGCCCCGAACGTCGTCAGGGCTCGGGCCGTACGGAGCTCCTCCTCGAGCCCCAGCCGGCGGGCCGCATCCGGAATCAGGTCGCCGATCCGCTCCATGGGCCGGCGCCGGCCGGTCACCGCCGGTCCGCCGGGATGGCAGCCCGGCGAGCGCCGGTCGCGCGACTGGCCGCCGGCAGTACCGGCCCGACGAGCCGCGCGCCGTCGACTTCGGGGACGACCTCCCAGGCCGTGGCGACCGCGCGGAGCTCCGGGTCAAGGTCGTCCGGCGTCGTCGTCGTCACGAACGCCTGGGGCAGGCCGGCGATCCGCCGGACGAGATGCGATCGCCGCTCCGGGTCGAGCTCCGAGAAGACGTCGTCGAGCAGGAGCAGCGGCGCCCGACCGTCGAGCGCCGTCAACAGGTCGAGCTCGGCGAGCTTCCAGGCCAGGATCGCGGTTCGTTGCTGGCCGCGCGAGGCGAAGGTCGCGAGGTCGCGGCCGGACAGCTCGAAGACGATGTCGTCGCGGTGCGGACCCACGAGCGTCGCCCCGTTCCAGATCTCCTTGTCGGCCGTCTCAACGAGCCGCCGGGCGATGGCGTCCCGCGGCGACTCGCCGGCGAGTGCCGGCGCGTTCGTCTCGTAGCGCAGGCCCAGCCGACCCAGCGACGCCTCCTCCGGCGCGATCTCCGCGTGGGCGCGGGCGAGCGGGTCGGCCAGCTCGGCGAGGAGCTCGAGCCGCGCGGCCACGATTGCCCCGCCGGCGTCGAGCAGCGCCTCGTCCCAGTAGCGCAGCTCGTCGCGCGCCGCCTGTTCCTCGCGGATCGCCCGCAGCAGGCTGTTCCGCTGCTGGAGCGTCCGGCCGTACGTCGCGAGGTCCCGCAGATAGGCCGCCGACCGCTGCCCCGCCAGCTGGTCGAGGGCGGTCCGGCGCAGCCCCGGAGCGCCGGCCACGAGGAGCATCTCCTCCGGGGCGAAGACGACCGTCCGAAGGAGGCCGACGAGGCCCGACGCCCGCCGACCGACGCCGTTGACCCGAACGCGCTTCCGGCCGGCCGGCGGGCCACCGGGCACGCTGCCCGGCCGGACCAGCGCGACCTCGATGGTCTCGCCTCCCACCTGCGCCTCGACCCGACCCACGTCGGCGCCCCAGCGGATGAGCTCCGCGTCCGTCGTGGTGCGGTGTGAGCGGCCCCAGGCCGCCAGGACGATGGCCTCGACCAGGCTCGTCTTTCCGGCGGCGTTGGGACCCCAGACAAGCTGCGGCCCGGGTCCGAACTCGGCGTCGAGGCTGGCGTAGCCGCGAAGGTCGCGCACCCTCAGTGACCCGAGCACGCTCCCCTCCGAGTCCGCCACGGACTCCGGGACCCGCGGCCCCTCAGGAGGTGGTCCGGACCGGCATGACGACGTGGACGTAGCGGTCGTCGCCGATCGGTTTGAAGACGCCCGGCGACAGCGGGCCGTTCAGCTCGAGCGCGAACTGGTCCGCCTCGACGTTGGTCA
The DNA here is from genome assembly GCA_041482475.1 of Candidatus Limnocylindria bacterium. GTDB lineage: Bacteria > Chloroflexota > Limnocylindria > Limnocylindrales > CSP1-4 > JACDAV01. Next base: position 41 of record JBGPDX010000161.1, on the reverse strand, counting down.
GGACGTCGGCGAGGTAGCGGGCGTTGAACGCGATCGTCGTC
>JBGPDX010000160.1:0-5580 GCA_041482475.1 Candidatus Limnocylindria bacterium | reverse complement strand
CGGGGGAGCGGCGACGCGTTCGTCGTCGAGGCCGACGAGTACGCCGGCAATTTCGATCCGTACCGCCCGGCCATCGCCCTGATGACGACGGTCGACTGGGATCATCCGGACGTCTTCGCCGACCGCGACGCGGTCGTCGCGGCCTTCGAGCGATGGATCCGGCGCTCCCGCGGGGTGGGGGAGCGGCCGACGCTCGTCGCCAACGTCGGGGATGCCGGCGTGGCCGAGCTCGTCGCCCGACTGCGAGACTGGGACGGCGACCTCGTCGCGGTCGCCATCGGGAAACCGCCGGCGCAACCATTGCGGACGCGAGCGGGTCCGGGACGCGCCATCTCCGGCCGGGTGACCGCCGCGGACCCCGCCGGCACGACGATCGAGATCCACGGCCTCGCTCGAGCCGGCGACGCGCCACTCACGGTGCGCCTCTCGACCGCCGGCCGCCACAACGCCGCGAACGCGCTCGGCGTCGCCGCCGTGGCCGGCGCGCTCGGTATCCCGAGGACCGCGATCGTGGACGGCCTGGCGTCGTTCGAGGGCGTCGGCCGCCGGCTCGAGCGGAAGGGCGAAGCGCGCGGCGTGGCCGTGTACGACGACTATGGCCATCATCCGACCGCGATCCGCGAGACGATCGCGGCCATCCGGCAGCGTGAGCCGGGGCGGCGCGTCTGGGCGGTCTACGAGCCCCTGACGTACCATCGCACGGCCGCCCTCCTCGACGACTTCGCGGACGCGCTTGCGACAGCCGACGCGGTCGCCGTTGCCGACATCTGGGCGGGCCGCGACCCGGACACGACCGTCGCATCGCCGTCGCGCCTGGCGGACGCGGTGGTCGCCCGCCGGCCCGACGTGCCGATCGGTTCGCCGGGGTCCGTCGACGCCACGGCCGAGTGGCTCGCCGGCCAGGTCCGGACCGGCGACGCCGTCCTGGTCATGGGTGGGGGCCGCAGCTACCGGATCGGAGAGCGGCTGCTCGAGTTGCTGGAGGCGCGATGACGGTCGACTACCATCACGACGACGGGAGGACGCAGGATGGCCGGTGACGTCTCGTTCGACGTGGTCAGCGAGTTCGACGAGCAGGAGCTCCGCAACGCCCTCGACCAGGTGCGTCGCGAGGTCCAGCAGCGCTACGACTTCAAGGGCGTGACGGTCGACCTGGCCCAGGCGAAGGAGGAGCTCACGCTCGTGACGGACGACGAGGGTCGAGCGGCAGCCGTCAAGGATCTCATCGCCTCGAAGGCGGTCCGGCGCGGCCTGTCGCTCAAGATCTTCGACTGGGGCCGGGTCGAGCCCGCCGGCGGCAACAAGGTCCGTCAGACGATCAAGCTGCGGCGCGGCCTGGACGACACCCTGGCGAAGCGGCTGTCGAAGCTGATCCGCGACGAGTTCCCCAAGGTCAAGTCGCAGATCCAGGGCGACGCGGTTCGCGTCTCGGGCAAGAGCAAGGACGAGCTCCAGCGCGTCATCATCCGCTTGCGCGAGCTCGACGAGCCCGTGCCGATCCAGTTCCAGAACTACCGGTAGGTGGCTGTCGTGCTGCCCGGCGCCCGGTTCGGCCGCGTGATCCTGATCGTCGTCGCCCTCGTCGTCGTGCTGGGACTGCTCATGTCGGCGATGTACACGCCGCACGCCCTCTGACCGAGGAGATCAACCGATGACCGAAGACACCAGGACCGTCGAGCCGCCGGCCGACGGCACCAGCATCGCCGATGCCCTCAATGGCGCCGGCCCGACCGATTCGGACGGCGCGACGGCCACCGACGCCCTTCCGGCCGTCGCGGCCACCGTGGCCGTGACGGAGGATCGGGTCGAGGCGGCTGTCCCGGGCGAGCCGCCGACCGGGGCGGTGATCGAGCCGGAGGCCGAGGCCGCGATCGAGAGCGAGACTGAGACACCGGCGCCGGTCGCCACGGGGCCCCGCACCGTTGGCCGCTATATCGCCGACGCGCTGCGCGCCGCCGGCGTCCGCTACGCCTTCACCGTCCCGGGCGAGAGCTTCCTGGGGTTGCTCGACGGCCTGGCCGACGCCGGCATCCGGGTCGTCGCCACGCGCCACGAGGGCGGAGCGGCGTTCATGGCCGAGGCCCACGCCCAGCTGACCGGCCGCCCGGCGGCCTGCCTCGGTACGCGCGCCGTGGGAGCGGCCAACCTCGCCATCGGGATCCATACCGCCCGCCAGAACTCGACCCCGATGTTCGCCCTCGTCGGCCAGGTCGAGCGGGCGTTCAAGGGCCGGGAGGCGTTCCAGGAGGTCGACCAGGTCGGGACATTCGGGCGCCTCGCCAAGTTCGCCGCGGAGCCGGCGTCCGCCGGCGACGTGCCGGGCGTGCTCGACGAGGCTATCCGTCAGGCGCTCGGCGGACGACCTGGGCCAGTGCTCCTGTCGCTCCACGAGGATCTCCTCGACGAGGAGATGACCGACCCGCCGGCGCTCGACCTGACCAAGCCGCCCGTTCCGCGCGCCGACGTGACGGAGATTCGCGCGGTTCTGCAGCTGCTCGCCTCGGCGAAGCGCCCGGTGATCCTCGCCGGCGCCGGCGTCTTGCGGGCACGGACATCGAGCGACCTCACCCGCTTCGCCGAGCTGCTCCACGTCCCGGTCATCGCCGCATGGCGCCGCGGCGACGTCATCTCGAACGACCATCCGCTGTTCCTTGGCACAGCGGGCTACGGCTCACCCACGTTCGTCCGTGAGCGCCTCGAGCGGGCCGACGCCCTGCTCGTCATCGGCTCGCGGCTCAACGAGATCACGACCTTCGGCTATCGCATCCCGACCGACGGCGTCCGTTGGGCCCACGTCGACCTCGCGCCTCGCGAGCCCGGCGCCGGCCTTCGGGCCCCGGACATCGCCGTTCGGTCCGACGCGCGGGCCTTCCTCCGCGCCGCCAACCAGCGGCTCCGCGGTGCGGTCCTCGACGCCGCGCTCGTCGAGGAGCGGCGCGCGGCGAACGAGGCGGATCGAGCCGCCTGGGAGGAGGCCAGCGTCGTCGATCGTGGCGACTGGTCCGGGCCAGGGGTCCATCCGGGCCGGACCATCGCCACCTTGCGCCGCGTCCTGCCGGACGACGGCATCGTGACGATCGATGCGGGCAACTTCGGTGGCTGGGCCGCCCGTGGCTTCCGCTTTCGGCGACCCGGGACCTTCCTGGGACCCACCAGCGGCGCCATGGGCTACGGCCTCCCGGCCGCCGTCGCCGCCGCCCTCGTCCATCGCGACCGCCCCGTCGTGGCGCTCGTCGGCGACGGCGGCCTGGCGATGACCATGGCGGAGTTGGAGACCGCCGTGCGGGAGCGCGCCCGGGTCGTCGTCATCGCCTTCGACAACGAGCGCTACGGGACCATCCGGATGCACCAGGATCGCGAGGACGCCGAGCCGATCGCGACCGACCTGGGCCGGATCGACTTCGCCGGGATCGCCCGCGCCTGCGGCGCTCGAGGCGTTCGTGTCGAGTCGGACGAAGCCTTCGAGCCGGCCCTCCGACAGGCACTGGCCGCCGACAGGCCGACGGTGCTGGACCTCGTCCTGGACCGCCGCTGGATCTCCGTGGACGAGCCCGCCGCCGGCTGAGCCGGGCGGCACCGCCGAAGCCGCATCCCGGCCCCGGACAACCGTTGCAAGGACGTCAAACTGCGGCCGAACCCCTGGGCGCGCCCTCGCCCGGCCCTGCCGCTGGCCCAGGACTTCGTCGACACATTCGACTGATCCTCGGGCCCCCCTCAGCCACGGCCGGCTGGACGTCCGGCCTGCGGACGGTCACAATCCGTCGTTCACGCCTCCCGACCGCACCACCCCCGCGTGCCCGAGACAAGGAGCCAGCATGTCCCCGTTGCGTCATGGCCTCCGCCGGCGTCGCACCGCCGTCGTCTTCGGGTCGATCGTCCTCGCCGTTTCCCTGGGCGCCGGTGGCGTCCTGGCCGGCGACTTCGTCCGACCCATCGACATCGTCCACAACGTCAGCGACGCCCCGGCGCCGGTCACGAACACGGTCTGGGCCGCAGGCCCCAAGACCACCGCCGGCAAGGCGATCTGCACGACGCCGACCCAGGCGACGCCGAACGCCAACACCGACTGCGAGGGGACGAATCCCCACAACGAGACATCGATCGCCGTCAACCCGACCAACGGCAACAACCTCATCGGCGGCGCCAACGACTACCAGCTCGCCATCAACCCCGGCGGGCACGTCGGCGAGACGATCCACTCGCGGGCCCACGTCACCTTCGATGGCGGGCGGACGTGGTCCGAATACCCCCTCGACCCGAACTCGCCGTACCAGGCGACCGGCGACCCCAGCGTCGCCTTCGACGCCTCCGGCCATGCCTACTACGCGACCCTCGGCTTCAAGTTCGTCGGTCCCACCAACGCACAGAGCCCGGATGTGGTCGTCTCCAACTCGGGCGACGGTGGCAAGACCTGGGCGACCAGCCGGGTCGCTACGGGAAGCGGCGTCTTCAGCAGCGTCGCCAACCTCAACGACAAGGAATACGTCGCCGCCTGGGGAACCGGCAATGCGATCGTGACCTGGGGTCTGTTCCAGCTGGGCCCGAAGGGCTCCTTCGTCAGCGCCCGGATCTTCTCCTCCGTGACCCACGACGCAGGCGGCACGTGGACGGCCCCGACGCTGATCTCGGGCTCGCTCGACGAGGCCTTCGTGTCCGTGCCCACCGTCGCCGTCGACGGCCGGGTCTACGTCGCCTTCCTCAACACCACCGACCTGTCCACCGGCCGTGACGACTACGAGGTCGTCGAGGTCAACCCCGCGAACGGCGCGCGGATCGCCGGGCCGTTCAAGGTCGCCACGACGATCGACGGCTTCAGCGATTACCCGATCGCATTCGGCCGCCAGACGTACCAGGACAGCGCGTTCCGCAGCTGGGCCGCCGGCAACATCACGGCGGACCCGACGAACGCCGCGCATCTCGCGGTCGTCTGGTCGGACATGCGCAATACCCCGCACCCCGTCGACCCCAACCCGTACGTCGCCAGGACCGACTCGGACGTCGTCGTCAGCGAGTCGTTCGACAACGGCCGGACCTGGGGCGCTGCCACGGCACTCGCGCTGTCGGGCGACCAGTTCATGCCATGGGGCGCCTACGACACCGCCGGCACGCTGCGGATCGGTTTCTTCGACCGCTCGGGCGACGCCGCCAACCATACCTACCGCTACAGCCTGGCGACGCAGACCGCGCCGAACACCTTCGCGACATCCCCGGTGAGCGACGTCGCGTCCGACCCGACGACCGGCAATCGCTGGTTCGCGGGAACCTTGAACGCGGCCTTCCCGTTCGCCACGAGCTTCATCGGTGACTACTCGAACATCGCGCCGACGGCGGGTGGAGGCGTCGTCGCTTACTGGACCGATCTCCGCAACGCCGCGTCGTTTGGCGGCCGCACCGGCCACGGTCAGGACGCCTACTTCGCAACAGTCGCGCCCTAGACACTCGCACCCGCGACAACGCCGGCTCGTCCCGCGAGGGACGGGCCGGCGGTTCCGTGTTCAGGCGCGCTTGCGGCGGCGCTTCGGCGGCTCCTTCGCGGCGTTCGCCTGGGCGTCCTGGATCTGCTTGAAAACCTTGCCCATG
>JBGPDX010000159.1:0-5593 GCA_041482475.1 Candidatus Limnocylindria bacterium | reverse complement strand
GTCACGGTCCAGGCGAGGAGTCGTGAAGCCCGATGCGTGGTGAGAAGCCCTGAGCGCGGCAGGCAATGGGGCTATAGCTCAGCTGGGAGAGCGTCTGAATGGCATTCAGAAGGTCAGGGGTTCGAATCCCCTTAGCTCCACCAAATTCCTGAACGCCGATCGACCGAGACCCCTCGCCAGGACCGGCGGGGGGTTAGTTGTGTGCCGGGCAGGATCGAAGTGACCGCCACCGCGAAACGCAGCCGCATCGAGCGCTACGAGCCCACCGAAGTCGAGCCGCGCTGGCAGGCGAAGTGGGACGAGCTCCGGCTGCACGAGACCGACCTGCACGACCGCAGCCGGCCGAAGTCGTACATCCTGACGATGTACCCGTACCCGTCGGGCGACCTCCACATCGGCCACTGGTACATCGTCACCCCGACCGACGCGATCGCGCGCTTCCACCGGATGCACGGCGAGAACGTCTTCTTCCCGATCGGGTTCGACGCGTTCGGGCTGCCGGCCGAGAACGCGGCGATCCGCGGCGGGTTCCTTCCGCGCGAGTGGACGATGCAGAACATCGCCAACATGCGCCGTCAGTTCCGGACCATGGGCGCGACGTTCGACTGGCGCGCGGAGGTAGTCACCTGCGAGCCCGAGTACTACCGCTGGAACCAGTGGTTCTTCCTGAAGTTCCTGGAGGCCGGGCTGGCCTATCGCGCGATGGCGCCGGTCGACTGGTGTCCGAAGGACCAGGTCGTCCTCGCCCGCGAGCAGGTCGAGGGTCCCAACCGCGTCTGCTGGCGCTGCGGGACGCCCGTCGTCAAGCGCGACCTGGAGCAATGGTTCTTCCGGATCACGAAGTACGCCGACGAGCTGCTGAGCTACGACGCGATCCACTGGCCGGAGCCCGTGCGGCTGATGCAGACGAACTGGATCGGGCGCTCCGAAGGCGCCGAGATCACGTTCGAGACGGCGCAGTCCGAGCACCACGCGGGCGGCGAGCCCATCCGCGTCTTCACCACCCGGCCGGACACGCTGTTCGGGGCGACTTTCATGGTCCTCGCCCCGGAGCACCCGCTGGTCGAGCGGCTGACGGCCCCAACGGTGAAACCGGCGGTCGACGCCTACGTCTACCAGTCGCGCCGCCAGACGGAGATCGAACGGCTGTCGACCGAACGTGAGAAGACCGGCGTTCCCATCGGTGCCGACGCCATCAACCCGGTCAATGGCGAGCGGATCCCGATCTGGATTGCGGACTACGTCCTGGCCGGCTACGGGACGGGCGCGATCATGGCCGTGCCCGCCCACGACGAGCGCGACTTCGTCTTCGCCCGGAAGTTCGGCCTGCCGGTGCGACGGGTGGTCGCGGCGCCGGGGACCGAAGCCGACGACCCGATGGACGACGCCTACGTCGCCCACACCGTCGACGAGCGGCTGGTGAACTCCGACCGATTCAGCGACCTGCCGGCCGAGGACGGCGGTCATCGGATCGTCGAGTGGCTGGCGAAGGACGGCCGGGCACAGGCGACCGTGGGCTACCGGATTCGCGACTGGCTCATCAGCCGTCAGCGGCCGTGGGGCACGCCGATCCCCGTCGTCTATTGCGATCGCGACGGCATCGTGCCGGTCCGCGAGGACCAGCTGCCGGTGGTGCTGCCCGACGATTTCGAGTACCAGCGGAACGGCGACAACCCGCTGCTCCACCATCCCGGCTTCCTCGACACGACTTGCCCGAAGTGCGACGGTCCGGCCCGCCGCGAGACGGACACCATGGACACGTTCGTCGATTCCTCGTGGTACTGGTATCGCTACCTCTCGCCGCACAAGGACGACGGTCCGGTCGATCGGCCCCTCGTCGACACGTGGTGCCCGGTCGACCAGTACACGGGCGGCGCGGAGCACGCCGTGCTGCACCTGCTGTACGCACGCTTCTTCACCAAGGCGATGCGCGACTGCGGGCTCGTCGCCGAAGACGAGCCATTCAAGCGGCTGTTCAATCAGGGCCAGATCCTGGGCGCCGACGGCGAACGGATGAGCAAGTCGCGGGGCAACGTCCAGGACCCGGATGAGCTCGTCCAGCGCTTCGGCGCGGACACCGTCCGGCTCTTCCTCATGTTCATGGGTCCGTGGGACCAGGGCGGCCCGTGGAGCCCCAGCGGCATCGGCGGCGTGCACCGCTTCCTGACCCGCGTCTGGACCATCGCTCTGGACCCGCACGGCTCCGAGCCGGGTGACCCCGAGAGCGGCCACCTGCCCGCCGGCGAGGATGAGCAGGCCGCTCGAACGGCGATCCGGCGGGCCGCCCACAAGACGCTCATGGTCGTCACCGCCGAGTACGAGTCGTTCAAGTTCAACACGATGGTTGCCCACCTCATCGAGCTGGCGAACACCCTGATGCGCTACCGCGGCACGAGCGTCGCCGGCCTGGCAGAGTGGGACGAGGCGGTTCGCTTGCTGCTGCTCATGCTGGCGCCCAGCGCCCCGCACATCGCCGAGGAACTGTGGTCACGGCGACTGGTCGTCGCGGGCTCAGCGTGGTCGTCGATCCACACCGAACGCTGGCCGGAGCCCGACGAGGCTGTGGCCACGGACGAGACCCGCGAGGTGCCGGTCCAGGTCAACGGCAAGTTGCGCGACCGGGTCGTCGTGCCGGCGGGGATCAGCGAGATCGAGCTCGAGCAGGTCGTGCTGGCCCGGGACAAGGTCCGTGCGGCGCTCGGCGGCAAGGCCCCCGAGCGGATCATCCACGCCGGCGGCGGGCGCCTGGTCAACATCGTCGTCCGCTAGCGAGGCGCCCCGGTTACTGCAGCGGGACTGCGGGCAGATTCGCCCTCAGTGCGGGGCGGCGAGGTGCTGGTCGGCGCCCTTGAGCCGGGCGCGGTGGCGGGCGGCCTTGGCCCGGTTGCCGCACGACGCCATGCTGCACCAGCGGCGCCGACCGGTGGGTGAGCCGTCGTAGAAGATCCAGCGGCAGGTGTCGTTGTCGCAGATCCGCAGGCGCTCCGGGTGGCCGCCGCTGATCTCGTGGACGATCGGCTCGGCCAGGCGAGCGAGGGCGTCGTCGACCGGGTCCCCGACGTGGCGGTGCCCGACACGGACGCCGTGATCCGTGGCCTCGAGCTCGATCACCTCCCGGGCGCGCATCGCCCGGTTGACCTCCCCCAGGGCCGCGGGGGCCGCCTTCCGTCGTTCCACGACGGCGTCGGTCAGCTCGCGGAGCGCGTCCCGCACGCGGCGAACCCTGGCCAGGGCGCGGGCGCCGGTATCCGGGTCCGCGGCGGCCCGGGCGCGCTCGCGCTCGAGCAGGTCGTCGTGGATGAGACCGCGCGCGGCCAGCCAGGCGAAGGCGTGGTCCGGCGTCTCGAGGTGATCGACGAGTGAACCCGAAACGAGCTCCCGGGTGTTCAGGAAGTCGAGCGCCTCGTCGAGCTGGGCGCCGTGGAAATGAGGCATTGGTCCGTTCATTAGTAACCACTCTACGCCTATTGACAGGTTACGCGCAAGAGGGTATTGTTCGTAACCGATAGAGAAACAGATACAGGTTACGTCAGAAGAGTCTGCGGGAGGTACGTCATGGTCGTCCTGGTGGTCTTGTTCGTGATCATTGCGGCCCTCGCCGCGTTCGATGCCGCGGCAATGGGCTGGGGTGTCGATTCCCGCGATTCGATGCCTGACACGCACCGTCGGTAAGGAGTCAAACCTCATGAACCAGTACACCTTTCTCGCCTTCGAGCTTGCCCGGGAGCGGATCCACGAGGGGGAGATGCGTAACCGCCTGCTCCTCGATGCCGATGGCTTCCGGACCGCGACGCCGGGGCTCGCCCGACGGACCCTCGCCCGCGCTGCGGCGTCGGTCAGCCGGGGCTCCGCGGCGATTGCCCGGCGCCTCGACGAGCGGGTCACGGAGTCTGATAGCTCGCTTGGGAGCTCACCCGCCGCCTGATAACGTCCCCGCGTGGACGACGTTGCCGCGGTTTCCTGGGGCCCGGGCCGGATCGATCTCTTGTGGGTCGATCGGGACCGGGCTCTTTGGCATCGGTCGTTCGCCGGCGAGGCCTGGGCAGCGCCCGAATCCCTGGGCGGTCACCTGGTATCCGGCCCGGCCGTCACCGCCTGGGCGCCCGACCGAATGGAGGTCTTCGCGATCTTCCCGGACGGCGAGCTGTGGGACCGCTACTGGGACGGCGAGTCGTGGCACGCCTGGGAGTCCCTCGGCGGTGAGCTGAGCCTCGACGGGCAGCCGGCGGCGTCCTCCTGGTCCGCCGACCGCCTCGACGTCTTCGCCCCGGGCCGTGACGGCCGGATCTGGCATCGCTGGTGGGACGGTGCCCGGTGGGTCGAGTGGGAACGCCTCTGAGACGGCGCCGTTGCAGGACACCCGCCGAAGCCGTCTCTCGCGTGACGGCCGGCTGACGGCGTGGGGGTTTACTGACGCGGCACGCGGGGCGGTGCGCCCCGCGGCCCGAGGGAGGGGGATCGGATGTCCGGACCCAGGCGTCGGCTGGCAGCGGTTCTCGTCGCGTTCGCCGTGGCGGGCTGCGGGTCGACCGTACCCTCGACGTCGCCTGTCTCGCCGTCCGCGGTCGTGACGACCGCCCCATCGATCGCTCCCTCGAGCGGGGCCTCGGCGGTGCCGTCCATCCGGCCGGGCGAACTGGGCAAGGGCGTCGTCGCCGTGACCGTCTCGGATCGCCTGCGCGTCCGGTCGAAGCCCGTCGTGAGCGACGACTCCATCAAGTACGAGCCCGTCCTCCCGTTGGGCACGAGCCTGTTCGTCCTGGACGGACCGGTCGTCGACTCCGGCTACACCTGGTACAAGGTCGCGCCGGTGTCGTTCAGCGAGCTGGCCGGCCCGGGTTTCGGCTGGGTCGCCAGCGCCGACCATGACGGCACACCGTGGATCGCGCCCGCGCAGGGAGCGACTGCCGATCTCGCCGTGGCGATGTCGACGACGCCCAGGGCCGCAGCCGACCCCGCGGCGGCGAAGAGTGCCGCGACCTCGATCGACGCCCTGGGCATCGACATCCATCGCGCGCTGCTCGCCGACAAGAGCCTCGATCTCGGCAAGCGCAACACCGTCTTCTCCCCGGCGAGCATCGCGATCGCCCTCGCCATGGCCCGCGGTGGGGCGAAGGGCACGACGGCGACCGAGATGGACAAGGTGCTCCACGCGTCCGGCTGGGACAGCCTGGCGAGCGGCCTCAACTCGCTCGACCGCATCCTCTCCTCGCGGAACGCCTCATGGACGGACAGCGAGGGAGCGAAGCAGCTCACGCTGAAGTTGGCGAACGCGCCGTTCGCCCAGCGCGGCTGGACGATCGAGCCGGGCTACCTCGACGCGCTGGGTGCGGCGTTCGGTGCCGGCCTTCGGCTCGTCGATTACGAGGGGGATCCGAACAAGTCCCGCGAGACGATCAACGCCTGGGTCAAGGATCGAACCGCCGGGCGCATTCCGAAACTCCTGTCGGAGGATCAGATCACGGACATCACCCGGCTGGTGCTCGTCAACGCCATCTACCTGAAGGCCCAGTGGGCCCTTCCGTTCGATGAGGACCGCACCGAGCCGGCGCCCTTCACCCGGCTCGATGGCTCGAAGGTCAACGTGCCGACC
>JBGPDX010000158.1:0-5595 GCA_041482475.1 Candidatus Limnocylindria bacterium | reverse complement strand
TACGCGAGCGATCTGCTGGGGCCTGTTCGCCGTCGCCGTCGGGATCGTCGTCGGTGCGACAGGGCCGTCTGCCCTCGCGGAGCTCTCGGTGGCGTGGGAGGCGAACCGATCGAACCTGCCGTGGATCTTCGAGCGGACCTTCGCGTTCCTGGCCTATGGCGCGGTCGCCGGCTCGGTGATCTATGGCCTGCTCCTGTCGACGAAGATCCTCGACGCGATCGCCCATCGCCCAATCACCTTCACGCTGCACCGCGACCTGGCCTCGTTCGGGATCGGGCTGGCGGCGATCCACGGGCTGCTCCTCGCGCTCGACAAGAGCGTACCGTTCAGCCTTGCCCAGATCGCCGTTCCCGGTCTGGCCCCGTATGCCCCGATCTGGGTCGCTGCCGGCCAGGTCGCGTTCTACCTGATGGCCGCCGTCCTCGCCAGCTTCTACCTGCGGCGCCGCATCGGACAGCGCGCGTGGCGGTTATTCCATTACCTGACGTTCTTCGCCTTCATCGGGGCGACCGCTCATGGGCTCGGAGCCGGGACGGACAGCGCGACCCCCTGGGCATGGTGGGTCTACGTCGGGGCGTCCGTCGTCGTCCTGTTCCTGTTCGTCTATCGGATCGCCGTCTCGGCCGGAGGGGCGGTCGTCGGGTCCAGACGGCGCGGCCTGGCCGGTGCGACGCGCGCAGGGACCGATGGGCCCGCCTCAAGAGGCAGTCCAGCCAGAGCGGCTGGCTGACGGGGCCGCTGGCCCGAGCTGCGTCATGCTGCGCTGGGCAACGATCGCCTCGATCACCTGCTGCGAGAGAATGTTCGGGCGGCCTTGGGTTCGGTTCCGCAACGAGTTGGCACCGGCGGGCGTGTTGACGGCCACCTCGTGCTCAAGAAGGATGGACCGATGGCAGCGGCGACGATCGACGACTACCTGGCCGGCGTGCCCGACGACAAGCGCGCCGCGCTCGAGCGGCTCCGCGAGCAGATCCACGCGGCCGCGCCGGACGCCACCGAAGCGATCAGCTACGGCATGCCGGCGTTCAAGCTCGACGGCCGATGGTTCGTCGGCTTCGGCGCCGCGAAGGACCACTGTTCCTTCTATGCCGGCCGAGCGCCGATCGAGGCGCATGCCGATGAGCTTGCGGGCTATCAGCTGTGGAAGGGGACGATCAACTTCCAGCCCGCTCAGCCTCTCCCAGCGGAGCTCGTGACGAAGCTCGTCCAGCGGCGCGTCGCGGAGTACCGGGCGCGCTGAAGGGTGCGCTACGCCGGTTGTGGAAGCGGCTTCCGGATCAGCTCCGCGAGCTGCTCGCCATCGGGCCGGACCAGCTCGCCGACGCGCTCCCGGTCGACCTCCGCGACGATGATCTGCCCGATCTCGGTCCTCACGACCGTGAAGATGCCGAGGTCGTGCATCCGCTGTGCCTGCGACAGGTTGTCCTCGGTTGGCGTGAGGTAGTGCAGCGAATCGGCGCGGTAGCGATGCATCATGAAGAGCTGGACGAGCGTCATCAGCCGCCGTCTGCGGATCGACGACGCCGTGTTCTGGTCGCGGATCGAGAGGATGCTCCGGCCACGGCGATCCTGGATGCTGGCGAAGATCACATTGGCCAGCGTGTTGCCCGGCTCGTCCAGCACCCGAAGCTCCAGCAGGTCCGATCCCGCCGTATGCGGCCGCAGCTCGACGCGGATCCTGCCCGGCCGATTCCATTGGCTCGCCCATGCCGCGAGCCATCCTTCGAGCAGCCTCGTCGGCACTTCGGTCTGGACGAGGTGCTGATGTTGCGTTGAGCCCTTGCCCATCGCCTTCGTCGCGGCGGTCCGCCCGGAAGCGGCCATCAACGCTGCATCCAGCCGGTCTCCACCGACGAGGGATTGCGGTGTCCGGTACGGAGATTCGAGCAGCCGGAACTTCCGCTGGAGGCGGGCCAGGGCGAGCATCCCGTCCTCGCGCAGCGCCGTCGCGAACTCCTCGGCAGCGAGGCCGTCGATCTGGTGGCCTCCGTAGGTGATGAAGTTGAAGACGAAGCCAAGCTTGCCGAGGTCCTCCGGGAAACGCCGCATCTCGTCGTCGCTCAGCCCGGTGGTGTCCCAGTTGAACGACGGCGACAGGTTGTACGCCAGCATCTTGTCCGGAAACTCGGCATGGACCGCCTGCGCGAACCGTCGCGCGTCCGCGAGATCCGCCGTCTTCGTCTCCATCCAGAGGACGTCGGCGAACGGCGCGGCCGCAAGCGACTTGGCGATGGCGTAGTCGATCCCACCCTGGACCTGGTAATAGCCGTCCGGGGTCTTGGGCAGCTCGGGATCCCAGTCGACCCGGATGCCGAGCGAGTCGGCAGACTCGCGGATCTGGGAGAACGACGCACCGCGTGCGAAGGCTCGCCATTCCTCGGGCGACATATCGAGCCGTTGGCCCTCGTCGATTCGGAATTCGAGGATGTCGGCAATTGCCTCGCCGTACGTCTTGAGGCCCGCCTCCGCTCGCCAGATCTCGGCGTATTGGGTGTCGATGGCATCGAGCAGGCTCTCGAGCGGGGTCCCTGCCTCGGCATCGCGAGCGATCTTGGCAGTCCGCTCGACGACCGACATCAGCCCGACTCGGTCGAGCCAGGCACGAGCCTTCAGCAACTCCTGGCTCGGGACTGCGAACAGGAGGTGACCCCGGATTTCCTCGAGCCCAAGGTCATGGAGGGTCTTCAGGATCGTCAGGAAGCCCACCCGGTAACTCGGCAGATCGAGGTTCGTCGCCCCGAGGATGAACGGCTGGTCTCGCTCGTCGCTGCGGTTGTCGAGGAATGTCGCGGCCTCGGCATCGGTTCGGGCGACGATGATGCCCGGTACACCCATGATGTCGAGCTGCAGGCGCGCCGCGTTGAGCCGCTTGTTCTGCTCGTCCTGGGCGACCAGGACCTTGCCGGCCTGGTGGCCGCACTTCTTGGCGCCCGGTTTCTGGTCCTCGATGTGGTAGCCCGGCACGCCGACCTCGACGAACCGACGGACGAGATTCCGGACGTGCGCGTCGCCGCCGTGCCCCGTGTCCGCGTCGGCGATGATGAACGGGCGGAAGTCGACCTCCGGCGTGGTTCGCCGCTGCTTGTCGTCCATTTGCGCGCGCGCAAAGTGCTGGTTCTTGTCGGCGGTGAGGAGCGCCCGAACCAGCCCGGCCGCTTCGTCAGGGACCTGGCTCAGGGGGTAGCTCGCGAGGTCCGGTCCCGGATCCTCGGCATGCGAGCCCTTCGCCGAGGTGGCCCAGCCGCCCAGGTAGATGGCTTCGATCCCCATCCGTTTGAGCACCACCGCCTGGCCGGGCGAGTACGGGCCGAAGGTCGTGATCTGCCCACCCTCGGCGAACAGCTCGCGAAGCCTGGAATAGAACCCTTCGGCGGCCGTGCGGGCGACGGTGTAGTCCGGCTGGATCGTGCCTCGCTGGGCGGCGACTTCACGTGCCGTGTGGAGACGCACGATGCCACGGAACCTGGACGTTGCGAACCACTGACCGACGGCCGCGACCTCCGTCTCGAATGCGTTCGTCGGGTCCCCGACGCGTTCAGCGGCAATCGATGTCGCTGCAGCCGAGTGCGGAGCTTCCCGCGTCGCGGTCCGACCAGTCGCCGGTGTCATTCGTTGTCATGGTCCCTGAGGCAATCGTCGGGGCACTCGCACTCGGACCTGTAGCTGATCTGGCGCGGTGCCGGCTCGGCGAGCCGGCCGCCATCGACCGCGGCCAGGGTCAGGATCCACGGTCGCGAGGGCTCCACGGAGCCGACTGTCTGCTGAACCGGCTGACGTAGCTCCGATTTGACCTTCACGGGACATCCTCTCGGCGCGGCTGGGGAGATGAACCCTACGGTCTTCTTCACCATCAGTCCAATCGAACGTGTGATAGCGTCTGATCAACAAGATCGATCATCAAGGTCCCTGGAGGCGGACGATGCTCCTGGCCCAGATCGAGGGGTTCATCGAGGTCGCCCGGCAAGGGAACATGCGACGCGCCGCAGATGCCCTGTCGATCAGCCAACCGGCGCTGACGGCACGGCTCCAGGGGCTCGAGGGCGAGCTCGGGACCGCGCTCTTCCGCCGGTCGCACTCCGGCATGGTCCTGACGCCCGCGGGACGCGCCTTCCTGCCGCACGCCGACCGCGCGATCGAGGCGATCCGGAGCGGCAGCTCCCTCGTCCGCGAACTCGAACTTGGCGTCATCGGGGAGCTCGCGCTCGGCGTTGCCCCGGCGGTCAGCGCCTATGTCCTGCCGGAGATCCTGGTCCGCTTCACGGAGCGACATCCGGACGTCCGGCTCCTCGTCAAGACAGGGCATTCGGAGGACATCGTCGAACTCGTGGCTCGCGGCGAGGTCGAGCTCGGAATCGTCAGGCGCCTTCGCGACGCGCGCGTCCGCAGCCGTCCGCTCTACGAGGACGAGCTCGTCCTCGTCGCTCCGCCGGATCATCCGTTCGCCAGGGCCGGGAGAGTGGACGTTGCGGAGATCCGCCACGCACAGCTCATCCTGTTCGACCGGACGTCGAGCTACTTCGACGTGACGAACGCCCTGTTCCGCGTCGCCGGCGTCGTCCCGCGGGGCGTCACCGAGGTCGACAACATCGAGGCGGCCAAGCGAATGGTCGAGCGCGGGCTCGGCGTCGCTCTGCTCCCCGGGACGGCGGTCGCCGACGCGCTCAGCGCCGGCTCGCTCCGGGAGATCGAGCTCGCCGGGACGACGACGATCCGGCGGCAGATCGTGGCGGTCGAGCGGTTCGGAGACCGCCCCACGTCGCCGTTCCTGGCGACCCTGTGGGGACTCCTTGACCGAATCCCGGAGCTCATCCCGCGGGCGCTGCCGATCACCGTTCGATGAGTCGCCCGCCAGGGCCAGTCGGCCCGATGCGGCCGACGGGAACCGAAGGCGGGCAGTTCTCGTCCGGGCGGCATGACGCTCCGGCCAAGCCGCGCCGCCTCGCGCACCATCGTTCTCGCCGTGCTGGCTGCGCTCGTGGCTGGCTGCGCGGCTGCCGCGTCGGGGGGCCCGACCGCATCGACCGGAGGGAGCTCGCTGACCGAGCCCGCCGCCAAGGAAGCCCTGTTCGTCCGCTTTGGACCGCTCGTCTACTGCGATCCCGACTACTACCCCGTCGCGCGAACCGATGAGGCGACTGCCGCCACCGAACACCTCGCCGCGATGCGCGCCGACACGGCCGCCTGGGCAGCGATCGCCGCTCGGCTCGGGTTCGACCCCGCTTCGACCCCCAGCGGCGACGGCCTGCTCGCCGCGTACCGCGAGTGGAAGATGCTGCGAGGGCTCACGCTTGCGACGTCGGGCGATCGCTGGAGCTTCGACGCCCTGTTCGGCGGGACCGGACCGAATGCCAGCGCATCCCCGTCCATCACGCACGTCGTTGGCACGATCGCAGCCGACGGGACGATCCACATCGACAAGCAGGAACCGAGCGGTCCTCCGCCGTGCCCGATCTGCCTGGCCCGTGGCACGAGGATCGCCACCCCCGGCGGCGAGGTCGCGGTCGAAGCGCTCCGACCCGGCGATCCCGTCTGGACCCTCGACCGCCTCGGGCGACGGGTCGGGGCCGCCGTCGTCCAGGTCGGGTCGACGCCGGT
>JBGPDX010000157.1:0-5665 GCA_041482475.1 Candidatus Limnocylindria bacterium | reverse complement strand
CGCCCGGTCCACGTCTGGGTCGACGAGACCCGCCCCTACCTCCAGGGCGCGCGACTGACGGCCTGGGAGCTGGCCCAGGCCGCCGTCCCGCACACCGTCATCGCCGACGTCGCGGCCGGGCACCTCATCGCCCGCGGCGAGGTCGACGCGATCCTCGTCGGCGCGGATCGCATCGCCGCCAACGGGGACACCGCCAACAAGATCGGCACGTACGCCCTGGCGGTGCTTGCCGCGCGGCACAACGTCCCGTTTCTGGTCTGCGCGCCGCTGAGCTCGGTCGACCTGGAGACGCGGGACGGATCGGAGATCGAGATCGAGGAGCGGCCCGCCGACGAGGTCCTGCTGATCAAGGGCCACTCGATCGCGCCGGCCGGCACGGCGGCCCGCAATCCCGCCTTCGACGTGACGCCGGCGGAGCTCATCACCGCCATCGTCACGGACGAGGGGGCGCTTCGGGCCCCCTTCGGTCCGCAACTCGCCGCGGCCGCCGAGCGGTCACGGCAGCGGCGTGGCCAGGACGCCGCGGCGGCGGACGCGACGAGGTTGAGCGCCTGATGGCGACGGTCGCGATCGCGCGCGGCGAGCGGGGGATCGTCGCCCGGACGACGACCGATCGCCCCCTCATCCGTGCCTTCCTCGAACAGGACCGCCTCTACGCCGGGTACGCGCTGTGCGACCTCGACGACCGGGAGTACCCGCGCACCCGCTGGGCGGTGGCGTACGACGGCGCGGACGCGGTGGCGGTCGGGATGGAGTACTCGGGGCTGACGCCGCAGCCGCTCTTCCTGATGGGCCGCAACGACGGGATCGAGACGCTCCTCCGCGACGTCCTGCGCCCGCGCACGGCCTACATGGCGGCACGGACCGAGGCGATGCCCGCGGTCGAGGCGCACTACCGCGTCGACCAGGGGCCGCAGATGGTCCGGCTGTGGGTCGATCGGGCGCACTTTCGCCCGTTCCCGGCGGATGTCCGGCGACTGCTGCCGGTCGAGATCGGCGAGCTGAACCGGCTCTACCAGCTGGGCTTCGCCTCGTGGCTGCCGTCGTCCGCCATCGCCGAGGGTGTCTATTACGGGATCCGCGTCGGCGGCAAGCTCCTCTCCGCGGCCGGCACCCACGTCATCTCGCCGCAGGCCCGGCTGGCGGTGGTCGGCAACGTCCTGACCCACGCCGAGCACCGTGGCCGCGGCTACGCCACCGCGGTCACCGGCGCCGTCACCGCCGAGCTCCTGCAGACCTGCGACCAGGTCGTCCTCAACGTTCGCGCCGACAACCCGCCCGCGCTGCAGGCCTACCGCCGCCTCGGCTACGCCGAGCACGTCCGATTCGAGGAGCGGCTGGTCCATCGGATCGCCTCGCCGTGGCCCGACTTCGCCGCGCCACTGCGGCGGCTCTTCTCGTCCCGCAAGGAGATCTCCCGCCGATGACGACCTCTCCCAGCGCGTCGCGCTCCGCCGCATCGGCCGCGAGGCTGCCCGCCCACGACATCACGGATCGCGGCCTCGCCGCCGAGGGCGTCCGCCGGATCGACTGGGCGGAGCGCGAGATGCCGGTCCTGCGGCTGATCCGCGAGCGCTTCGAGCGCGATCGGCCGCTCGACGGGCTACGCATTGGTGCCTGCCTCCACGTGACGACCGAGACCGCCAACCTCATGCGGACGCTCAAGGCCGGCGGTGCCCAGATCGCGCTGGCCGCCTCGAACCCGCTGTCGACGAAAGACGACGTGGCCGCCGCGCTCGTCGTCGAGTACGGCATCCCCGTCTTCGCCCGGCGCGGCGAGGATCGCGACACGTACTACGCCCACCTCAACAGCGTCGCCGACACGCACCCGCAGATCACCATGGACGACGGCTGCGACCTCGTCTCGCTCCTCCACAGCGACCGGCCCGACCAGGTGGGCGAGGTCCTGGCGGGCACCGAGGAGACGACGACGGGCGTCATCCGCCTCAAGGCGATGGCGGCCGACGGCGCCTTGCGCTTCCCGGTCGTTGCGGTCAACGAAGCGCAGACGAAGCACCTCTTCGACAACCGCTACGGTACCGGCCAGTCGACCGTCGACGGCATCCTGCGGGCGACGAATCTCCTGCTCGCCGGGCGGAACGTCGTGATCGCCGGCTACGGCTGGGTGGGGCGGGGGATCGCCTCGCGAATGGACGGTCACGGCGCCCACGTCGCGATCGTCGAGGTCGATCCGGTCCGGGCCCTCGAGGCCCTGATGGACGGGTTCCAGGTGATGACCGCCGGCGAGGCCGCCGGCTGGGGCGACCTGTTCGTGACCGCCACCGGCAACGTCAACGTCTTCCGGCGCGAGCACTTCGCGGCGATGAAGGACGGCGCGGTCATGGCCAACTCCGGCCACTTCGATGCGGAGCTCGATCTCAAGGCGCTCCGCGAGATGGCCGAGGGGCACGTTCGCGAGGTCCGCGACAACCTCCAGGAGTTCGACCTGGGCGGCAAGCGGCTCCACCTCATCGCCGAGGGGCGGCTGGTCAACCTGGCAGCCGCCGAAGGCCACCCGGCCGCGGTGATGGACATGAGCTTCGCCAACCAGGCGCTGTCCGTCGAATACGTGGCGGCGCACCATGCCGAGCTCGAGAACCGGGTCTACGGCGTGCCGGAGGCGATCGACGCCGAGGTCGCCCGTCTCAAGCTCGCCGCGATGGGCATCGAGCTCGATGCGATGACGCCGGAGCAGGCGCGCTACGTCTCCTCCTGGCAGCACGGAACCTGACCCGAAGCCGCGGCCCGAACCACCGAACCCTCACATGACCGCCGCCCGGGCCGGCCGATGACGGCCGCCGACACCATCGCCGCGACCTCCGGCGCCGAGGCGATCGAGCTCGTCTTCCTGCTGATGTTCGCGGCCACCGGGCTGGCCGTCGCGGCCCGCCGGCTCGGCATCCCCTATCCCATCCTGCTGGTGATCGGCGGATTGTTGCTGGGATTCGTCCCCGGCCTGCCGCGGGTCGAGCTCGCTCCCGACATCGTCTTCCTGCTGTTCCTGCCGCCGATCCTGTTCGGGGCGGGATACTTCACCTCGATCCGCGACTTCAAGGCGAACCTGCGGCCGATCGGCCTGCTCGCCGTCGGGCTGGTCATCGTGACTGCCGCAGCGGTCGGCGTCGTCGTCCACGCCCTCGTGCCCGGCCTCGACTGGGCGCCCGCCTTCGCGCTGGGGGCGATCGTCGCGCCGCCCGACGCGGTCGCCGCCACGGCGATCTTCCAGCGCCTCGGCGTGCCACGGCGGATCGTGACCATCCTCGAGGGCGAGAGCCTGGTCAACGACGCCACCGCGCTCGTGATCTACCGCACCGCGGTCGGGGTCGCGGTCGGCGGGACCTTCTCGCTGCTGGGCCTGACCGGCAACCTCGTCGTCGGCGCGATCGGCGGGGTCGTCGTCGGGTTGCTCATCGGGTACGCCGTGGGCAGGGTGATCACCCGGATCGACGATCCGGTGTTCTCGGTCGTCATCTCGTTCCTCGCCCCGGTCGCGACCTACCTTCCTGCCCAGCTCCTGGGGCTATCCGGCGTTCTCGCGACCGTGGCGGCCGGGATCTACCTGGGCCGCCGCGCGGCGCGGAACATGACGTCGGAGGTCCGGATCGCCGGCCAGGCGGCGTGGCAGGTCCTGCTCTTCCTCATCAACGGCGCGGCGTTCATCCTCATCGGCTTCCAGCTTCCCACCGTCCTTGCCGGCCTGGGCGATCGCCCGGCCGGCGAGCTCATCGGCCTCGCCGTCGCGGTCAGCGCGACCGTGATCCTCGTCCGCATCGCGTGGGTCTACCCGGGCACCTACGTGCCGCGAGCGCTCAGTGCCCGGATCCGGGCGCGCGAGGCGTCGCCGCGGCCGCGGAACGTCTTCATCGTCGCGTGGGCGGGGATGCGTGGGGTCGTGTCGCTGGCCGCGGCCCTCGCCCTGCCGCTGGCGTTGCCGCAGCGGAATCTGCTGATCTTCCTCACGTTCGCGGTGATCCTCGCCACGCTCGTCGGCCAGGGTCTGACGCTGCCGATCATCATTCGCAAGCTGGGTGTCGCCGCGGACGGCGGCGAGGCCCACGATGAGTCCCACATCCGGATGGCCGCGGCCGAGGCGGCCGTCGCCCGGCTCGATCAGCTCGTCGCGGAGTGGCCGGGCCACCTCGAGCTGATCGACGCCCTTCGCGCCCAGTACGCCCACCGGTCCCAGCACCTTGACGAGCTCCACCAGCAGGGCCCGCAGACGGCCGCCGAACAGGAGCTCCTCGAGCACCGCCAGATCCGCCGCGCGGTCATCGACGCCGAGCGCGAGACGATCATCCGGATGCGCGACGGCGGCGCCGTCAGCGACGACGCGTTCCGGGCGGTCGAGCGGGACCTGGACCTCGAAGAGCTGCGGATGGAGGCCTAGGGCTCGCCGGCCACCGCGCGAGCCCGCGCTCGCCGGCATCAGCGCGCGGCGAGCTCCCTGAGCCGGTCGATCCCCGTGCGAACGTGGCTGAACGAGGTGGTCAGCGGCGACAGGCCAAGTCGGATCGAGTCCGGCTCCCGGAAGTCCGGCACGACCCCGCCGGCGATGAGGGCCGTGGACAGGTGGCGGGCGTCCGGGTGACGGACCGCGACGTGGGCGCCGCGACGGGCCGGGTCGCGCGGGCTGCCCAGGCTGAAGCCGAGCGGCGCGAGCCAGGCATCGTGGAGCGCGATGGCGTACTCGGTCAGGGCGACGCCCTTGGCCCGGATCGCGTCGATCCCGGCCTCGGCGACGAGAGCGGCGCCCACTTCGACGGCGGCCAGGGCGAGGATCGTCGGGGTGCCCGTCAGCCACGATGCGATCCCCGGCGCAGGGTCGTAGCCCTGGCCCATGGCGAACTGGTCGCGCTGCCCGAACCAGCCCTGGATGGGATTCCGCACCTCACCCTGGAGCGCCGATCTGACGTACAGGAAGGCGGGGGCGCCGGGTCCCGCGTTGAGGTACTTGTAGGTGCAGCCGACGGCGAGATCCGCCCCGGCCGCCTCGAGCTCGACCGGCACCGAGCCCGCGGAGTGGCTGACGTCCCACAGGGTGAGGGCGCCGGCGTCGCGGGCGAGCCGGGTGATGGCCGCCATGTCCGCGATCGCCGCGGAGCGGTAGTTGACGTGGGAGAGGGTCACGAGGGCGACGTCGGCGTCGAGGACGCCTGCGACGTCCGCCACCCCGGGCCCGTCGACCGGATTGGCGGCCAGCCAGCGGATCTCCAGGCCGCGCGCCGCGGCCAGGCCCTCGAGGACGTAGCGGTCGGTCGGGAAGTTGTCGCGATCGGTGACGATGGCCCGCCGCCCGGGCCGTGCCTCGAGCGCGGCAAGGGCGAGCTTGTAGAGGTTCACGGTGGTCGAATCGGACACCACGACCTCGCCCGGTCGCGCCCCCAGGATCGGGCCGGCCAGCGCGCCGCCGACCCTCGTGGGCAGCGTCAGCCAGTGATCCCAGCCACGAACGAGCTCGCCGCCCCACTCCTCGCGGGCCAACCGCTCGAGCCGCTCCGCGGTGACGCGGGGTAGCCGCCCGAGCGAGTTGCCGTCGAGGTAGATCAGGCCCGGATCGTCGACGACGAACCGGTCCCGGAACGCGGCCAGCGGATCGGCGGCGTCGAGCGAGGCGGCGTGCGCCGGATCCAGGACGATCATCGCGGGGAGTCTAGTCGGGTGCGCT
>JBGPDX010000156.1:0-5669 GCA_041482475.1 Candidatus Limnocylindria bacterium | reverse complement strand
GGTTCGCGACCAACGGCCTGCGGCCGGACCTGACGATCCTCCTCGACCTCCCGGTCGAGGTCGGGCTGGCCCGCAAATCCGGCCTGGAGGTCACCCGCTTCGAGTCGGACTTCGACGTCAACTTCCATCGCCGGGTGCGGGACGGCTTTCTCGCCCTCGCCACCGACGACCCGGCCCGGTTCGTCGTCATCGACGCGGCGATGCCGCCGGACGACGTTGCCGCCGCCGTGGCCGTTGCCGCGGGATCGCGGATCCCGGGACTGGCGCCGGCCGGTCGGCGGCGTCCGCGGCGCGGTGAACCGGCTCGTCGGCCCGAGCGCATACACCCATGAGCGAGACCGGCGAGCGCGCGCGGCGCGGACCTGGATCGCCGGCCGACGACGCCGACCGAGAGGTCCTCGAACGAATCGCCGACGGCCAGCTCGACGCGCTCGAGGAGCTCTACGACCGGTACCGCACGATGGCCTACTCGATCGCCCTCCGCATCACGAATGACGGCGCGCTCGCCGAGGACGTCGTCCAGGACGCCTTCGTCGGCGCTTGGCGCAACGCCGCCCGCTACGTCGAGGGCCGCGGCAGCGTGAAGACGTGGCTGCTGTCGATCGTCCACCACCGCGCCGTCGATGCGCTCCGCCGACGCCGCCCGACGTCCGAGCTGCCCGAGCGGGAGGACGTCACGCCGCCCGCGCTGACCCTGCCCGACGTCTGGCCGGAGGTCGCCGGACGGCTGCTCCGTCTCGAGATCCTGTCGGCCCTGCGGACACTGTCGGACGTCCAGCGCGAGGCGATCGAGCTGGCCTATTTCGGCGGGTTGACCCAGCAGGAGATCGCCAGGCAGACAGGGACCCCGCTGGGGACCGTCAAGAGCCGGATGCGCCTGGGGCTGCTGGCCATGCGGCGCGCCCTGCTCGGCGCCGGAGCCGACGCCGGCGAGGGCGAGCCGACCCTGTGGGCCGATCGATGACGATGAGCTGCGACACCGCCCGCGACCTGGCGCCCGCCTTCGCCCTGGGCGCGCTCGAACCGGCCGAGGAGCGGGCCGTCCGGGATCACCTCGCCACCTGCGGGCAGCCGCATCCGGAATTCGAGGCGTTCGGCGGCATCGTCCCGTACTTCGACGAGACGGTCGAGCTGGTCGAGCCGCCCGCGTCGCTCAAGGGACGCGTGCTGGCCGCGGTGGCGGCCGAACCGCGGCCTCGAGCTCGACGGACGGCCAGGGCCGGGGAAGCGCCGTCCGGCGGGCTTGCCACGGGTACCGCCGCGGTTCCCGCGGTCCCGATCGCCGCGCCGGCCGCGCCCGTCGTCCCGCTCCCCGGCGGCGAGGCGCGCGAGGATCGCACCCGCCGGCGGTCCGGAGCGGCGACCTGGCTGCTCCGGATCGCGGCCGTGCTGGCGATCGCGGGACTCGCCGGCTGGAACCTCCTGCTCCAGGCCCAGCTCGGCTCTGCCACGGCCTACGATCGCGCCGTCGCCGCGGTCCTCGAGGTCGCGGCCCGGCAGGGGAGCCAGACGGCGATCCTCAGCGGCGACGGCGGCCGCGGGCCACGGGGGATCGCGGCGGTCGGCTCGGACGGTTCGGTCGTCCTGGCGATGCGTGAGCTGGATCCCACCGTCGGCTCGCAGGTCTACGAGGCGTGGCTCATCGCGCCGCACGGCGGGCCCGTGCCGCTTGGCGGTTTCCAGGTCGGAAGCGACGGCACCGCGTCGTTCGCGACCCGGGCCACGGCGGCGAAGGGCGTGATCATCGCCCTCACCCGCGAGCCCGCACCGGACGCGACGACGCCCACCCTGCCGATCGTGTCGAAGGGAGTCGCGACCGCGCCGTCGTCCTGAGACCGGCGGCGCGCCGTTACCTCGTGCGCTGCGAGCTGGCCTCGCCCAGCGTTCCGGATCCCGACGCCTTCGCCTCGGCCAGCGCCCGCTCAGCGGCGGCGAGGAGATCGTCCGCGGTCGCAGCGTCGGTCGGGAAGCGCGCGACGCCGGCGGACACCGAGACCTGTCGACCCGCAACGTCGGGCAGCGCGGCCACGCCGGCGAGGATCCGCCGCGCGACCGTCATCCCGGCCGACCCGGGCGCGACGAGGACGAATTCGTCGCCGCCGTAACGGGCGACGGTGTCGACCAGGCGGACCGACTCGGCGAGGACGGCGGCGACCTCGCGGAGGACGTCGTCGCCGGCGTCATGACCAGCGGCCGCATTCGTCGAGCGGAAGTCGTCGACGTCGAAGACGGCCAGCGAGACCTCGCCGCCCTGGCGCCCGGCTCGGGCCAGCTCGAGCTCGAGGACGCGCGAGAACGTGCGACCGTTGGCCAAGCCCGTGAGCGGATCCATGTGGGCCATCCGCTCGAACCATTCGGAACGCTCCGAGGCGAGCGACGACAGGCGCGCCCGGTCGAGCCCGACCGCGGCGAGCTGGGCGGCTGCGGTCAGCAGCCGGCGCGCCTCGTCGTCGAGCGGCTGGTCGTGGGCGACGGCGAGGACGCCGAGTGGCAGGTCGACCTCGTCGCGGGTGACGACGAGCGGCAGATGGCTTCGCAGCCCGGACGCGCCCTTCGCCCGCGGTTTGGCGTCGAACGTGGCGGCGCCTTCTGCGATCGTCCGGCGGATGGGGTGATCCTGGGTCTCCGCCACTGTCGCGGCGAACGCCGCGAGCGCGGCCTCGTCGAGTCCCACCGCGACGATCGGCTCGACGGCCGCGCGGTCGGGATCCTGGCCGAACACCACGGCAGATCGTGCGTGAACGGCGTCCACCACCACACTCAGGAGCTGCTCGAGGGCGACCTCGATTCGCCCGCTGCGGGCGAGGGCATCGGCACCGCGGGTCAGGACCTCCAGGGCGCGGTCGTCGGGCACGTCACACTCCTGTCGCGGGTCGCCGGGGCAGTTCTGCGGGCGGGCATCGTACACCGGCCCGCGGCCTGCGGAAGCCCCCTGTCCCTGAACGGCGAGACCGCCGGACGCGGCGGGTCGCGTGGGGGTCGCCCCCTATACTCCGCCCGTGAAGCTCGTCGTGGCCATCGTGCACAACGAGGATGCCGGGGCGCTCGTCGATGCACTCCTCGAGCGGGAGCACCGCGCGACCCGCCTCCACAGCTCAGGCGGCTTCCTCAAGCAGTCGAACGCGACGATCATGGTCGGGGTCGACGACCCGAAGGTCGACGATGTCCTCGCCATCGTCCGCGAGAACTGCACGTCGCGAACGCAGATCGTGAATCCGATGCCCCCGATCATGGAGCCCGGCGAATTCTTCATGCCCTACCCGCTCGAGGTCGAGGTCGGCGGCGCGACCGTGTTCGTCCTGCCGGTCGAGCGGTTCGAGCGCCTCTGATCCAGCTCGAACATCCGCATGCCGGGCGGCTGCGCAGCGGGGAGCGGCTCCTCATCGCCCGCGTCCGCGACGTGATGCAGCTCGACAAGCTCCACGCACTCGGCGCGCGGCTCGTGGCGACGCCCGCGCGATGAGTCCCTACCGGCCCGACCTCGTCGAGTGCTGGATCTTCCGCCTTGCACCCGGCCAAGGCCTGGAGATCCTGCTCCTGCGCCGCGCGCCCGGGCGGATCTTCGCCGGGCTCTGGCAGTGCGTCACCGGGCGACTGGAGCTCGACGAGCGCGCGCCCCTCGCGGCGCTCCGGGAGGTCGCCGAAGAGACCGCCTTCGGGGCGGACGAGATCGAGGCGGCCTACGACCTGGACCAGACCGCGGCGTTCTACGATCAGGACGCCGACGCCATCGTCGCCAGCGTCCTGTTCGCCGTGCGCGTCCGTGGTGACGCCGAACCCGTCCTGTCGGCAGAGCACGACGCGGCGCGGTGGGCCGAGCCCGCCGAGGCCCTGCGGCTCGCCGTCTGGGCCAGCTACCGGGAGTCGATCGATCGCATCGAGACGTGTCTCCTGGATCCCGATCTCAGCCAATGGTTCGAGCTGGGCCCAGACGGCCGACGACTGCGGCGTTAGCCCACCCGCCCGCTTGGTAGACTTCGGCACGACAGCCCCACCGTGGAGGCGCACACGAGGAGGGCGAGTTGCTCGACCGGCCGCAGGCCCCGGACACCCCTGAGCGACGTGCGGGTGCGGACCGCCGGATCTTCCGCTCGAAGGTCGACACGATTCGACCGACGTACGGATTCGAGGACGTCTCGCTGGCTCCCGGGACGAGCACGATCGAGCCCGCCGACGTCGATCTCGCCCAGGTTTTCTGCGGTCTGCCGTTGGGGATCCCGGTCCTCGCCGCGGCGATGGACGCGGTCGTCGATCCGTCGTTCGCCGGTTCGCTGGCGGCCCTCGGCGGGCTCGCGGTCCTGAATCTCGAAGGCGTCCAGACGCGCTACGACGATCCGGGCCGGGTGCTGGCGAGGATCGCCGCGGCGGCGGACGACGCCGTCCACGACGTGCTCGCCGAGGCCTACCGCGAGCCGATCCGCGACGAGCTGGTTGCCCGCCGGATCGAGGAGATCCACGCCGCGGGATCGAAGGCCGCGGTCGCCGCCACCCCGGCCGCGGCACGTCATTTCGGTCCCTTCTGCGCCGAGCACGGCGCCGATCTCTTCCTCGTCCAGTCGCAGGTCAGCAGCGCCCGGCATCTCGCGACCGGCTATGACCCGCTGTCACTCGCGGAGTTCACCCGCTTCATGCCGATCCCCGTGGCCGTCGGCAACACGACGAGCGCGGAGGCCGCCTTCCAGCTGATGGAGCAGGGCGCCGCGGCCGTCTTCGTCGGCGTGGGACCCGGCGCGGCGTGCACGACCCGCGAGGTCCTGGGCATCGGCGTGCCGCAGGTCACCGCCGTCAGCGACGTGGCCGCGGCACGCGACGCATTCCTCGCCGAGACCGGGCGCTACGTCCCCGTCGTGGCCGACGGGGGGATGCGTCGCGGCGGGGAGATCGCCAAGGCGATCGCCGCCGGCGCCGACGTCGTGATGCTCGGCTCGCCGCTGGCCCGCGCCGCGGAGGCGCCGGGAGGCGGGACGAACTGGGGCATGGCCGCTCCATCGCCGGTCCTCCCGCGCGGGACGCGGATCCGCGTCGGCACGGCCGGCAGCCTGGAGCGGATCCTGTTCGGTCCGGCGCACGTCACCGACGGCTCGGAGAACCTCGTCGGCGCGCTGCGGCAGTCGATGGCGGCCCTCGGCGCGCGGACGATCCGCGACATGCAGGCGGCCGAGATGGTCTACGCACCGTCGGTCCAGACCGAGGGCAAATCCTGGCAGCGGGCCCGCTGACGGACGACGCGGCGCTCGAGACCGAACTCGTCGGCTGGGGCAAGGTCCTCCTCATCGAGACGCGTGGCCGGATCTCGGGCCGCCCGGCCCGTGCCGCCGTGGGCTTCGTCGACTCGGCGAACGATTCGTACCTGATCGCCGCGGGCGATCCGGACGCCGACTGGGCGCGCAACCTGGAGGAGGACCCGCGCTGCACGATCACGGTCGGGGACGACACCTTCGCCGCGATCGCCGAGGCCCTCGACGTCGTCGCCCGCAACGCGACCGTCGCTGGGCTCATCCTCAAGTACGGCACGCCGGCCGAACGGCTGGGGCGCGGCTCGGCCTTCCGGCTTCGGCGGACGGGACCGCGTGAGGAGCGCGCGCCGTGACCATCGAGGCGCGCCTCGAAACCGCGATCGGCCGCCTGCCCCGGGACGTCTTCGCCCAGCTCGCCGCGGTTGAGCAGTT
>JBGPDX010000155.1:0-5676 GCA_041482475.1 Candidatus Limnocylindria bacterium | reverse complement strand
GGACCGATCACCGCGTGGTGGTCTCGAAGGGCCCGCTCGCCGACCAGATCGACCTCGCCGACAACATGACCGGCGAGTCGTTCCTGCCCCAACCGTCGATCCTGCCGCAGGTCGACCTGGTCATCACCCATGGCGGCAACAACACCGTCACCGAGGCGCTCCACCACGGCAAGCCGATGATCGTCCTGCCGCTGTTCTGGGACCAGGTCGACAACGCGCAGCGGGTCGCCGAGACCGGCTTCGGCGTCCGCCTGCCGGCCTACGACTTCGCCGACGCCGACCTGACGGGGTCGATCGAGCGCCTGCTAGCCGACGCGGCCCTCCTCGATCGGCTGGCGGCGATCTCCACGCGGATTCGAGCGTCCTCCGGGACCGATCGTGCCGCGGCGCTGATCGCCGCCCTGGCCCGGGATGCAAATGCGGTGCCAACCGTCAACGCCGCTCGCTGACCACACGGATCCCGGCCGTACGCATCCGTGCGACCATGCGCCGAGCCGCGCGATGCGGCATGGAGGAGGTTTCCCGATGCACCGATCCGGCATGGCCCGGGCTGCGGCACTTCTCGTCGCGGTCACTACCCTGATCGCCGCGCAGACGGCTCTCGCGGCCGCCCCCAGACCGGCGGCCCCCTCGCTGACCGTCGGTCCCAACGTCGACATCAGCGGCTTCGCCGACAACGAGGCCGAAACGACGGTCGCGGTCAACCCGGCGAACCCACACAACGTCGTCGTCTTCTCGAACTTCCAGACTGCCGACGCACTCCTGCGGGCGGTCACGTTCGACGGCGGCAGCACGTGGCAGACCGACATGGTCGGCGACGGCGACGAGCTCGGCGTGGCCTGCTGCGACGCGAATGCCGCCTTCGACCAGTTCGGGAACCTGTTCCTCACCTACCTCGACCTGCGCGCCAAGAAGGTCCAGGCGGCGTACAGCACGGACGGCGGTCGGACGATGCATTTCCTGGCGACTCTCGACCACACCGACAATGCCAATCCCGGCGCCAACGGCAAGAAATGGAGCGCCGGGGTCGACCAGCCCAGCCTCGCCACCGGACCCGGCGGGACGTGGTTCGTCTACAAGCTCTTCGACCAGGGGAGCTTCCTGCAGGTCCGTGGCCTGCCCGTGACCGGTCTCGGCATGTTCCGGGCTCTCACGCCCGAGCAGGCCGTTCCCGGCTCAAAGCCGGGCAGCTTCGGCGATATCGCCGTCGGCGCCCGCGGCCAGGTCCTCGTGACCTATCAGGACAATATTCCGACTCAGGGCCCCTCGACGATCTTCACCAACATCGATCCCGACGGGTTTGGCGCATCCGGCTTCGGGCCGTCGCGCGCCGCGACGACGACCAACGTCGGTGGCTTCGACTACATCCCACCCCAGTCGCACCGATCCGTGGACGCTGAATCCGGGCTCGCCTACGACCGCACCGGCGGATCGCATGCCGGACGTGTCTACCTTGTCTACACCGAGGAGCAGCCGAACGAGTCGAACAACACGGACATCCTCGTCCGTTTCTCCGACAACGACGGCGCTTCGTGGAGCCCTCCGATCCGTGTCAATGACGACGCCGGCACGGCCAGCCAGTTCAACCCTCACATCGCGCTCGACCCGGCGACCGGCATCGTGGCCGTCGGCTGGCACGACGCGCGGAACGATCTCGGCGACCATGGCTTCGGCGACACGAACGGCATCGCCGACGACGACGCGCAGTACTACGTCGCGGTCAGCCGCGACGCTGGGTCGTCGTTCTCGGCGAACGTGCGCGTCAGCAGCGGCACGTCGAACGCCGCTGACTCGCACAACGGCGTCGAGTACGGCGACTACACCGGACTGGGCTTCGCCGGAGGCGTGATCCACCCAGCCTGGGCCGATAACTCGAATTCGACCGGCGGCAACCCCGACGGGCCGCTGTCGCGCTTCGACGTCTACAGCGCCGCGGTCACCGTTCGCTGAGGTCCGGGTTTCGGACGGGCGTGGTCGCCTGATCGCGGCCGCGCTCGTTCCGCCGCTCAATCCGGTTCTCGCGTCGGCGCCGAACCCGGCGCACAATCTGCCTCCCACACCTGCAGCTGACCGCCGAGAGGCGAGGAGGACACCGTCGTGACCACCGTCATCGACAAGGTCAAGACCTACCAGCAGTTCATCGGCGGGCGCTGGGCGGACGCGGCATCGGGCAAGACCCTGCCCGTAGAGAACCCGGCCAACGGTGAGACGATCGCCAACGTCCAGGCCAGCGGCGAGGAGGACGTCGACCGCGCGGTCGAGGCGGCCGCCAGGGCCTTCGAGACCTGGCAGAACACGACTCCCCAGGACCGCAGCCGGATGCTCCTCAAGCTCGCCGACGCGGTCGAGGACCGAGCTGACGAGCTGGGCCGGGTCGAATCGCGGAACGCCGGCAAGCCGGTCGGGGCGGCGATCGACGAGATGAGCGCCGTGGCCGACAACCTGCGCTTCTTCGCCGGCGCGGCCCGGGTCATGGAAGGCAAGGCGGCCGGCGAGTACCTGGCCGGCCACACGTCGATGATCCGTCGCGAGCCGGTCGGCGTCGTCGCCTCGATCGCGCCCTGGAACTATCCGCTCTACATGGCCGGCTGGAAGATCGGACCGGCTCTCGCGGCCGGCAACACGGTCGTCCTCAAGCCGTCGATCCGGACCCCGCTGACCTCGATCCTGCTGGGCGAGATGGCGGCCGACATCTTCCCGCCGGGCGTCCTCAACATCATCACGGGCACCGGCGACGCGATCGGCGAGGCGCTGGTCGCCCACCCCAAGGTCGGCATGATCTCGTTGACCGGCGACACCGCGACCGGCAAGAAGATCGCGCACATCGCGGCGGATCGCGTCAAGCGGCTCCACCTGGAGCTCGGCGGCAAGGCCCCGGTCATCGTCTTCGACGACGCGGACATCGAGGCGGCCGCAGAGGTCCTCAAGTCTGCCGGGTACTGGAACGCGGGCCAGGACTGCACGGCGGCGACGCGCGTCATCGCCGGCCCCCGGGTCTACGACAAGTTCGTCTCCGCGCTGGCCGACCAGGTCCGGACCATCAAGTGGGGCGACCCGGCCGAAGCCGACGATCTCGACATGGGCTCGCTGATCGCCAGGGCCCAGGCGGACAAGGTCGAGTCCATGGTCAACCGCGCCAGGGATGGGGCCGAGATCGTCGTCGGCGGCCACCGCCCGAAGCGCGCCGGCGCGTACTTCGAGCCGACCGTCATCGCCGGCCCGGACCAGAAGAGCGAGATCGTCCAGGACGAGGTGTTCGGTCCGGTTGTCACCGTCCAGCGCTTCGCCGACGAGGAGACGGCCATCAAGTGGGCCAACGATGTCCGCTTCGGGCTGGCCGCATCCGTATTCACCTCCGACATCGGCCGCGCGATGCGGGTCGCCAAGGCGATCCAGTTCGGGACGGTCTGGATCAACGAGCACTTCACGATGGTCTCGGAGATGCCGCACGGCGGCTTCAAGGAGTCCGGCTACGGCAAGGATCAGTCGATGTACGCCGTCGAGGACTACACCGTCGTCAAGCACGTGATGATCAAGATCTGACGACCTTCGCGGCGGTCGCCGCCTTTGTCGGCAGCCTGCCGCCGGCCGGGCTCGCCGCGGAGCGCTGGTACGGCGGCAAGGGAGCGATCCCGTCGCGGATCGAGCTCGCCGAGGCCTTCGACCTGGGGTCGGGGGCCGTTCTCGCGATCGTCGACGTCGAAGACGGCCGAAGCGGTGGCCGCTACGTCCTGCCCGTTCGGGCCGGCGATTCGGGCCTTCGGCCGACGGCCGACGGCGACGGTACGTGGCGGGCGCTGGCCGTCGCCATCGCGGAAGGCCGAACGATCCCCGCGCTGGTCCGCTCGGCTCCGGCGACGTCGGAGACGCCGGGACCCGTCAGCGCGGCGCTCGTCTGCCGTCCCACCAGCGCCTTTCGGACGCTTGCCGGGGGCGACGCCGCCGTGGTCGCCAGGCTGGCCGAGCGACCGGTGGGGGCGGACCAGTCGAACACCTGTGTGGTGCTCGGCGAGCGCCTCATCCTCAAGGCGTTCCGCCGCATCGAGCCGGGGCTGAACCCGGATCTCGAGCTCAACGCCTGGCTGGCCGAGGAGGTCGGTTTTGCCGCGGTTCCGCGCCTTGCGGGTTTCGCGGAGCTCGTCACGTCGCAGGGCGCCGCCACGGTCGCGCTCGCCCAGGAGTTCCTCGTCGACGCAGCCGACGCCTACGAATCGGCCGCCGAGCGACTGACCGCCTGGATCCTCGCGCCCGGCGAGGTCACGGTCGAGTACGCGTCGGAGGACGCCGCCACGCTGGGTGAGCTGACCGCCGATCTCCACGCCGCCCTCGCCGCGGGAACCGGGAATCCCGAGTTCGAGACCCGCGAGGCCGGCCGCGACGACCTGCGCGCGTGGCACCGCGCGGCGCGGATCCAGCTCCAGCGCGCCATCGATGCCGTGAGCGGCGAGGCAGGCGAGGCCTTGCGATCGATGGCACCGGCGATCGCCGAGCAGCTCACGGTCTTCGAGGCGATCCCCGGCGTGCCGATCCTGACCCGCGTCCACGGCGACTATCACCTTGGCCAGGTGCTGGAGACACAAAGCGGCTACCGCATCATCGATTTCGAGGGCGAGCCGACGCGTCCGCTCGAGGAACGGCGGCGCCGCAATTCGCCGCTGCGCGACGTCGCGTCGATGCTCCGCTCGATCGACCACGTGGGCAGGAGCGCCAGGCGCCGCGCCGAGCAGCGGCGTGGCGCGCCGATCGAGTCGCCCGGCCTCGACATCGCGGCCTGGCTCATCCGCGCCCGTGAGCGCTTCCTCGAGGCGTACCGCCGGGGGGTCCGGGAGCACGGTGCGCCGATCGACATCGACGTCGACCTCCTTCGCGCGTTCGAGTTCGAGAAGGAGTGCTACGAGTTCATCTACGCGGCGACGTACCTGCCGGAATGGATATGGGCCCCGCTCGAGGGGATGCGCGGCCTGGTTGCCGAGGCATCGAGGAGCGGTTAGGCGCGGCCTTCGGGGGCGAGCGCGTCGCGAACGGCGGACAGGGCGCTCATCGTCTGGCGGTCGAAGGGGTTGCGGAAGATCCACATGACCTCGGCGACCCCAAGCTCCACGTAGGGGCGGAGATAGCCGGCCACGTCCGCCGCGGAGCCGCCGGCGCTCAGACCTCGTTCCGATCCATCCGACCCGACCGCTCCCTCCAGGCCGTGCCGTTTCGCGATGGTGTCGTAGGCGTGCCGGGCGGCGGCGGAGTCGTCGCGGACGACGACGTCCATCATGACCGTCCGCTCGATGTCCTCGAACCGACGACCCTCCTCCGCGCAGCGCTGGCGGAGGATCTCTGACGTCGCGGCGATCCGCTCGGCGCTGCCGTAGCCGTTCCACATGTCGGCGTAGCGGGCCGTGGTGCGGAGGGTCTTGCGGGGCCCCGAGCCGCCGACGAGGATCGGCAGGCGCGGCTGGATGGGACGCGGCTCGCACAGCGCGTCGTGCAGCCGGTAGTAGCGCCCGTCGTGGCTGACGCGCTCGCCGGCCAGCAGGCGGCGGATGAGCATGACCGCCTCGTCGAGCCGGTCGAGCCGCTCGCCCACGCCCGACCCGAAGTCGAGCCCGAAGGCGTCGTGCTCGCGCTCGAACCAGGCGCCGCCGATGCCGAGCACCGCCCGGCCGCCGCTGACATGGTCGAGGG
>JBGPDX010000154.1:0-5681 GCA_041482475.1 Candidatus Limnocylindria bacterium | reverse complement strand
TTGGCGGTCTTCGGCAGCTACGCCAAGGTCCTGCTGGTCGACGACGTGGCGGTCGCCTGGACGCAGTTCGGCCCGCTGTCGGCCTACCCGCGGGCGACGCGCCTGCGCGACCTCTACCCGCAGCTGCCGGAGGCACCGCTGCCGGCGGTCATCAGCTGCATCGCGACGACGGCCGGCGCGCGGCGCAATGGCCACGCCGTACGGCTCGTCCGCGCCGTCTGCGACGACCTGGCCGGGCGCGGTTTCGCCGCAGTCGAGGCGTACCCGGAGCTCGGCGTGCCCGAGGACGCGACGAGCGCCGCGACCCCCGCGTTCTGGACCGCGGCGGGGTTCGTCACGGCGGTCGACGACGAGCGCTTCCCGGTCATGCGACGCGAGCTGGCGTGATACGACGCGGCCAGCGCGGAACCCTGCTCGCGGTGACGTGGGTCGCGTGGATCGCGACCGCCTGCGTCCCCGCAACGACCTCGCCGACGGTGCCACCCACGACTGCGGTGGGCCCGACGGTCTCGGCCGCCGCCCCGACCCAGCCGTCGGCGACGGCGCCGGCCGCATCGACCGGGGTGGCGATCGACCCGTCGCTCCTCGGCGTCCTGCCGCCCGACGTCTACGGCTTCAAGCTCAACGAGTCGAAAGAAGTCGACGCTCAGGCGGCGCGGAATCCGCTGCTCTCCCTGATCGCCATTGGGTTCGGGTCGGGCCTCGCCGCGGACCCCGCGAGCGGCGACCTCGTCGTTGCCGTCGTCGTGGCCCTCCGCCCGGGCCTCATGTCGGACGCTACCTTCCGGACCTGGCGCGACTCATTCGACGTGGGTGTCTGCTCGCAGGCCGGCGGCGTCACCGGTCACGCCGAGGCGCAGCTTGGCGGCCGGACCGTCTACATCGGCACGTGCGCCGGCGGCGTCCACACCTACCACGTCTGGCTGCCGGGCAGTCAGCGGCTGGTATCGCTTTCCGCGGTCGGCGAGCGCCGTTTCGGCGAGCGCCTCATCGAGGGCATCCGCCCGTAGCGATTCAGATCTCGCTGGTGCGCTCGCGCCACGTCACCCCTCGTTCGGGCCGTAGACTGCGGCGGTGACCACGGGGACCTCGGGACCGCGCGCCGTCAGCGCTCCTCGCGGGACCCAGCTGTCCTGCCGCGGCTGGGGTCAGGAAGCCGCCCTCCGGATGCTCATGAACAACCTCGATCCGGAGGTCGCGGAGCGGCCGGACGACCTCGTCGTCTACGGCGGCACCGGTCGGGCCGCCCGCAGCTGGCCGGCGTTCGACGCGATCGTCCGCGAGCTTCGACGGCTCGAGGACGACGAGACGCTGCTCGTCCAGTCCGGCAAGCCCGTGGCGGTCTTCAGGACTCATCCATGGGCGCCGCGCGTCCTCATCGCCAACTCGAACCTCGTCGCCCGGTGGGCGACCTGGGACATCTTCCGCGACCTCGAGCGGCAGGGCCTGACGATGTACGGCCAGATGACGGCCGGCTCGTGGATCTACATCGGGACCCAGGGCATCCTCCAGGGGACCTACGAGACCTTCGCCGAGCTCGCCCGCCGTCATTTCGGTGGCAGCCTTCGCGGGCGGATCGTCCTGACTGCCGGGCTGGGCGGGATGGGCGGAGCCCAGCCGCTCGCCGTCACCATGAACGAGGGCGTCTGCATCGTCATCGAGGTCGACCCGGCCAGGCTCCGCCGGCGACAGGAGATGGGCTACGTCGACAAGACGACCCGATCCATCGACGACGCGATCCGGATGGCTCGCCAGGCGGCTTCGGAGGATCAGCCGCTGTCGGTCGCCGTGCTGGGCAACGCCGCGGAGCTCGAGCCGGAGCTCGCGCGCCGTGGCGAGCGGTTCGACGTCGTGACCGACCAGACGTCGGCCCACGATGCGCTGAACGGCTACGTCCCGGCGGAGATCAGCCTGGCCGACGCGATGGAGCTCCGTGCCGAGATGCCGGAGGAGTACATCCGCCGCTCGATGCGCTCGATGGCCGACCACGTCCGGGCGATGATCGCCTTCCGGCGCAGCGGCAGCGTCGTCTTCGATTACGGCAACAACCTGCGGACGATGGCCTTCGAGGCCGGCGTCGAGAACGCCTTCGAGTACCCGGGCTTCGTGCCGGCGTACATCCGGCCGCTCTTCTGCGAGGGCAAGGGCCCGTTCCGCTGGGCGGCCCTGAGCGGCGATCCGAACGACATCCTCCGCACCGACCGGGCCGTCCTCGAGCTCTTTCCGCAGGACGCCGGCCTGCGACGGTGGATCGAGATGGCAGAGGCGAAGGTCCCG
Organism: Candidatus Limnocylindria bacterium; assembly: GCA_041482475.1. GTDB lineage: Bacteria > Chloroflexota > Limnocylindria > Limnocylindrales > CSP1-4 > JACDAV01. The sequence goes on along the minus strand of JBGPDX010000154.1, from coordinate 3,404 downwards.
TTCCAGGGCCTGCCGGCGCGGATCTGCTGGCTGGGCTACGGCGAGCGCGCAAAGGCGGGCCTGGCCTTCAACGAGCTGGTCGCTCGCGGCGAGGTCTCCGCCCCGATCGTCATCGGCCGCGACCATCTCGATGCCGGTTCCGTCGCCTCCCCCAATCGCGAGACCGAATCGATGCGCGACGGGTCCGATGCGATTGCGGATTGGCCGCTCCTCAACGCCATGGTGAACGTCGCCGCCGGCGCGACGTGGGTCTCGATCCACCACGGCGGCGGCGTGGGCATCGGCTATTCGCAGCACGCCGGCATGGTCGTCGTGGCGGACGGGACGCCGCTTGCCGCGCAGAAGCTGGAGCGGGTGCTGACGACCGACCCGGGGATGGGGGTCGTCCGCCACGCCGACGCCGGTTACGAGCGGGCGATCGACGTCGCCCGCGAGCGGGGGATCCGGATTCCGATGGCGGACCCCGAGCCGGGCCGCTAGCGCCGCATTCCGCGCGGAGGCGGGGGCCGCACGTCAGGCAGCGGCGGGTTGCGCCTCCTCGATGGTCTTGAGCGTCCGGACGGGCGAGAAGAACGCCGGCAGGAACTGGAACAGCCCGCCGATCGCGCCGATCCAGATCGCCGTCGGCACCGAGAATACCGTCGCGATGACGCCGCCGACGATCTGCCCGATCGGGATCGTGCCCCAGACGATGAAGCGCATCGTGGCGTTCATTCGGCCGAGCATCGGCTCGGGCGTGATCGCCTGGCGCAGGCTGACCTGGCTCACGTTGTAGACGACGCTCGTGAATGCCGAGATGAAGCCGGCGCCGCCGATCAGCGCGAGGGCAAGGTCATGTGTCGCGATCGGGATGAGCAGGGCGCTCGGGCCGTTCAGAGCGATCGACAGGATGATCGTCCGGCCGAGACCCAATCGGGTTCCGATCCGTGTCGCCGTCACCGCGCCGAGGAGCGCACCCAGACCGGCCGCGCCACCGATGAGACCGACCGTGTCGGGGGTCAGCTTCAGCAACGCGTATACAAAGACCGGGTAGGTCGCGAACATCACGTTGCCGAACAGGTTCGCCGTCCCAGTCGTCGCGGCGATGCCGCGCAGGTAACGATGGCCGAGGACGAATCGGAGCCCTTCGGAGACCTCGCGCCGGATCCCGGGTCGGTCGTCGTCCGGCGTGCTGCCGGTCGACCCGCGTGCGCCGCCACTGGCCGCGGCGTTGGCCTCCGCCGCCACGCTCGCTTCGGCCGAAGGCGCGTCGAGGACCTGCTCGATGACCATGCCCTGCCCTCGCTCGCGCCGGCCGCCGGACGCCCGCTCCGTCCGTCGGATCGCGAACACCAGCAGCGCGGACACGACGTAGCTGATCGCGTCGAGGAGGACTGCGAACGGTGCCGAAAGAACCGCCACGAGGCTGCCGCCGATGGGCTGGCCGATGATCTGCGCGGTCGACGCCGACGCCTGCAGTTTTGCGTTGCCGTCGACGAGCTGCTCACGGTCGAGGACGGTGGGCAGGTAGGACTGGTCCGCGATGTCGAAGAAGACGGTCAGGATGCCGTTGACGAACGCGACGGCATAGAGCTGCCAGATCGTGAGGACGCCGGCCGACCAGGCGAGCGGAATCGTCGTTAGCATGATCGCCCGGCCCACGTCGCCGCTGATGAGGATCCGGCGGCGCGGCAACCGGTCGACCCAGACGCCGGCGGGCAGGGTGAACAGCAGGAATGGCAGGAACTCGAGGGTGCCCAGCAGCGCGACCTGGAACGGCGGCACGTGGAGCAGCAGGACCGCGATGAACGGGATCGCGATCTGACTGATCTGGGTGCCGAGCAGCGACACCGTTGCTGCCGTCCAGAGCTTGGTGAAATCGGCGTTGCGGAAGGCGCTGGGCGGCGTCGTCGGCACGGTTCGGATCATAGCGACCTGTCACAGTTAGGGGCATGACGGGCCTCGTCGAGTCGGTGCCGAACTTCTCCGAGGGCCGGCGCCTCGACGTCGTCGAGCATCTCGCCGGGGCCGTCGAATCCGTGCCCGGCGCGCACCTCCTCGACCGGACGAGCGACGCCAGCCACAACCGCACGGTGCTCACCATCGCCGGCGAGGTCGGTCCGGTGACCGAGGCGCTCGAGCGAGCCGTCGCCGTCGCCGTCCACGAGATCGACATGGACCTGCACACCGGCGAGCACCCGCGGATCGGGGCCGTCGACGTCATCCCGTTCGTGCCGCTGGCGGGTACGACGATCGACGACTGCATCGAGCTCGCACGCTCGTTCGGCCGACGGATCGCCGAGCGCTTCGACCTGCCGGTCTATCTCTACGCCAGCGCGGCAACGCGCGCCGACCGGGTGAAGCTGTCGGACGTCCGGCGCGGCCAGTACGAGGGGCTCAAGGCGGAGATCGCCAACCGCGGCCGCGAGCCGGACTTCGGCCCGTCCCGGATGCACCCGTCGGCGGGCGCCGTGGCGGTGGGGGCGCGCCCGTTCCTCATCGCCTGGAACATCAACCTCGACTCGCCGGACCGAGACCTGGCGGTGCGGATCGCCCGGCGGATCCGTGAGTCGGGCGGCGGCTTGCCGAAGGTCCAGGCCAACGGGTTCGTCATCGAGGAGCTGGGACGGGCGCAGGTGTCGATGAACCTGCTCGACTTCTCGGTCAGCCCCATGTGGCTCGTCTGGGACACCGTCCGCGACGTCGCCGCGGAGGACGGCATCGAGCTGGCGGAATCGGAGCTCATCGGGCTCGCCCCGCTGGCTGCGCTCCTCGACGTCGCCGACCACGCCGGGGCGCCGACCGATGCGTCGGTGGAGCGGCGCCTCGCCGCGGCCGCACGCTATCTCAAGCTGCGCGACTTCTCGCCGCTCCAGGCACTCGAGTTGCGGCTCGAGGCCGCACGGAGCGGGCAGGTCCGGTGACCCGTCGCGTGGGCGGCCGCCCGTGACCCTTCGCGTCATCGCCGGCGGTCGCGCCGCCGTGACGCGGGGGCTGCTGATCCACGGCGCGGCCCAGATCGCGACGCTCGCCGGCGGGCTGCGGCGGGGCGCGTCGCAGGACGACGCGGCGATCCTGTCGGCCGGCGACGCCGGCGGTCCCGACAGCCCGGACGCGCCGGTCGTCGCCTGCTGGGAGGGGTCGATCCTGGCGGTCGGGCCGCGGTCGGTCGTCACCCAGGCGGTCGAGGCTGAGGGCTATCCGCTGTCGCGTTTCGGTCGGCTCGACGCGCAGGGGGGCACGGTCACGCCGGGGCTCGTCGATCCGCACACCCACCTGCTGTTCGGAGGAACGCGCGAGGGCGAGCTGCGGCTACGGCAGCGAGGCGCCGGTTACCTCGACATCCTCGCCGCCGGCGGCGGAATCCTGTCGACCGTGGCCGCGACCCGCGCCGCGTCCGTCGAGCAGCTGGCGACCCACGGCCG
>JBGPDX010000153.1:0-5697 GCA_041482475.1 Candidatus Limnocylindria bacterium | reverse complement strand
GGCAGGTTCCGCAATGCATTCGTGGAGCGCTACGTCGTCGGGGCGTGATCCGAGCGCGGCGGGATCCCGGCTTCTATCCGCACGGCGTACTGGACATCGGGCCACCTCATCGCGCGCTTCCTGATTCCTCGCCGCATGCGCCCTGGGCGACCGCATCCGCAGGACATTCCGGGTCACGATCTCGGGGAGGCGCAGCCCCCATTCGGTGCCGTCTTCGTCACGGCCGGTCCCAGGCCGAACCCGTTCGTCATCGCCGCCAGGAACGAGGCGCGCAGCCCCGGGTCGGCGCTGATCCGCCAGTCGACGATCGCGTTGACCTCGGGCTCGAACTTCCGCCACTCGAACCAGTTGACGATGCGCAGCAGCGGGAAGCGCGAGCGCGTGTCGGCCGAGAAGACCTGGCCGAGCCAGGCCGTCTTGATGGCCGATTCGGATTCGCCGCCACCGGCCGGCCGGTAGAACGCGGCCGTTTCGACGATCGCCATCGGCTTCGCGTAGCGCTCCGCGTAGTCGGTGTAGAAGTCGGGGATCGGGACCACGCTGGTCGGCGTCGTCCCGGACACCATCTGGCCGAACTTCCCGGCGGCCGGGCTCACGTTCGCGCCCCATGGATGAGCCGTCCCCCAGTGGTAGAGGCTCATCCCGACCCAGTCGACCCAGGCCGCGCCGGGCCAGTACGGCGCGTACGGATCGTCTCCGGAATCCAGGCGGCCGTCGTCGTTCGTGTCGAGCGTCCGGAGTGCCACAGCGCCGGGTTTCGGCTGGTACCGTCCGCCGCTGAACGGGTAGCCCTCGCCCTGGTTCGGGGCCCACAGCATGGCCGCGGTCGGGGCGCCGGCGTGGACGGCATCGGCGACGCGTCGGAATGCCGCGATGTAGGCGGTCGGGTCCTGGCCCCATGGGTACCACGTGCCGTTCATCTCGTGGGCGAAGCGGACGATCGACGGGACACCCTGCCCGCCGTATCGCGCCAGCCTTGCGGCCAGATCGGCGGCCGTCCCGGCCGTGACCGTCGACAGTCCGCCGAGTGGCTCGAGGGTCGCGATGAGCACCGCGCCCGCCTGGCGAGCCTGGTTCGCGGCGGCGTCGAGGTTCTTCGCATCACCGGGCGTGAACGGGAACGGGAGGAAGGTGACGACGGTGGCCGGTGGCCGGCCGAGGCGGCCTGTCACGTCCGCGACCGTCTCGGCAGCCCAGTCGAAATTCATCCCGACCCACACGCCGGAGCTCGGCCCCAGGTGGGCGAGACGTTCAGGGTCGGCCGTCGGGACGGCCGTTGCGCGGCACGACGCAGACGGCTGCGGGGCGGTCGTCGTGGCCGCCGCGGTCGGTCTGGCGAAGTGGGAGGGCGTCCCGGCCACGGAGCACCCGGACAGCGCGATGACCAGCGCCGCCGCGACGGATGCGGATGGCGCCGATCGTCGGCCGACTCGCGCGGTCATCGCCCGACTGTGGCGCGAGCGGGCAATCGTGGTCCGCGGGACCTTCGGTCGAGTCGGACCGGGCCGATCGTCCTGCCCCTGTCGAACGGTTGTTCGATTGCCCAGGTTCGTGCTATGGTTGTGCCCTTCGTGAACGAATGGGCGCTCCGGTCGGCGCCCCGGTTTCCCACCGTCCGATCCCGAACCACCTTCACGCCCTGACCGGTCCCCGCTGCCCCAAGCGCGCGGGTGGGCCTTCGTCAGGAGCCTTCTTCTTATGTCCTTCGATCGTCTCGGGCTGACGCCCGAGCTCCTCCGCGCCGTCGCTGCGCAGGGCTACACCACGCCGACGCCCGTCCAGGCCGAATCCATCCCGCTGGTGCTCGCCGGCCGCGACGTCCTCGCCGGCGCCCAGACGGGCACCGGCAAGACGGCCGCCTTCGTCCTGCCGATTCTCCAGCTCCTCCACGCCAGCCGACCCGAGCCGCGCCAGCTGCCGGTCGGCAACGGCCGTCCGCGGGGCGCGACCGGACTGCCGATCCGCTGCCTCGTCCTCACCCCCACCCGCGAGCTCGCGCTCCAGGTCGAGGAGAGCGTCCGGACGTACGGCAGCCAACGCCCCATCCGCTCGACGACCATCTACGGCGGCGTCGGCTTCGACCCGCAGGTGCGCGCCCTTCGCGGCGGGCCGGAGATCGTCGTCGCGACCCCGGGTCGGCTGCTCGACCACGCCACCCAGCGCACGATCGATCTCCGCTCCGTCGAGATCCTCGTCCTCGACGAGGCGGACCGGATGCTCGACATGGGCTTCCTCCCCGACATCCGGCGGATCCTCGCCCTGCTGCCGGCGCGGCGCCAGAACCTGCTCTTCTCGGCCACGTTCTCCGACGAGATCCGCCGGCTCGCCGCCACGCTCCTCCACGATCCGGCGCAGGTCCAGATCGCGCGCCGCAATGCCCCGATCGAGCTCGTCCGCCAGGTCGTCTACCCGGTCGACCGCGAACGCAAGCGCGAGCTGCTCAGCCACCTGATCCGGAGCGGGCGGATCGACCGGGCGCTCGTCTTCACCCGCACGAAGCACGGCGCCAACCGGCTCGCCGAGCAGCTGAGCCGGGACGGCATCGCGGCCGACGCGATCCACGGCAACAAGAGCCAGGGCCAGCGGGTCCGCGCGCTGAACGACTTCAAGTCGGCCCGCGTGGCGATCCTCGTTGCGACCGAGATCGCCGCCCGCGGCCTCGACATCGACGAGCTGCCGCACGTCGTCAACTTCGAGCTCCCGATGGTGGCTTCCGACTACGTCCACCGGATCGGCCGAACGGGCCGGGCCGGACTCGAGGGCGACGCGGTCTCCCTCGTCTGCGTCGACGAGGCTGGCCTGCTTCGCGAGATCGAGACGCTGCTTCGTCAGCCGATCCCGCGCGAAACGGTTCCCGGCTTCGAGGTCAACCGCTCGATCCGACCGGAGGCGATCCGCCAGCGCTCGAACGGCGGCGGCCGACCGATGGTCGGGCGGGGGAACGGCCACATCCAGCCGCGTGGCGGTGGCTTCGCTCCCGCGCGACGACCAGGTGCCCGGCGGGGTGGGGGAGGCCGGCCAAACACGGGACGACCGGGCGCTGTCCGGCCCGGCCCCGGAATCGGCAACCGACCGGCCGCGCCGAACCGATCACGCGAGCAGAACCACGGTAGGGGTGACCGTCCGTTCGCGACACTCCCTGGCGAACGGCTCGCGCGAAATGGCGGCGGCAAGGCAGCCGCTCAGCATCAGCCCCCCGTCAGCCGCCGCAGTTGACGCCCCCGCGACCTCGGCTACCAGCGGATACTGACGACCGACGGAGTCGACTCCGGCCCGCCGAGGAGAGCAACGGCGTGCCCGCGTCCGATTGATGCGGACGACAACCAGAACCCGAGAGCGGGTCGTCGTCGGCTCCGACGGACCCGGTTTCAGGACCGCCTGTGTGCTGGCCATAGAGCCGGAGGCGGGCAACACCTCCTCGGCAAGCATCCTCGCCATCGATGCGGAGAGCAGGGTGCTCTACCGAACGACGATCGTCGAGCCGTAGACGAGGCCGAATGCCATGACCGCGCGAGGCACCATCACACGGGCGGCATTGGCGGTGGCGCTGGTCGCGCTGGCCGGGGCCTTCATCTGGGTCGGCGCGACGCGGGCGACCAACGCTCAGCCCGGAGCCGCCATACCCAGCCTCCTGCTCGCCCTGGTGCCGTTGGTGGCGGCCGGCCTGCTCTTCGCTCGTCCGGGGGTCGGCACGACGCTCGCCATCGTCGCCGCGCTGCTCGGAGCGGGCGAGGCGTTCGCGCTCAATTTCTGCCTGTGCCCGATGCCAGCGCTCAGCCCCGAGTTCGTCGCGCTCTATGTGGCCGCGGCGGTGGTCCTCGCGCTGGCTCTGGTCCAGCTCGTGACACTCGGCCTCGCCTGGTTCGCCATGACGATCGTGGTCGCCTTCCTGGCGTTGTTGGGCCCCGTGGGCATCCTGGCCGCGGGGCTTCTCATCGCCGCGGTAGTCGCGTGGCGAATGTTCAGGCGACGTCGATCGAAGAGCGGCGCGTCAGCGAACGGAAGGTAGTGCCCGGCGCACGGGCCGACGCCTGTCGCTTTCGGCGGGCCGCAGAGCCCGGGTGAACCGCGGCCGACTCGGCCAGCGAAGGCTTGCTGGCAGTCCTGCGCAGATCGTGAGATAGTTGCGCCCGCAACAGAACCCCGCACGTGCCGGTGTCCGTGCTGGGGGCGAAGGAGGGCAACCCGGTGAACGTCGACGTTGGCCTGTTCATCCTGCGGGTGGCCGTGGGCGGCGTCGTCCTGGCCCACGGGTTCATCAAGATCGGCTGGCCGATCTCGATGGGGATGCGCGGCATGGCAGCCGTCCGAGGCACGGCGGGCTGGTTCGGCAGTCTCGGCCTCTTGCCGCCGATGTTTTGGACGCTTGTGGCGATCGTCGCCGAGATCGGCGGCAGCCTGTTGATGATCTTCGGGCTCGGCGGGCCGATCGGCCCCGGCCTCGTCTTCGGGGACATGGTCATCGTGACGATCGTGGCCCATTTGCCGGCGGGCTTCTGGGCCGGTGGCGGCAAGCAGGCCGCCGGCTGGGAGTTCCCGGTCCCGATCACGGCCGGCGCATTGGCGGTCGCCCTCATCGGAAGCGGCGGCTGGTCGCTCGATGCGGCCCTGAAGCTGACGTATCCCGACTGGCTGACGCCGGCCTGGCTCGCAGTGATGGTCGCGGGCGACACCGCCCTCCTCGCGATCCGGGCCAGCCGCCCGAAGCCCGCCGCGCAATAGGCCGAGGGCGGGCTTTCGGGCGGCGTGAGAAGCTGCCCGGCGTGTCCCCTGCGATTTCCCGGCGCGACCTGCTTCGCGGGGCGCTCCTCGGCGGCACGGCAGTGGCGCTCGCGGCCTGCGGATCCTCCGTCCCGCCGTCCCTGATCCCGAGCGAGCCGGAGGCGACGCCCTCCAGCCCGTCGCCATCGCCGAGCCTCACGCCGTCGGCGACCCCGTCATCGACCCCTTCGGCCGGCCCCACCCCCGTGCCCGGCCCGACGCTCGCTCAGAAGGTCGCCGGGCTCATCGTCGTCGGCTTCCGGGGATCGAGCCTCGCCGAGGCCCCGTGGCTCCGCCCGGCCCTCCGCGACGCCCGGCTCGGCGGCGTGATCCTGTTCGATCGCGACCAGCTGACCGGCGCGCTACGGAACGTCCGGTCGCCCAGCCAGGTGGCGACGCTCGTTCGCGATCTGCGGGCCGCCGCGGGCAAGCGCGACATCATCGTCAGCATCGACCAGGAGGGCGGGATCGTGACCCGCCTGTCGCCGGCGCACGGCTTTCCCGCCGTGGCCTCGGAGGAGACGATCGGCAAGGGCACCGTCGCCGCTGCACGGACGTGGGGGCGCGGGATTGCCGCGACCCTCGCCTCGGTCGGGATCAACCTGAACTTCGCTCCTGTCGTCGATCTCGACGTCAACCCGAGCAGCCCGGCCATCGGCGCGCTCCATCGGTCGTTCTCGGCCCATGCGGACGTCGTCGTCGAGATGGCCACGGCGGAGATCGAGGCTCACCACGCCAGGGGGATCCGGACGACCCTGAAGCACTTCCCGGGGATCGGGAGCTCGACCACGAACACCGACTTCGGCGTGGCCGACGTGACGAAGACGTGGACCCGCAACGAGTTGGAGCCGTTCCGCCGGCTGATCGCCGCCGGCGTCGCGGATCTCGTCATGGCCGGTCACGTCGTCAACGGCCAGCTCGACGCCCATCACCCGG
>JBGPDX010000152.1:0-5705 GCA_041482475.1 Candidatus Limnocylindria bacterium | reverse complement strand
GTAGTAGCGTGGTAGCGCGCTGCCGTGTCACCACGTTGAAGCGCTGCTGCCACGGCGCTGTCGATGAGCGCGGGATCCTCGCAGTGAACCTCGAGCATTCCCCCGTGCCCGCCCATGACGCGCATCGCGTCGAACAGCTGCCCATCCGGCAACCGGAAGTCGAAGACCATGAAGGCCTTGCAGGTCGGCACGCCGGCGTCGATGATCCTGGGAAGATCGGCCGCGACGTTCTCGTGGGCGCCGGTGATCGCCAGGCTGACGCCGTAGTCGATGGCCGAATCGGCTTCGGTGGCCGACCGCCATTCGCGCAGTCCGGCGGTCAGCGAACGCGAAGCGGCCTCCGACGCGCCCGTCCCCGGGTTGTTGAACGACAGGAAGCTCGTGGTCCCGCCGAACGCCGCCGCCACGGAGTCCTGGAAGAAGCGGTCCGGTTCGGCATCGGTCGCCACTCGCGTATGCGTATGGACGTCAACCACGCCCGGCAGGACGAGCAGGCCCGTCGCATCGACGACCTCCCGAGCTTCCGCCGCACTACCTGACAGGTCGGCCTCGACGCGTTCGATCCGTCCCGCGCCGACGGTCACGTCCGCCCGCCGCGAAGCCGTCGCGGTGACGACCGTGCCGCCGCGGACCAGGAGATCGGCCAGTCAGCCGGCCTCCACGATCGTGACGGGCTGGGCGCCCTCCCACAGGCACCGCCGGCCCATCTCCCGGAGGCGATCCTGCCAGCCGTCGTCGGGCACGACCGTGGCGAAGTGGTTGCCCGCCAGCTGGCCCACCTTCGACGAGCAGGAACAGGCGCCGTACGGGACGAAGATCTCGCACTCGCTGATGCCGCCTGGATAGATCGTCAGCTGGCCGGGCGCGGGATGCGAGGTGTGGTTCTCGTAGTCGAGGCCCGGCCGGAAGTCGCCGAACGGGATCCACGTCGACTCGCCGCTCCAGCGGCAGTGGATCAGCTGTCGCTCGATCGGCAGCATCCGCCGAATGGCCTCCGCGGTCCGCGGCGCCGGGGCCTCCCAGCGGGCGCTAAAGTGGAGATCGCCGACGCGGATCTGCAGGTCAGCCATGGCTCGGAGGATAGCGTGGCCAGCGGGCCGGAACACTCCCGACCGACGATCTCGACCCACGTCCTGGACGCCGAGCTCGGCGCTCCGGCGGCCGGCGTCCACGTCATCCTCTACAAGCTTGGCGAGGACGATCGACCCGTCCGATTGACGCAGGCGCTGACCGACGCCGACGGTCGAATCCGTGACCTGCTCGACCGGCCGATGGCGCCAGGCGACTACCGCCTCGAGTTCAACCTGGGCGCCGAACGCGAGGGTGGGCCCGCCTCCCCGTTCTTCCGCCGGCTGTCGCTCGATCTGCGGGTCGACGACGTCAGCCGCTCCTATCACGTGCCGCTGCTGTTGTCGTCGTTCGCCATGACGACGTACCGCGGCAGCTGATGCTGGACTCGGCGTCGGATGGCGAGTTCATAGCGACGGTGACGCCGCTGTTCGAGGGCGCGCCGCGGTTCCTCGAACGGCTGGCGAAAGGGCGGCCGTTCGGTTCGACGGACGCGCTGTTCGAGCGGGCCCTGGACATCGCCCTGGCGATGCCCGAGGTGGAGCAGATCGAGCTGGTCAACGCCCATCCCCGGCTGGGGGCGCCGCCCGCTTCGGTGTCGGCCATGTCGTACGTCGAGCAGGGCTACAAGACAGGGCCGCAGGCGGTGTCACAGCTGGCGACGGAGCTCGAGCGGCTGAACGTCGCGTACGAGGCGCGCTTCGGGTTCCGCTACTGCGTCTTCGTCGCCGGCCGGTCGCGCGCGGAGCTGTTGCCCGGGATGCGGGCGGCCATGCGCGGCGATCGCGCGGCGGAGTTGCGACGTGCGCTGCGGGCGGTCGTCGACATCGCCCGCGACCGGTACGACAAGCTCGCTCGCCAGGCGACGCCGCGGTGATCGGGCTGGGGCCGAATCGCTACGGCAAGTCCGGCATCCGGCTCGTCAAGGTCGTCCGCGGTCCCGATCGCCACCAGGTCCGGGACCTGACCGTCTCGGTCGCCCTGGAAGGTGCGTTCGAGGCGGTCCACGTCGCCGGCGACAACAGCGCGGTCGTGGCCACCGACACGATGAAGAACACGGTCTACGCCCTCGCCCGGGAGCACCTGGTCGGGCCGATCGAGGCGTTCGGGCTGACCCTGGCGACGCACTTCGCCGCGTTCGACCAGGTCCATGCCGCGACGGTCGCCATCGACGAGCACCGCTGGCTGCGCATGCCGACCGCCGACGGCGAGGCAGGCGACGCCTTCCTTCGGTCGGGCGATTTCACCCGAACCGCCTCGGTCAGCGCGTCCGACGGAGGGCTGACGATCGAGGCCGGCATCCGCGACCTGGCCGTGATGAAGACGGGCCGATCCGCGTTCCGCGGCTTCCCCCGCGACGAGTACACGACCCTTCCCGAAGTCGACGACCGGATCATGGCGACGATGCTGAGCGCGACATGGCGCTACGGCGAAGCCGTCCACGGCGCTGGGTTCGACGCGCTGTTCGACGCGATCGGCGAGACGATCCTCGACGTCTTCGCCGACCACGACAGCCCGTCGGTCCAGGCGTCGATCTGGATCGTCGGCCGGGCCGTCCTCGAGCGCCACGCCGAAGTCGAGGAGATCCGGATGACGCTGCCGAACCTCCACCACTGGCTCGTCGACCTGTCGCCATTCGGCCAGCCGAACGACGGCGAGATCTTCGTCGCCACCCGCGAGCCATACGGCCTGATCGAGGCGACCGTCCGGCGCGGCGCCTGAGCGCAGTTCAGCCGTCGGGCTCGCCCCGCGCAGCCGCTCGCGGCAACCGTGACAGGCTAGCTGTCACGACGGCCCCGGAGGATCGGGGCATGGAAGCGCGAATCGTCCAGCTCCCGTCCGTCGCGGAGCCGCTGCCCGCGGTCCGCATCCTCGGCGACCGCATCGTCGTCGAGCGGCTCGTCGTGTCGGACGCGGCCCTGGCGGCCTACCTCGAGGAGCGCCCGGCTGGCGATCGATCGGCCATCGTCGAGCGCGCCCTGCGGATCGGGCTCCTCGCCCTCCAGGACGCCGGCGTGACCGTCAACGTCGACGTCGTCCGCGGCGAGTTCGAGAAGCTCATCCGCCAGGCGGAGCAGGTCAACGAGCGAGCGGCCACGGCCCTCGAGCAGACACTCCGGACGAACTTCGCGGATGGCGACGGACGGCTGCCGCGGACGCTCGAGAAGTTCCTCGGCGACCGCGGGGCGCTGCGCGGCATGGTCGAGGAGCTGTTCGACGAGAAGAAGCGCGACTCGGCCATCGGCCGCATCGGGCGGATGCTCGAGACCTACTTCGACGGCGACGCGTCGAAGCTCGCCGTCCTCCTCGACCCGACCCGGATGAACTCGCCGATGCATCAGTTCCGCCAGGAGATCAGCGCCGGGTTCAAAGCGGTCGAGGGGCGGCTCATCGCGATCGAGGCGGCTGCCACCGCCCGGGCCAGCGAACGAGCGAAGTCGGCGGCCAAGGGCGGCGACTTCGAGGATCTCCTCGAGGCCCTCCTCGGCGACCTGGCACGCGGCGCCGGCGACCTGCTCGACCGGACGGCGGACGAAGCCGGCTCCACCCTCCGCTCGAAGAAGGGCGATTTCGTCCTGACGGTCAACCCGCAGCTCGCCAGAGGCGCGGATCTGCGGATCGTCGTCGAGGCCAAGGACCGCCGCGTCTCCGGGCGCGAGATGCGCGAGGAGCTCCGCGAGGCCAGGACGAATCGCAGCGCGGCGGTGGCCCTGGTCGTGTTCACCCCGGCCCACGCCCCCACGGGGATCGCGCCGTTCGATGTCCGCGCCGGCGACGTCTACTGCGTCCTCGATCCGGACGCCCCGGACGCCGCCACGCTCGAGGTGGCGGTGCGGCTGGCCCGGCTGCTCGCCCTCAACTCCCTCCGCGAGACGGAGGCGGACGTCGACTCCGCGGCCATCGCGGCGGCGCTGGCCGCCATCCGCGAGCAGCTCGACGTGATCAAGGGGCTCAAGGCGCACCTGACCTCGATCAGCGGGGCGGCTGGCAGCGTGTCGACCGGCCTGGACCGGCTCCGGGACAACGTCATCGCCAGGGTGGTCGAGGCGGAGGGCGAGCTCGCCGCGGCCCATCGCGCGCCGGCCTGACGGACCGGCAGGAGCGTCCACACCGCTCCACTCCGCTCCAACCGTGACCATCGAGCCCCCCGAGTCCTGGCTCCCGACGGCTAGGCAAGTTCGGGACCACCGGGTCCTTGGTCCGACCCCTCGCGGCCCCGAAGCTAGCCGCCCATGCGACGCCGCACCGCGCCACTCGTCCTTGCCGCACTCCTGCTCCTCCCGGCGATGTCCACCCAGGCGGCGGCGCCGGCGGCCTCGAGCGACTCCGGCCGGGCCGACCCTGCGGGCCGCTACATCGTCGTCCTCAAGAAGAGCGCCACGCTCAAGGCGGTCCGCGATCGCCATGCGCGGCTGGATGGGACGCGCGCGGATCGGACGTTCAGCAAGGTGCTCAAGGGCTTCGCCGGCAAGCTGACCGCTGACCAGGTGCAGTCGCTGAGGGCCGACCCGGACGTGGCGGCCATCGTCCCCGACGAGCTCGTCGAGGTTGCCGGCCAGATCGTTCCCACCGGCGTGTTGCGGATCGGCGGGAGGCGCTCCTCGGTCGCCCAGATCGATGGCGTCGACCAGCGGGTGGACGCCGACGTCGCCGTCGTCGACACCGGCATCGACCCGACGCATCCGGATCTCAACGTCGTCGGTGGCATCAACTGCTCCACCTCCGACCCCAATGCCTGGCAGGACGACAACCACCACGGCACCCACGTCGCCGGCACGATCGGGGCGCTCGACAACGGCTTCGGCGTCGTCGGCGTGGCCCCCGGCGTCCGGCTGTGGGCCGTGCGGATCCTCAACGCTGATGGCTACGGACTCCTGTCGTGGTACGTCTGCGGCCTCGACTGGATCGCCAGGCAGCGCGACCCGGTCGACCCGTCGCGGCCGCTCATCGAGGCCGTCAACATGAGCGTCGCGAAGTGGGGCGCCGACGACCACAACTGCGGCTACACCAACAACGACATCCTCCACCAGGCCATCTGCCGCGTGACGGCCGCGGGTATCACGATCGTCGTCGCGGCGGGCAACGACTCCGGGAACGCGGCCAGGCGCGTCCCGGCGGCCTACGGCGAGGTGATCACGGTCTCCGCGCTGGCCGACACGGACGGGAAGCCGGGCGGCCTCGGCGGCAACCGCTGCTGGTCGTGGGGCGGCTACGACGTGGACGACACGTTCGCCGACTTCAGCAACTACGGTTCGGTCGTCGACCTCATCGCCCCCGGCAAGTGCATCTGGTCGACCCTCCCGGGCAACAGCTACGGCTACTCGTCCGGGACCTCGATGGCCACGCCGGCCGTGACCGGCGCCGTCGCCCTCTATCGTGCCAGTCGACCGTGGACGACCCCGGCCCAGGTCAAGGCCGCCCTCCAGTACCTGGGCAACCTCAACTGGAAGACGTCGACCGATCCGGATTCCACGCACGAGAAGCTGCTCGACGTGTCGCGCGTGGGGCCCGCCGGCGACTTCAGCGTCGCGCTGGGCAGCGCCAACCTGGTCGGCGAGGCGGGCGGTACGCAGACCGTCCCCGTGACGCTGACAAGGACCGCCACCCATTTCGAAAACGTGGCGCTCAAGGTGACT
>JBGPDX010000151.1:0-5746 GCA_041482475.1 Candidatus Limnocylindria bacterium | reverse complement strand
GCCAGCCCCAGCAGCGCGACCTCGCTGGCCGTGTCGAACCCGAGCCCGAACAGGACCCCCAGCGGGTACATCTGCCAGCTCGTCCGGATCAGCCGCAGCATCGGCCGGAAGATCCGTGCGAGCAGGCCCCGGTTGTTGAGGAAGTCCTCGAGGCTCTGCTCGTCGTAGGTGCCGCCGCGCGACACCCGCCGGAACATCCGGTAGATATCGATCAGGACGACGAGGTTGATGAGCCCGATGACGAGCAGGAACACGGCCGACACAGTCGTCCCGATGAGCCCGCCGACCTCGCGGAACGTCGGGATGTCGCTGACGATCCCGGCCGAGATGGCGATGAGGACCGACAGGGCGACGACGATCGTCGAGTGACCGAGTGAGAAGAACAGGCCGACGCCCACCGGCCGCTGGCCGTCTTGCATGAGCTTGCGGGTCGTGTTGTCGATCGCCGCGATGTGGTCGGCGTCGACCGCGTGGCGGAGGCCGAAGGTGTAGGCCAGGAAGGCCGTCGGCAGGAGGATCGGGTAGGACGCCGAGGCGACGAGGGCGAGCGCCCAGGCGCCGACATTGAAGGCCAGCAGGAAGCCGTAGACCCGCAGGATCCGGTTGCGGAGGTCGCTCGAGGTCCGAGCGAGGCGGATGGCGGTGGCGAGCACGAGCGTTTCTCCGGCGTGGTGGAGGCGACGATCCTAGGCCAGCGCCGCCGCTATCGCAAGACCTCGCAACAGCATCTGGCGGCAAGGAGGACCATCGTCCTATCATTTGTACGCCATGACCGCCCGGCTGACGACCGCCAACCAGCGACGCTCCGTCGACGACGTCCGGGAGCGTCTCCGGGCTCGCGGCCTGCGCTGGACGCCGCAGCGGCGGGCCCTCCTCGACGTCCTCCGCAGAACCGATGGCCACGTCACCGGCGCCGAGCTGGTAGAGCTTTGCCGGGTCCGCGATCCCGAGACGACCCCCTCCACCGTCTACCGGACCCTCGACGTCCTGGAGGAGCTGGGGATCGTCCGTCACTCCCACGGCCGGGACGGCCGGGAGGAGTTCCACGTCGCGCCGGCGAGCGAGCACGGCCATGCCACCTGCCAGCGCTGCGGAACCGTGCTCGAGCTCGACGGCGACGACGTGGCCGGGCTGGCCTCCTCCCTGGCCAGGCGGGGATTCAGCGTCGACTTGTCCCATTTGGCGGTCGGCGGCACCTGCCGCGACTGCCAGACGACCACGGGTTGATCGCGCCGCCCCGGAGCCTCGCGCTACCCGGGGCGCCGCGCCGCTCAGCCCGGGCGGACGACCAGGGTTGAGGCGATCTTGTCGTGCCAGCCCTGCTTCCGGCTGTCGAAGGCGGCCCAGATCACGCCGATGAAGATGACGGCAATCGAGATGATCAGTCCCACGTAGCGGAGCAGGGCGCGTACCACGTCGACCTTCTGGCCGTTGTCCGCCTGCACCACCCGCATGTTGAACGGCATCATCCCGGGAGTCTGCCCGCGCCAGGCCCAGAAGCCGATGAAGTACACCAACCCGAAGAGCGTCCCCAGCGCGTTCGCCTGGTAGTTGACCTGGAAGCTGGTCCCGGTCTGGATCATGGTCCCGGTTCCGAACAGGGGCCCCAACGCGGTGGTCACGACGGCAAGGACGATCGCGTCGAGGATGAACGCCAGGAGCCTGACCCAGAAGCCCGCGTAGGCCAGGCCGGCCGCGGGCCCTGGGCGGCTTGGCGGCGCGACGTTCCAGGCAACGGGTGGCTCAGTCGGCGGAGTCGTCATCAGTCCCTCCTTCGCGACGGCGTGGCCCACAGGCCGCCGTCGCCTTCTCGCTCAGCATTCTCGCCATGCCGGGCCCCGGCGCAACCCCTCGGGCGCAAAGCGCTGCGGGCGGAATGGGACCGCGCCGATCGGGTCGTTGACTGTTCGGCGGTTAATTCCGATAATGTCACTCGGGATTAGATCCGCACCGAAACGGGGCGCCCAGGCGCCTCCCGGAGATGCACCTTGACCTCGACTCGTGAGCTCGTCACCGACCGCCGCGACCAGTACGCCTTCCACGACGACATCGTCTACCTGCGCGAGACGAAGCGAGGGCTGACCCGCGACACGGTCCGGGAGATCAGCGGCTTCAAGAACGAGCCAGCCTGGATGCTCGAGTTCCGCCTGCGGGCCTACGACCACTTCGTCAAGCGGCCGATGCCGAACTGGGGCGGCGACCTGGGCCATATCGACTTCGACAAGATCGTCTACTACCGCAAGCCGTCGGACCGCGAGGAAAAGTCGTGGGACGACGTGCCAGAGAAGATCAAGGCGACGTTCGAGAAGCTCGGCATCCCCGAGGCGGAGCGCAAGTTCCTGGCCGGCGTCGGCGCCCAGTACGACAGCGAGGTCGTCTACCACAGCGTCCGCGAGGAGCTGTCGAAGCTCGGCGTCGTCTTCATGGGCACGGACCAGGCGCTGATCGAGTACCCGGAGATCTTCCGCAAGTACTTCGGCACGGTCGTCCCGCCGGAGGACAACAAGTTCGCCGCGCTCAATTCGGCCGTCTGGTCGGGCGGCTCGTTCGTGTACGTCCCGAAGGGCGTCGAGGTCCCGCTGCCGCTGCAGGCCTACTTCCGGATCAACGGCGAGAACACCGGCCAGTTCGAGCGGACGCTGATCGTCGTCGACGAGGGTGCGCGGGTGCACTACATCGAGGGTTGCACCGCGCCGATCTACGCCACGGACAGTCTTCACGCGGCGGTCGTCGAGGTCATCGCCCTGCCGGGCGCGAAGGTCCGCTACACGACGATCCAGAACTGGTCGAACGACGTCTACAACCTCGTCACCAAGCGGGCGCACGCGCACGAGAACTCGAGGGTCGAGTGGATCGACGCCAATACGGGCTCGCGCCTGACGATGAAGTACCCGGCGATCTACCTCCGCGGCGAGGGCGCGACGGCCGACATCATCTCGGTCGCCGTCGCCGGCAAGGGGCAGCATCAGGACACCGGCGCCAAGGCCGTCCATCTGGCCTCGAATACGAGGAGCCGGATTGTCTCGAAGTCGGTGTCGAAGGACGGCGGGCGGGCCACCTACCGGGGCCAGCTGAAGGTCGCGCCGGGCGCCAGGAACGTCGTCGCCAGCGTTCGTTGCGACGCCCTCATGCTCGACGATCAGAGTCGCAGCGACACGTATCCCTACATCGACATCCAGGAAGACGACACGACGATGACCCACGAGGCCACCGTCGGGAAGATCAGCGCCGACCAGGTCTTCTACCTGATGAGCCGCGGCCTGACCGAGAACGAGGCCCAGAACCTCATCGTCCAGGGCTTCCTCGAAGTCTTCACCAAGGAGCTCCCGATGGAGTACGCCATCGAGTTCAACCGACTGGTGAAGCTCGAGATGGAGGGTTCGCTGGGGTGACGGAGGCGACCGCTTCGGCGGCGCCGAAGACTCCGGCCGCCCGAACCCGACCGGCGCGCCGTGCGCCGACCGACCTCTCGTTCCGCCTCGACGACGCGCTCGTCGAGCGCCTGGCGGCTGCCGAGCCTGACTGGCTGGCGGCCGACCGCAGGGCGGCGCTGGAGTCGTTCCGTTCGCTGCCGATCGAGTCGAACCGGCTTTACACGCCCTACGTCGACCTTCGGGCCGCCGAGCTGGAGGACGTCACACCCTATGACGCGACGGCCACCGAAAGCCGGGCGAAGGCCGACATCCCGGAAGGCGCGTCCGGGCTGGCAGCGCTGCGCGAGGACGCCGTCGACGGACTCGTCCTCGACGGCGACGCCCGGGCGGCGGGCGTCACGGTCGAGACTCTCGGCGGGCTGGTTCGCCGCGATCCCGGGACGGCCCGCACGCTCCTGTCACGCGTGACGCTCCCTGCCAACGATCGCCTTGCCCAGCTGACGCGGGCCGGCTGGAGCCAGGGCATCGTCGTCCGCGTGCCGGCCGGCAGCCGCCTCGACCGGCCGATCGTCCTCCGCTGGGCCGCCGGTGTGCCGGGTCGGGCGCTGCTGACCCGGACCATCGTCGACCTGGGCGAGGGGGCCTCGGCGTCGGTCCTCGAGGAGCTCGTGCCGTCCGGGCCCGAGATCGCCTGCGCCGCGGGCGAGACCGTTCCGCAGTCGCTCTTCACCGGGACCCTGGAGGTCCTGCTGGGCCGCGATGCGCACCTGGCGGTCGCGAGCATCCAGGATTTCGGATACCGCCAGGTCGTCTTCCAGCACCGCAACGCGTCGGTGGGGGAGGGCGCGTCGCTGCGCTGGGCGCTGGCCCAGCTGGGCTCGCGGCTCGTTCGGTCGCGCGTCGACAACCGGCTCGAAGGCGACCGCAGCTCGGTCGAGCAGGTCGAGATCGTCTTCGGCGGCGAGGAGCAGCTGTTCGATCTCACCTCGTTCACCCGCCACGTGGGGCGCAATACGACCGGCAACCTGCTGTCGAAGGGCGTGCTGCTCGACCGCGCCAGGACCTACATGAAGGGCCTCATCGTCATCGAGCGATCGGCCGTCGGCACCGACAGCTTCCTGGGCGAGTTCGGGATGAACCTGTCCAGGCAGGCGCGCGCGGTGGCCATCCCATCGCTCGAGATCGACCAGCCGGACTGCCGTCGCGCGGCCCATTCGTCGTCGGTCGGGCCCATCGACGAGACCCAGCTCTTCTATCTCGAGAGCCGCGGCATCCCACCGGACGAAGCCCGCAAGTTCATCGTCCTGGGCTTCCTCGAGCCGGTCGTGGCGCGCGTTCCTCTGGAGGGCGCCCAGGATCGGCTGCGGGGGCTGCTCGAGGACAAATGGGCGGCCGGCTGGTCGCCGGCGGCGGGTTCGGGAGCAGCCGCCTGAGGCGCGTCGACCTCTTCGCCGTCGACGAGGTCCCGGACGGAACGATGAAGATGGC
This sequence comes from Candidatus Limnocylindria bacterium, assembly GCA_041482475.1. GTDB lineage: Bacteria > Chloroflexota > Limnocylindria > Limnocylindrales > CSP1-4 > JACDAV01. The sequence goes on along the minus strand of JBGPDX010000151.1, from coordinate 884 downwards.
CTGGGTCGACGGGACGGACCAGGTGCTCGTCGTGAACACCGGCGGGGAGCTCCACGCCGTCCAGGGCATCTGCAGCCACGAGTACTTCGAGCTCGACAAGGGCTTCCTGACGGGCGGCACGCTGACCTGCGCCCTGCACCTGTCGCGCTTCGACCTGCGCGACGGCGATCCGCTCGACCCGCCGGCGGAGGTGCCGCTGGCCGTCTACCCGGTGGTCGTCGAGAACGGCCGCGTGATCATCGAGATCCCGGACGGGCCGCTGCCGGTCAACCAGTAGGGGGCCGGTCGACCGCATAGGGGCCCAGGAAACTCGTCCCGAACCGCTCGTTCAGCAGCCGCATGTCGTGGAAGTCCGTGTCGCCCGGTTCGTAGCCCCCGGCGTGGCAGAGCATCTGGACGTCCGGCGTCAGGCACCTGACTTCGCGGCGCGCGATGCGGCCGGTCCCGGCGAAGCCGTCCGTCGGGTAGATCCAGTTCTCGCCGTTGGCCATCCGGTAGACGCCGTTGCCGTCGTCGTCGAAGCGGACGGGGTGGACGTCGATCTCTCGCCCTCGCGGGTCGCGCAGGACGAAGTTCGAGTCCGGCTCACCCTCGACGAGCTCGAACCCCAGCGGCCCGAGCGTTTCGAGCATCGTCGGCACGTCGTCCACCTGGACGATGAGGTCCACGTCGTGGTGGGGCCGGGTCTGTTCGCCGAGCAGCGCGTCGACGCCCCAGCCGCCGTCGAGCCAGGCGTCGATCCCGGGGTCTGCGAGGGCGTCGAGCACCTCGAGCACATCGCTCGCCGAGAACGCCGGGCGGGTCATCGTGCCGTCAGTACCCATCCCAGTCGGTCGCGATCGAGTCGACGCCGGTGCGCATGCCCGCCGGCGAGGTTCGCGGCG
>JBGPDX010000150.1:0-5766 GCA_041482475.1 Candidatus Limnocylindria bacterium | reverse complement strand
GTCCTGTTCATCGAGGCCCAGGCGATGCGCCAGCTGGGCGACGGCGGCTGGGACCACGACGCCGTCGTCGACGCCGTGACATCGGGCGATCTCCGGCGGCTGGCGGGCCAGCACACAGGGTTGGTGCCGGTCCAGCTGCAGGCCCCCGGCGCCGCCGGGGCGGTCGCGCTCGCGGCCCGGCGGGATTTCTGGCCGGTGAGCGGCGACTGGGTTTCGGCCCAGATCGCGCGCGGCGACCTGTTCGCGCCCGACCATCCGCTCGTCGGGCGGTTCCCGAGCCTGTTCGAACCGGTCGCCAGCGCCGATGGCCGGGCCGTCCGCACCTGGTCGCCGACCATAGTCGTGTCCGAGCCCGACCTGCCACGGCTGACCGCAGGCCCTGAGCCGATCGTGTCGCGCGAGGCGGTCGTGGCCAAGCGCGACGAGCTCGAGGCGGCTGGCCAGCCGGCCGGGTATGACTCGCTGGCCAAGGCCCTCAACGTGTCCGCGGCGACCATCCGCCGGCGCCTCGGCGTGATGGGTGCCGCACAGAAGGCACCCTGACACCCCTTCCCTGACGGGGCAATCCGCGCGCACCCTCCGTGGCCATGACCGACGGAGGACGCTGCTGATGAGGTCGACCAAGCCCCGGACCAGGCTCGAGCACGTCCTCGAGCAGCCCTGGGCGCTCTACCCGCAGACGCTGACCCGGATCGTGGCGTGGGCCCGCGAGGACCAGGCGAACAAGCTCGATCCGACAGAGCTCGTCGCCCAGAACGGGACCCACGACGGCGCGGTCCGGGCAGGGTCGGTGGCGATCATCCCGGTGTACGGGGTTATCGAGCAGCACTCCGACTGGTTCATGGAGATGTTCGGTGGCGTGAGCGTCGACGGGCTCCGTGAGAGCCTGCGGGCCGCGCTCGCGGATCCGGACGTCAAGGCCGTCGTGCTCGACATCGACTCGCCTGGCGGCACCGTCGCCGGCGTCACCGAACTCGCGGCGGAGATCCGCGACGCGCGAGGCGGCGCCAAGCCGATCGTCGCGGTCGCCAACGCCTTCGCCGCTTCGGCTGCCTACTGGCTGGCCAGCCAGGCCGACGAGCTCGTCGCGACGCCCTCGGCCCAGGTCGGCTCGATCGGGGTCTATGCGGTCCACGAGGACGTGAGCCGGATGCTCGACGAGATGGGCGTCACGGTGACGCTGGTCTCGGCCGGCGAGCACAAGACCGAAGGCAATATGTTCGAGCCCCTCAGCCCCGAGGCCAAGGCCGACATCCAGGAGCGGGTCGACACCACCTACAAGACCTTCCTCGCCGACGTGGCCGCCGGCCGGCGCGTCCCGGTCGGCCAGGTCAGCGCCGACTACGGCGGCGGCCGGGTCTTCCCCGCCAAGAAGGCACTGACCGCAGGCATGGTCGACCGGGTCGAGACCCTGGGCGCGACCGTCCAGCGGCTCGGCCGCGCGGGCGGGCAGCGTCGGGCGATGGGACAAGGCAACGCAGCCGCCAGCGCACGTCCCGCTGCGACTCGCCAGTCCGCGCTGCGTGCGAGCGTCACCCCGGATCACATCACCCCGACGCGCGACGGCCCGTATGACGCGGCGGCCGAAGTCGCCAAGCTCGCCGACGACGCCGGCGAAGAGACCTATGAGCAGATGTATGCATGGGCGGACGACGCGGGCGACCCGAGCTCGCAGGAGTCCTACCTGCTTCCGCACCATTTCGTCATCGGTGATCAGCCCGCGGAGGCGTCGGTGGCCGGTTGCGGATCCGCCATTGCGACGCTCAACGACGGCAGCTCGGGCGTGCCAGATGCTGACCGCGACGAGGTGCATGACCATCTGATGGCGCATCTCCTGTACGACGCAGGAGAGGATTCCGACGCTGACGACATGGAGACGGCCCGGGTGCCGTTTGCCACCCGCATGGCGATGGTGTCGCAGCAGGCCACGGCACTCGTCGCCCATGCCACCGAACGGGCCCGCCTCCGCGGCAAGGAAGGCCGGCCCGCGTTCTCCACGACCACCGAACGGTCCCTGCGGTCGATCCGCGGGGCCATCGATTCCTTGCTCGAGTCGGTCGAGCCGGCAGCGAGCAGCGCACCAGCGGTTCCGGTCGAGCCGGCGCCGGTGGCTCCAACGACGCCGCCACCGGCGGCGCCCATCCCCGTGCGGTTCGCGTCCCGCGACGCATGGCTGCACTACCTGGAGTCGCACCAATGAACCACTACCGCGGGTCCGAGCAGCGCTATATGGGCGCGGTCCCGACCCCGTTCGCGATCTACCGCCCGGCCGGCGTCGGCATGGCCCGATCGCTCGAGCCTTCGATGCTCGGGATCGGGTCGTACATGAGCGTCGCCGACCTCGAGCCGCTCAGCGTCATCGGTGAATACGCCACCCTCCAGGCCGAGGTTCGGGCACGCAAGAAGGACCTCCACAACGAGTTCGGCATCAAGCCGTTCGACGCGCCGGCGCAGGCCGAGTGGGCCTCGCTCACCGAGCTCGACGACGAGCTGACCCGCCGGATCACCGAATACAGCGCCCGCAAGAGCGCCCTCGAGGTCCTCGTCGGGACACCCGCTGCGGCCGATGGGCCCTTCGTGCCGTCCACGCGCCAGACCAAGCCCCAGCATGCTCGCCGGGTCCCCGAGGACATCTTCGCCCTCGACCAGTACCGCTCGCTGTCCGGCTCCCAGGACGAGCTCCTCCAGGCCTACCGCGACGGCGCGATGTTCGCGGTCGAGCGGGCGACCTACCCGCACCCCGAGTCCGTCCCGGCCACCGAGCAGGCCCACATCGCGCGGTTGCTCGACACCGCCGATATCCCGAGCCAGCACAACCCGAATCGCGAGCTCGCCCAGCGGATCCTGGCGACCGGCACGAACGACTACCTGCGGATGTTCACCAAGTACATCCAGGGTCGCCAGCTCAACGAGCGAGACCTCCGGGCCGCCGCCCCGCTGACCGTCCAGACGGACGCCACCGGCGGGTACGCCGTGCCCTTCTACTTCGACCCGACCCTGCTCCACATCGGGGCATGGACGACCATCAACCCATATCGTCAGACCTGCACCGTCAAGACGATCGTCGGCACCGACACCTTCAACGGCGCGACGATCGCCGCGTTCACGGTGGGCCGGGCCGCCGAGGCCGCGGCCGCGGTCGAAGGCGCGGGTGCCGTCGGCCAGATCACCGCCATCGTCGGCAAGGTCCACGGGATGGGCACCCTCTCGATGGAGCTCCTCCAGGACCGCCCGGACATCACGTCCGAGCTCGCGTCGCTCATCGCCGAGGCCAAGGACACCGAAGAGGAATCGATCTTCACGATCGGCACAGGGTCCGCGCTCGGCGCGGGCTTCAACCCGATCGGCGCCCTTGCTCCTGGCGTGACGACCGGCGCGTACACCTCGCTCAACACGATCACGTCGGTCACCCTGGCTGCCGGCGATGCCGACGCCACCGAGGCCGCGCTGCCGATCCGCCACCGGTCGAAGGGCGCGTGGTTCATGTCGCGGGCGGCCATCCGCCAGTGGCAGGCCCTGGAGACGTCGGGCGGCAAGCTGTTCGGCGGCCAGTACTACGCCAGGGTCGGGAACCCGGCGATCGATCGGACGGGCAACACCGGGATGACCCTCCTGGACTACCCGATCTGGGAGGTTCCATCGGGCCCATCCGGCCTCGTCACGACCACGGTCGTCAGCTTGCTCATGAACCCGGCCTCCTTCTACATCATCGAGCGGGCCGGCATGACCGTCGAGACCATCCCCGTGATGCTCGACGCGACCACCGGGTACCCGACCGGCCAGCGCGGCATCTACGCCTGGTGGCGGAACACCGCCAAGCCGGCTGATGTCAACGCCGGCCGCCGGCTGAAGATCACCTAGATCCCACGACCATCTATGGACCGGGAGCGCGGTCTCCTCCCGCTCCCGGTCCAGTTCAACCTCACCCGAACAGGGAGATCACGATGGCAACAGCCAAGGCCGAGACGCCCGAGACGGCGCCCGCACCGCTGACAACGGCCTCGCTCCATGGCTCGACGCCCGCGCCCGAGCCGGCCGCCGAGGCGACGCCCGAGCCCCAGCCAACCCCGGAGCCCGAGCCCGAGCCAGTGCCGCAGTCGGTCAAGGACGCGATCAAGGCGACCAGGGCGGCCGCGAAGTCCGGACATCCGGTCGAGGTCGTCGAGTCGTTCACCACGCTCGTCAAGGGCGCCGAGGTCCACTACCGCAAGGGCGAGCTCGTCCACCCCGACGATCCCGTCCTGTCCCGAAGCCCCGAGCTCTTCCGCCCGCTCGTCTACCCGCACGGCCGTCGCGGGACGCTCAGCACTCCCGAGATCCGGAGCTAATCGATGGGGGGCTTCGCCCGGACGCGCCTGACGGCGGCACCGGCGGCATCGGCCAACGGGTACGTCGTGTCGACTGCGATGAAGGTCGGGGCCTACACCCTGGCGGCCACCGCGCCGACCTTCGGGGCCCGGCATGTGACGCTCGTCCGGACGTTCGTGAGCACGGGCGATACGCCGGGCACGGTCATCATCGTCGGGACCGACCTGTCCGGGCAGGCCATCAGCGAGACGATGATCCCGGGCGCCAGCGGGGTCACGGTCACGAGCACCGCCTTCTTCGCGACGGTCGCCTCGATCACGGGCGCCGGCTGGGTTTCGGTCGCCGGCGACGACACGATCGTCTTCGGCTGGGATGCGCTGAACGCCGTTGCGACCGGATCAGGGGTGCTCCACGGCGTCATCGTCAACACGACCGCCGCGGGGGCCGTCACCATCAGCGATGCCGGGGGCGCGATCCTCGTCCTGAAGGCCAGTATCGTCGAGGGCTTCTATGGCCCGTTCGACGTCGTCTACGCAGGGTTCCTGCGGGTCGAGCCCGCGGCCGCGTCAGACCTGACCGTCCTCCATTCCGGGTCGCTGCCGCAGACCTACGCGATGGCCTAGATGGGCCTGACCTAGCTGTGAGCGTCCGCATAGCGATGACCGATCTTCCGCCCCGGCGGGTGATGGATCCGGCCATGGGCCCGCTCGCTCAGCAGCGACAGGTTCTCCGGTCGGTTGTCGTCCTTGACCCCGTTGAGATGGTGGACGTGCTCCGACGAGCGGAGCGGCCTGCCGAGCGTCTGCTCCATGACGAGCCGGTGTTCGTAGATGTACCCGCCGACCGCGGCGCTCGGGTGGTCCGGCATTCGGAGCGCGACGTAGCCGTTGCGATAGACGCGCCCCGTGAAGCCGCGTGCGACAGCGCCGGCCTTGGCGGCCCGACTTTGTCGCTGTCGCATGGCCGCCGCGAACACAGGATCGGTTGCCACCTTCGCTCGGACGTGCTCCACGAGACTCATCCGCAGGTCGTGCCGCCGGGCGTGTCGCTCCCTGGCGGCCTCGGCCATTCGAGATCGCCACTCCGGGTCGGCGGCTCGATTGACCGCAGCGGCGCTCATCTTCGCTCGCCATTCCGGCCGTCCAGCAATGGCCCGGGAGCTGCAGGTCTTCGAGGCGTACCGCGCTGCCCGGCGGGTGATGACTCGCCCGCACCCGCAGGCGCAGGAGCGGCGTTGTGGCTCTGACACCGGCGGACCTCCGGAAGCACCTGAGCACGGCCCTCGAGGACCCGGCGCTTCAACGATACATCGATGCGGCCTACGAGGCGATCGTTCAGCGGGCCGGGCTCAGCGCTGCCCCCAGGGTCGCCGATCAGTTCGTCGTCTCGACGAACATGAAGGTCGGAGCGTACGCACTCGCGCATACGGACATGCCGACCGTCGGGGCGCGCCGGATC
>JBGPDX010000149.1:0-5818 GCA_041482475.1 Candidatus Limnocylindria bacterium | reverse complement strand
GACACGGTCGTGAAGTTCGGCCCGGTCATCCCGAAGCTGATCGCGATCTGCCCCGCGCCGATGTTGGGGATGCCGTACGGGATGAAGAACGGACTGATCCGGTCGGGGCCGCGGGTCACGTTGGTGGTGATGGCGTCGATCAGCGTCCCGACCCCGCCGAGGCCCGTGCCCAGGATGACACCGGTCTGCTCCGCCTCCTCGCCCTCGAGCCGTTGCGGCAGGCCGGCCTGGTCCATCGCCTCGCGCGCGGCGACGAGCCCGAACTGGATGTAGCGGTCGATTCGCCGCAGGTCCTTGCGGTCGAGGACGTGCGACGCGTCGAAGTCGCGGACCTCACCGGCCATCTGGGAATTGAGCCGCGACGGGTCGAACGCCTGGGTCCGTCGGATGCCGGATCGCCCGGCGACGAGGCCGTCCCAGGTGGAGGTCACGTCGTTGCCGAGCGGGCTGACGGCGCCCATGCCGGTCACGACGACCCGCCGCGCGGCGGGAGACGCGGTCACCGGACGAGCTTACCGGTCCGCACCGTCGCGGCGCGATAGACGTCGCCCGGCAGGCCCCGGGCGGAGATGGCGTTGGCCACGGCCAGGGCGTCGAATTCGGTCCGCTTGATCTCCGCGGTCACGTTGTCGCCGTCGATGTCGACCAGCGCCCAGGAGGCCGTGGGGTCACCATCGAAGACGTAGCCGGCGCTGCCGTCGTTGACGATCTGCTGCCAGCCAAGGTCGCGGACCTGCGGCAGGTGGGTGTGGCCGCAGCAGACGATGCGGGCGTCCGTGCGACCGAGGCGTTCGATCACGATGGTCGGGTCGATGTACTGATCGAAGCCGGCGGTCTGCGAGCCGGGCGAAGCGTGGCAGACGAGAACGAGCGTCTCGCCGACCCACAGGCGTCGCTCGGCGGGCAGTCGCCGGAGCCAGTCGAGCCGGTCGTCGCCAAGGGCCTCGTGAGCCCATTCGGCCGCCGCGCGGAAGGTCTCGGGCACGCCGTCGGTCAGCCACGGGAAGGCCGCCGTGTAGTCGAAGTCGGCCGCGGCGATGTCCGTGTTGCCCTGGACGATCAGCGCGCCGCCGGCCTCGAGCTCGCGCAGGCCGTCGATGGCGTCGGCCGGTTCGGGTCCGTTGAGGACGTGATCGCCGGCGACCAGGATCGCGTCCGGCTTCGCGGCCTTGATCGCCTTGCGCACCGCCTTCAGCGCCGTCGCGTTGCCGTGGACGTCCGACAGGATCGCCAGCCTCGTCATCGGAGGACGCCCTCGCCCGGGATGATGAAGCTGATCGTCGCCTCACAGGCGATCTCCCCCTCCACGCTGGCGATCCCGCGCCCGCGCCCGAAGCGCGAGCCGAGCTTCTCCATGGTGACCTCGAGCCTGAGCGTGTCGCCGGGCGCCACGATCCGCTTGAAGCGGCAGTCGTCGACCCCGGCGAACAGCCCGATGCGATCCCCGAAGCCCGGTTGCTTGGCGACATAGACGGCCATCGTCTGGGCCAGCGCCTCGACCTGGAGCACGCCGGGCATGACCGGCAACGCCGGGAAGTGGCCCTGGAAGTACCACTCCGCGGCGGTCACGCCCTTGACCCCGACGATCCGCCCGGCGGCCGGGTCGTACTCGACGATCCGATCGACGAGCAGGAACGGCCAGCGGTGCGGGATGAGCTTTTGGATCTCCGCGCTGGTGTGGACCACGCCGCTGGGCTTCGCGGCGATCGCCGTCGTCTGGTCGGTCACTCAGGGCTCCGGGTTGGGGGGATGTTCAGTTTCGCGCGTTTGAGCGCCGCGAGCGCGCCGATGGGTGCAGGTCTGCATCGCGGCTGGGGGCGCGGCTGGGGGAGCTGAACGCCCGCGCGACCGCGCTCTCCGCCAAATTCCCGCGCGGCGGGAGTGCGAGGGTCGTGGGTTGGTCAGATTCCCGCTGGGCGGGAATGGCGCGGTAGAACGTTGCCAGATTCCCGTGGGGCGGGAGCGAGTCATCACGCGAGTGGCAGATTCCCGCCGGGCGGGAGTTTGACGAGGAGAGCGCCGGCCCGGGTTCACGCGTCACGCTCGGCTGCGTGACGATTCCGATCCCGGGGACTGACAATGCGTTGCCCAATTCCCGTGGGGCGGGAATCTGACGACCACGACGAGGACGACGGGATGCGAGCGCGGCGCCTCACGCTCGCGACGCGGCCGCGAGGAAGGCCGAGCTGCCGACGCGGTCCAGCAGGTTCGTCGTGATCCGGCCGTCGAGGAACGGCTGGGACGACAGCAGCGCCTGGTGGATGGCCACGTTGGTCACGAGGCCTTCGATGAGCAGCTCGTCGAGGGCGCCGCGGGCCCGGGCGATCGCCGTCGCCCGATCGGGGCCCCAGACGATGAGCTTGCCGAGCAGCGAGTCGTAGAACGTCGGGACGTCGTAGCCGGCGTAGAGGTGTGAGTCCATCCGGATGCCCGGGCCGCCCGGGACGACGTAGCGTTCGACGAGCCCGGCGCTTGGCCGGAAGTCGTGCTCCGGATCCTCCGCGTTGATCCGGAACTCGATGGCGTGGCCGCGGAACTCGACATCGGCCTGGCCGAAGCCCAGCGGCTCGCCGGCCGCGATGCGGATCTGGGTCGTGACGAGGTCGATGCCCGTCAGCGCCTCGGTGATGGGGTGCTCGACCTGGATCCGGCAGTTGATCTCGATGAAGTAGGCGTTGCCATCGCCGTCGACCAGGAACTCGAGCGTCCCGACGTTCTCGTAGCCGGCCGCGACGGCCGCGCGGAGCGCCCCTGCGGCCAGCGCGGCACGGGCCGCCTGGGACAACGCCGGCGTGGGTGCCTCCTCGAGGATCTTCTGATGGCGACGCTGGACCGAGCAATCGCGCTCGCCGAGGTGGACGCCCTGCCCGTAGCGGTCGACTGCCACCTGGACCTCGACGTGGCGGTTGTCCTCGATCCACCGTTCGAGGTAGAGCGAGTCGTCGCCGAAGGCGGCCTTGGCCTCCGAGCGGCAGACCTTGATCGCCGACTCCAGCTCGCGCGGCGAGCGGACCATCCGCATGCCCTTGCCGCCGCCGCCCGCGGACGGCTTGATTAGGACCGGATAGCCGATCCGTTCCGCCTCGTCGAGCGCGTGCTGATCGTCGCGCAGCATCCCGTCCGAGCCGGGGATCGTCGGCAGGCCGTGGGTCGCCAGGAGCCGCCGCGTGCCCTCCTTGCTGGCGAACCGCTCGAGGACCTGGGCCGGGGGGCCGATGAACGTCAGGTCGTGGGCGCGGACGACCTCGGCGAAACCCTCGTCCTCGGACAGGAAGCCGTAGCCCGGATGGACGGCGTCGCAGCCGGTGACCACGGCGGCCGAAATGACCGCCGGCGCCGACAGGTATGACCGCCGGGCATCCGACGGCCCGATGCAGATGGCCTCGTCGGCGAGCTGCACCGGCAGGCTCTCCCGATCCGCCTCGCTGTAGGCCACGACGGCCTCGACGCCGAGCGCCCGGCAGGCGCGCAGGATCCGGAGGGCGATCTCACCGCGGTTGGCGATGAGAATCTTGCGGAACATCAGTCGCCGCCCGAACCCGACCTGGCCGTGCCGCCGGCCGGCGTCGTCAGCTCGATGACGACGAGCTCCTGGCCGTACTCGACGGCGTCGCCCGCGTCGACGAGTCCGGCGCCGACGATGCCGTCGCCGGGCGCGACCACGTCCTGCGGCACGCCCAGCATGTCGACGACGCCCAGCCGATCGCCCGCCCGGACACGCGTCCCGGGGCGGATCCCGGACTTGGGCTGGAAGACGCCGACCGCCGGGGAGCGGGCGACGCCGCGGCGGGGGTCGACGTCGTCGCGACGACGGCCGCCGTCGGCGGGGTCCACGCGTCCGGTCCCGGGCGTCGCGGGATTGGTGCCGTTGGTCGAGTGCGCCGCGGCGATCGCCGCGCTGGCGGCCTTGTGGCCCTCGACGGCGGCCGGCGGGTGGCCGTGCCCGGCGTGGCCCGGCTGCGATCTCGATGGTCGGTCGGTCGAGCGGCGGCCCAGGTTCGTGCCGTCCGGCGGCCGGCGGACCCGCAGCCGCCAGTCGCCCTCGCGAACCTCGATCTCACCCAGCCCCGTCGCAGCGAGCTTGGCCGCCAGCGCCGGCACCAGCCCGTCCGCCAGGCGGTCGATCGCGGCGTGGTCGGCCGCGCGCGCCTGCGGCGCTCGGGGGTCGGCGCGATCCGGCCGCCGCCGGGGCTGGGGCACTCGTCAGACCTCCTCGCGGGCCGGTGGTTCGTCGCGGCCGCGCCGCGGCCCCGGGAGCGACACATTGGGCCATCGTCCCGGATCCAGCATGTTGCGGAGCCGGTCGGCGAGCCCCGGTCCGGCCGGAGGCGCGGGAGCGGGCGCGGCGATCTCAGTGTAGGCGCCGAGGGCCCGGTAACGCCGGTAGCGGGCCTCGACGAGGATGTCGCGCGGGATCGGCGCGAGGGCATCGAGCTGGGCCACGATGACGGACTTGAGGCGGCGGGCGGTCTCGGCGTGATCCGTGTGGGCCCCCTCGCCCGGCTCGCGCACGACGATGTCGATGACGCCGAGGGCCTCCTGGTCCGCGGCGCTCATCTTCATCGCCAGGGCCGCGGTCGGGGCCTCGTCCGCGGTCCGCCACAGGATCGACGCGCAGCCCTCGGGGCTGATGACCGAATAGACCGCGTTCTCGAGCGCTACGACGACGTCGCCGACGGCGATCGCGAGCGCCCCGCCGGACCCTCCCTCGCCGGTGATCACCGCGACGATCGGCGTCCGCAACCGGCTCATCAGGCCGATCGAGCGGGCGATCGCCTCGGCGATGCCACGCTCCTCGGATTCCGGCCCCGGGTGCGCCCCGGGGACGTCGACGAAGGTGACGATCGGCATGTCGAACCGCTCGCCGAGCTCCATCACCCGCATCGCCTTGCGGTAGCCCTCGGGATGCGGCATCCCGAAGTTGCGGCGGATGTTCTCGTCGGTGTCGGTGCCCTTCTGCTGACCGACGACGACGACGCGACGGCCGTCGATCCGGGCCAGGCCGGCCACGATCGCGGGGTCGTCGCCGAAGGCGCGGTCACCGTGGAGCTCGACGAACTCGTCGCAGATCGCGCCGACCAGCTCGAGCGTCCGTGGTCGGCGGAGGTTGCGGGCGAGCTGGACACGTGCCCATACGGCGCCCTTCGGGTCCGTCTCGGCGGGCCGGCCGACGGTCGTGTCGCGGCCGCGGCCAAGCAGGCGGTCAACCACGGTCGTGCTCCGCCGTCCCGGCGGGCTGGGTGGCCCTGGCGGTCGGCGCCGACCGGTCCGGCGCCCTCGACGGCTCGCTGCCGTTGCCATTCGATTCCGATTGGACGTCGGGGATCACCCTGTCCGCCAGCGCCGACAGGAACGACCGCGGCCGGAAGGTGGGCAGGCCCAGGGTCTCGTCGGCTGCCGGGGGCGACGGCGGGATGAGGAGGCGGAGCAGCGCGACGAGCTCGCCGCGGAGCGCCGAACGGTGGACGATGCGGTCGACGAAGCCATGCTCGAGCAAGAACTCCGAGCGCTGGAACCCCGGGGGAAGCTCCTGGGCGATCGTTCCGGCCGTCACGCGCGCGCCGGCGAAGCCGATCAGGGCGTTGGGCTCGGCGAGGTTGACGTCGCCGATGACGGCGTACGAGGCGAACACGCCGCCGGTCGTCGGGTCGGTCATGATCGAGATGTAGGGAACCCTCGCGGCTCGCAGCCGCTCCAGTGCGGCGACCGTCTTGGCCAGCTGCATCAGGGCCAGCGTGCCTTCCTGCATCCGCGCGCCGCCCGACGCGGACACGACGACCAGTGGGATCCGCTCGTCGAGCGCCGCCTCCGCGGCGCG
>JBGPDX010000148.1:0-5863 GCA_041482475.1 Candidatus Limnocylindria bacterium | reverse complement strand
CGCGCCCTTGGAGGCGGTGTAGGCGTCCTGTGGCACGGAGCAGCCCACGAGCGCGACGAAGCTGGCGATGTTGATGATCGATCCGCCGCCGCCCTCGATCATCCGTGGGATGGCGTGCTTGCAGCCCAGGAACACGCCGCGAACGTTGACGGCCATGACGGTGTCCCACGTGTCGACGTCGGTGTCGACGACCGAATGATCGGCCTCCGGCATGATCCCGGCGTTGTTGTAGAGAACGTCGACGCGGCCGTAGGTCGACATGGCGTGGTCGACGATCCCCCTGGCGTCGGCCTCGCTCGACACGTCGGCGCGGACGAACGTCGCCTCGCCGCCGGCCTCCTTGACGAGCCGGACCGTCTCCCTGCCGGCCGCCTCGCCGAACTCCGCGACGACGACCCTGGCACCCTCGGCGGCGAACATGCCCGCCGCGAGGCGTCCCATCCCGCCCCCGCCACCGGTGATGATCGCGACCTTGCCCTCGAGCCGCACGCTGAACCCTCCTGCGCTCCGATCGTGAGATCGTAGGGCAGCGCCGCCACGCGCCGTCGGCCGTTCATGGAGGAGCCGTGATGACCGAAGCGGACCTGTTCGATGCCATCGCGAAGGGCGACCAGGGCCGGCTGTCCCACGTCCTGGTGGAGATGCCGTCGCTGGCCGGGGCGCGCCGGCCCGATGGCGTATCGGCGCTGCTGTACGCCCGCTACCGTGACAACCTCGCCGCCGTCGAGACGCTCCTTCGGGCGAACCCCCCGATCGACGTGTTCGACGCCGCGGCCCTCGGCCGGACCGGGCGGCTGCGCGAGCTGCTGGGCGCGCAACCGGACCTCGCCATGTCCTTTTCCGCGGACGGTTTCACGCCGCTGCACCTGGCCGCCTTCTTCGGCCAGGCCGAGACGGCTCGCACGCTGATCCACGCCGGCGCCGGGATCGATGCCGTGTCACGCAACGAGATGCGGGTCATGCCGCTCCACAGCGCCGCCGCCGCGCGCCGCGACGAGGTCGCCCGGATGCTGATCGAGGCGGGCGCCGACGTGAACGCCACCCAGCGCGAGGGCTACACCCCCCTCCATGCCGCGGCCCAGAACGGCGACGTGGAGCTCATCGACCTGCTGCTCGATCGGGGAGCTCGCCTCGATGCCCGCACCGACGACGGCCGGACGCCCGCCGACCTGGCACAGGCGGCCGGCCATCCGATGCTGGCGAAGCGCCTCCGGGTGGGCGTCCCGGAGCGCTAGTCGTCAGGAGCGCTCGAGGTAGCGCTCGCGGTCCCAGGCGTGGACGGCCGAGTCGTATGCCTGCTGCTCGACGCGCGCCGCGTTGAGGTAGTGGTCGACGACGTCCTGGCCGAAGATCCCGACGGCGGCTTTGCTTCGCTCCAGCTCCGTGATCGCCTCGTACAGCGCCCGCGGCATCCGCGGCACGCCCTTCGCGACGTAGCCGTTGCCGCGGAACTCGGCCGGCGGCTCCAGCTTCTGCTCGATGCCCCACAGACCGGCGCCGATCATCGCGGCGTAGGTCAGGTAGGCGTTCATGTCGCCGCCGGGAAATCGGTCCTCGATGTGGAGGGCCGGCCCGCGCCCCACCACCCGGAAGCCGGTCGTGCGGTTGTCGCGGCCCCACACGACGTTGACGGGAGCCCACGACAACGAGGCGTAGCGCTTGTAGGAGTTGATGTTCGGGGCGATGAAGATCGCCAGCTCGCGCGACAGGGCCATCATTCCGGCCAGGAACCAGGCCATCGTGTCGGTCATCCCGTATGGCCGGTCGCTGCCGTCCTCGTGCATCAGCGAGTGGGTGTCGTCGGCGTCCCAGACGCTCATGTGGAGATGGCCCGACGAGCCCGTCCAGCGATGGTCCGGCTTGGCCATGAACGTCAGGCCCCAGCCGTTGAGATAGGCGATCTCCTTGGCGCCGTGCTTGAAGATCACGCTCCGGTCGGCCGACTCGAGGACATGGTCGTAGCGGATGTTGACCTCGTGCTGGCCCGGCGCGGCCTCGCCCTTGCTGAACTCGACCGGCACCCGCGCCTCGGTCATCTGGTTGCGCAGCAGGCGGTGGAGCGGCTCGGCCTTGGTCGCCTGGAGGAGGTGGTAGTCCTCGTTGTAGTAGCCGAATGGCCGCGGGACGCCCCAGCCGGACTCGCTCAGCTGCTCCCAGCTGTCGCGCAGGACGTAGAACTCGAACTCCGAACCGGCCTTGACCGCATAGCCCATCGACGCCGCACGGGCGACCTGGCGCTTGAGGATCGTCCGCGGCGAGATCGGGATCTCCGTGTCGGTCTCCTCGTCGATCGTGTCGGCCAGGACGAGGGCGGTCTTCTCCAGCCACGGCAGAACCCGCAGCGAATCCCAGACCGGGCTGGCGATCCAGTCGCCGTAGCCCGTCTCCCAGTTCATCAGCTGGAAGCCGGCCGGCGTGTTCATCTCCATGTCGGTGCCCAGCAGGTAGGTGCAGAAGTGGGCGCCGTGGTCGATGACGCCGGCCAGGAAGGCCTGGGCCTGGACGCGCTTGCCCATCAGCCGGCCCTGCATGTCGGTGATGGCGACGATGAGCGTGTCGATCCGGCCGTCGCGGACCATCGCCTCGAGCTCTTCGTGGCGCGGGTGCTTCCTGGCGTGGCCGGCGGCGTGCCCGGCCTTGGTCGTGGCCATGCGGTTCCCTCTCCCAGCTGCGGCGGTTACTTGGCGGTCATGCCTCCGTCCGCCACGATGACCGATCCGGTGACGAAAGACGATTCGTCCGAGGCGAGGAAGAGGGCCACGTTGGCGATCTCGCGCGGCTCGCCGGGGCGACCGATGGGCTGGAACGAGTCGATCGTCGCGTAGACCTCGGCGAGCCCGCCGAGCATCTCCGCGTGAGCGTAGTTGATCGGCGTGTCGACCCAGCCGGGTGCGATCGCGTTGCAGCGGATGCCCTGCTTGGCGTAGTCGAGGGCGATGCCCTTCGACAGCATGATGATCGCGCCCTTCGAGGTGGCGTACACGGCCAGGAAGGGCTCGGCGACCAGGCCGTTGACCGACGAGGTGTTGATCAGGGAGCCGGCGCCTCCCCGCAGCATGTGGGGGATCGCGTAGCGGCAGCCATAGATGCAGCCCTTGACGTTGACGTTCAGGGTCCGGTCGACGACCTCGTCGGGAACCTCGTGGAAGACGCCCGGGATGTTGATGCCGGCGTTGTTGAAGACGACGTGGAGGCCGCCCCACCGCTCGGCGGTCGCGTCCGTGTAGGCCTTGACGGCGGCCGGGTCGGCGACGTCGGCGCCGACGGCATGGGCCTGCTTGCCGATCTCACGGGCGACGATCTCGACGGCCGCCCGATCGATGTCGACGCATGTGACCCGGGCGCCTTCCTCGGCGAAACGGATCGCCGTGGCCCGCCCGATGCCCGAGCCGGCGCCGGTCACGATGGTGACCTTGCCCGCGAGCCGATCGCCCATCGCTCCTCCGGAAGTCGCCATCCCGCTTGGAATCCGCTTGACATGCCGATCCGCGACCCGCGTAATGCGCGACTGGAGGGGTATCGTACTTTGCGGCGAGGGAGGGTTTGGGACCATGGCTAACCTGGCCGGCCGGGTGCCGTCCACCGATACGGAACAGCTCCACCGGCTGGGCTACGCGCAGGAGCTGCGCCGCGGGATGCGGACGTTCTCCAACTTCGCGGTCTCGTTCACCATCATCTCGATCCTGTCGGGCTGCCTGACGCTGTTCGGGTTCGGGATGAAGACCGGCGGTCCTGCGGTGATGACCTGGGGCTGGCTCGTCGTCGGCGGGTTCGTCACGCTCGTCGCCCTCGGGATGGCCGAGGTGGCGTCGAGCTACCCGACGGCCGGCGGCCTGTACTACTGGTCGGCCAAGCTGGCCCGGACGAACGCACCCGCCTGGTCGTGGTTCACCGGCTGGTTCAACCTGCTCGGCCAGGTTGCCGTGACCGCCGGCATCGACTTCGGGCTGGCGTTCTTCATCAACGCCTTCCTTAACATCGCCTTCGGGGTCGGAACGGACCCGTGGATCACGATCGTCATCTACGGTGTGGTCCTGTTCGCCCACGGGCTCCTCAACACGTTCGGCATTCGCCTGGTCGCGCTTCTCAACGACGTCTCAGTCTGGTGGCACGTCGTGGGTGTGGCGATCATCTTCGTGGCGATGTTCTTCCTGACCCCGCACCACAGCGACCTCGCCTTCGTCTTCGGGACCTTCGTCAACCGGACCAATGCCGACCCTGCCGTGGCGCCGCTGCCGCTCATGTACGTGGCCCTCATCGGGCTGCTGAACGCGCAGTACACCCTGACCGGTTACGACGCCTCGGCGCACATGTCCGAGGAGACCCACGAGGCGGCGACATCCGCGCCCCGCGGCATCGTCTTCTCGGTCGTCGTGTCGGTCATCGCCGGCTTCATCCTCCTGGTGGCGATGAACTACGGGATCGATCCGAACGGTGGGTACGACCGCGCGTTCGCGGCGCTCGTCCCACCTGCCCAGATCTGGATCGACGCCGTCGGCCAGACCGGCGGCCTCTTCATCCTGCTGGTCGTGATCGGGGCGCAGTTCTACTGCGGTATGTCGTCGGTCACCGCCAACTCCCGGATGATCTACGCCTTCAGCCGCGATGGAGCCATCCCCGCCAGCTCGTTCTGGCACCGGATCAACCCGCGGACACGCACCCCAACCAACTCGATCTGGCTGGCGGCCGTCGCGGCGTTCCTCCTCGGCCTGCCCTACCTCTTCAACGCGGTGGCCTATGCGGCGGTCACGTCGATTGCCGTCATCGGCCTCTACATCGCCTACATCACGCCCGTCTTCCTGCGACTGCGGTTGGGAGACGCCTTCCGTGCCGGCCCGTGGAGCCTTGGCCGCTACAGCCGGTTCGTCGGGACCGTCGCCACGGTCTGGGTCGTGTTCATCGCCATCCTGTTCATGCTGCCGCAGGTCGTGCCGGTCAACGCCACCACGTTCAACTACGCGCCGATCGCGGTCGCCGTCGTCGTGATCTTCGCCGGCGGTTGGTGGCTCCTCTCGGCAAAGAACTGGTTCAAGGGCCCCAAGGTCCAGGGCTCACCAGAGGAGCTGGCCGCGATCGAGCGCGACCTCGAGCTCGCCGAGCGCTGATTCCCGCTCCGTTCAGCCGAAGCCCCGGGCCGTTGGCCCGGGGCTTCGTGATTCGGCGGCCGCGTCCGCCGAGGGTGGAGCGGCCACGATCGGCTGACGCCGGTCAGTAGAGCATCGTCGTTCCGCTGGGGAACTCGAACTCGAACGTCGCCGCGGTCAGCGGCGCATCCGGCTGGAAGGTCACGGCCTCCGCGTCCCGGGTGGCCTCGCCGCCGATCGACTCGGTGAGCCGGACGATGGCGCCCTCGAACCGATCGACGGCGATCTCGATGTGGAAGTCGGGCCGATCGGCCTCCATCTCCGTCGCGCGCGGGTGGTCGCACTGGACGACGATCGCCTCGCGGTCGTTGACGATTTCGGTCCCGGAGATCCAGGTTCGACCGGTGGCGAGGACATTCTGGCAGTAGCCGGCTGGATGGATGAACGTGTCGGGCAGCGTCTCCATCGGCAGGGCGGTCAGCGGCCGATAGACCCTCGAAGCCCCGGGGAAATCAGGATCGTCGAGACCACGGACCGTGGGCCGGACCGGCCGCCGCGTCCCGAGCTTGTGGAGCCGCGAGTAGGTTCGGACGAGCTGACCGTCGGAGATCCAGGTCTCGAAGCCCGGGCCGGCGCCGGGGCCAGGCTCGCTCGTCGTCACCCGCGCGAAGCCCGGGTGCCGCACGGCGACGTCGATCGTGACGAGCTGTTCCCCGCGGGCGGTGAACGTCCGCTCCTCGAGCCGCATGAGCAGCGTGTCGAACCGCAGCTCGGCGTCG
>JBGPDX010000147.1:0-5916 GCA_041482475.1 Candidatus Limnocylindria bacterium | reverse complement strand
GTAGCCCGTCTGGCTCGTGTTGACGACGAGGTCGCCGCCCGACGCTGTCGCGGCGCCGAAGGCGATGCCCGGAAAGACGGTCCCGTCCTCGAGGGCGAGGAGCGCCGGACCCAGGTCCCCAATGCGCGGGTCGACGACCGAATCCGGACGGGGCCGCGGCGGCACGATCACGCCAGACCCCGCGCTCGCGACGAAAGAAGACCACCGGCCCGGCGGGCACGGTGGCAGGTGGTTGGCACGATCAAACAGGCCTCCCTTTTCCGGCCTCTCAGGACCGGTACGCCGGCCTCTCGGGACCGGCTGCAAAGGACGGCCCTAGCCTAGCACTCGTCGACGTCCGGGAATGGCTCGCCGACCATCACCGGGCGACGCCGTCGCGCTCCCCGGCATCCGGCGGCGGCGGGGCGTCGGGGGCGAGGCCGAGGCGGTGGGCGATGGCCGCCGCCTCGACGCGGCTGCCGGCCGACAGCTTGGCCATGATGTTCGAGACGTGGACGCTGGCCGTCTTGCGGGTGATGAACAGGACGTCGGCGATCTGCTGGTTCGACCAGCCGCCGGCCACCAGCCGCAGGACCTCCGATTCCCGCTCGGTCAGCCCCATGCCGTTCGCCGCGGCCGCTGACGTCGGCGGCGGGGACGGCGCTACTCCCGGCTGCGTTGCTGCGGGCGGCGCCAGGTCGAGCCGGGCCTGGCGCGCGAGCAGCTCGACGTCGCGGCGGAGCGGTTCGGCGCCGAGCCGGAGCGCGATCTCCTCCGCGTCGCGCAGGGCGCTCGCTGCGGCGGCCCTCGAACCCCTCGCCCCGAGAATCGCCTCGGCCTGGCGGTACCGCGCATACGCCGCCGGGAACGGGCGCGACAGCGAGGCGAACTCGGCCGCGACGGCGGACCACCGGGCGGCGGTGGCGCGGCCGTCGAGCCGGGCGAGCTCGGCCCGGCAGAGCTCGATCAGCGACGTCGTTCGCTCCTCGCCCGGCGCGCGGTTGCGGCCGTAGCGCTCGACGCGATCGGCGATGACGGCGGCGAGGCGACGCGACTCAGCCAGTGCCGCGTCGTCGTGACGGGCGCGAGCCTTCGCCGCCGCGTCGGCCTCGGCCCGCAGGCCAAGTGCCGCCAGCCAGGCCAGAGACGGATCCGGCGGGCCGTGCGGCTGCGCCCGACGAACACCCTCCGCGACGGCCAGGCGGGCCTCGGCCATGCGTCCCTGCCACGCCGCGAGCTCGACGATGGCCGCCAGCAGCGCGGATCGGTATTCGGTGCCGCCCAGTCCTTCCTCGATCGCGCGCGCCTGGGCCAGCAGCTCGCCGGCCTCGTCGAACCGGCCACGCGCGCCAAGCAGCCGGCCGCGATTGACGAGCAGCCAGATCGCGGCCCGACCCGTCGGCGCCCGCTCGAGGGCTTCGGCCGTGACGACGTCCGCTTCGTCCCACCGTCCCAGGGTGAAGAGCGCCTTCGCGGCGCTGCCGGCGATGAGGCCGCCGTAGGTCCGTTCGAGGCCGAGCCGGCGGACGACCTCGAAGCCCTCGCGAGCAATGGCCAGCGACTCCTCGTTGCGCCCGACCCGGTCGAGCAGCGCGGCGAGGTTGGTCACCGCCAGCGCCTGGCCCTCGACGCTGTCCAGCTCCTCCGCGATTGCCTTCCCCTCCCGGAAGCGGGCGAGACCGGCCTCGACGTCGCCGAGCACGGCGACGTCCCAGCCGAGCACCCCGAGGGCGAGGGCCTCCTCCGCCCGCGCCCCGACCGCGCGGGCCGTCTCGACGGCGGCCTGGGCATGGGCCCGCGACCGCGCGTAGTCCGTGGCGAACATCTCGACGGCCGCCATGTGGGCCAGCGCACGGGCCAGCGTCGCGGTCGGCGGATCGACGGGGATCAGCCGGATCGCCTCCTGGACCGAGGCGATGGCGGCTTCCCGCTCACCGGCTTCCCACAGGAACCAGCGCAGTCGCTCGTGGAGGAGGCCGGCGCGAAGCGGATCCGTGGCCGGGTCGACCGCGGCGAGGGCCGCCCGTCCCAGCTCGATCGCCCGGGGGTAATCGCCGACCAGGACGGCGGTTTCGGCCGCCCGCTCCATCAGCATGATGCGGTCGCCGGCGACGTCGCCCGATGCGGTCGCGACGCGTTCCCACAGCTCCAGCGCCCGCTCGTAATGGCGCTTCGCCTCGGCGTAGGCATAGACCCGCTCCGCCGCGCGGCCGGCCTCGATCGTCGCCGGCAAGGCGCGGGCCGGTTCGCGGGCCGCGTCCCAGTGGAACGCCAGCTCCGCCGGCGAAACCACGGCGTCGCCCTTTGCGGCGCGCTCCTCAAGCGACCTCGCGAACGCAGCGTGGAGCCTGATCCGCTCGCCGGTGAACAGCTCGCCGTAGACGACCTCCTGGAGGAGGACGTGGCGGAAGGCGTAGCTGACGTCGCCATCCTGGCCGTGAAGTGGAACGAGGATGTCGTGGGCCACGACCTCGCGCAGCGCGTCGTGCACGTTGCGCGCCGGTAACTCCAGGGCCGCGCTCAGCAGGCGATCGTCGATCCGCCGTCCTGCGGCCGCTGCCGCCCGGAGCACCTCCTGGGCCTCGTCCGACAGCGCCGAGATCCGCGCCAGGAGGACATCGCGGAGGCGCGGCGGCAGGTCCTCGTCGTCGCCGGCCGCGGCGTGGAGCTGCTCGGCGTAAAACGGGTTGCCGCCACTGCGCTCATGGATTCGATCGACCAGCGTCGGATCCGGCGCGCGGCCGCCCCGCAGCTCCAGCAGGTTGGCCAGCTCGTCTCGATCGAAGCGGGTCAGCTCGATGCGCGCGACGTGGTCCTGCCGCTCGAGCTCGGCGAGGAACGGCAGGATCGCCGTGCGGCGATGCAGCTCCTCGCTCCGAGCGGTCAGGACGAACAGGACGCGGGCGGTCCGCAGGTTGCGGACGAGGAACGCCAGCAGGTCGCGGGTCGACGGGTCCGCCCACTGGACGTCCTCGACCACGACGACGACCGGAGCCGTCCGGCCCAGGCGCTCGAGGACGCCGAGGACGAGCTCGAACAGGCGGGCCGGTGCGTTGCGGTCGAGCTCCGACGAGATGGGCACCTCGACGGCCCGGGTCGCCAGCTCGGGGAGGAGCCGGGCGAGTTCGCCGCGCGCCGGACCAAGGAGTGACGGCAGCCGTTCGGGCTCGACCGACCGGACGAGACCGCGGAGGGCCTCGACGAACGGGGCGTACGGGACGCCACCCTCGCCGAATTCGAGGCACGCTCCCACGAGGACACTCGCGCCGCGGACTCGCGCGCGCTCGGCGAAATGCTCGACGAGGTGGCTCTTGCCGATGCCCGCCTCGCCGCCGACGATGATCGCCGTCCCGGTGCCGGACGACGCAAGGCGCAACGCTTCGTCGAGACGGGCCAGCTCGCCGACCCGCCCGATGAACCCTCGGCTTTCGGCGACCTCCACCACGGCCGCCCGATGATACGCGCGCCCATCTTCGAGTCGTCATCCCCCGCGAGGTGGCCCGCTGGCATTCAGCGATCGATGCCGGCCGCCTCGAGACGGGAGCGCAGCCGCGAGCGGGCGCGGCAGAGCAGCGTCCGCGTGGCACCGTCCGACCGCCCCAGCCGAAGCGCGATCTCCGGCCCACGGTAGCCGTGGGCGGCCATGACGAGCGCCCGTCGATCGGTCGCCCCGAGCGTCCCGAGCGCAGCATGCAGCAGCCGGCCCTCCTCGGCGGAGATCGACGCAGCCTCCGGCGACGGCTCGGTCCCCGGCTGCGGCAGCGACGCCTGGTGCCGGCCGGCGACCGTGGCATGGCGACCGCGACTGACAAGCAGGTTGCCGGCGACCCGGTGGAGCCAGCCACCCACGTTATCCGGGGTCCGTCCCGCGCGGATCTCACCGGCCAGCCGCAGGAAGGCCTCGTGGACGAGATCTTCGGCGGCGGCGCCGTCGCGCGTCTGCGCAGTCAGCCGCCGGGTCAACGGACCGGCGTGGATCGCGTAGGCCTCCTCGATGATCCGGTGCAGGTCGTTCGCCACGCGCCGGTCGAGACCCGCGATCGGCGCGACGCCGCCGGGAAGTGCCATCTCCGTCATGTCGCCCCTTCACCACGACCGGCGGGGATCGCCGGGCTTGCGCCACCGTCTGGCTAAGGCGGGGGTGGGCGGATCGGGCGGCAGGCCAGTCCTGGTGGCTCAGGCAGCTCAAACTGCCCCGGCTCGCTCATCGCGCACCCGTAATGGCGCGGGCATGGGCAAAGAGCCGGGCGCCATCCCGGGCAGGGCAAGGTCATCCGTGCGAGCCCTCGCGGTCGACTGGGGACCGCGGGGCTCCGCCGACTACCACGCCGGGTGGTTCCGCGGGCGGATCGCCGGCCCGCCCCGCATGGGCGGCCGCGGGCGCGACGAGCTAGCTGAGGAGCGCCGGCCCCGCCACGCGATTGCGGAGATGGTCCAGGAAGATCGCCCCCCACAGCATCGACTCCTCGCCGATCATCAGGCGGTGGCGACCCACCCAGCACTTGCCGGCGCCGTCGAGGACCTCCCAGTACGTCCCGTCCCGTTCGATCCACTCCCGGTAGCGACCGGTCTCGCGGTCGGCCTTGCCCGGATCGACCCGGGATAGCAGCGACAGGTACATCGCGCCCAGGCTCGTCCAGATCGAGCTGCCCTGGTAGTCGGGCAGCAGAAGCCGGGTCAGCCAGACCTCGCGCTCGGGACGGCGGGCCGTCTCGTAGCGGAGCGGATACGGAACGGTGTACCCGTCGCGCTCGAGCGTCCCGAGGGCCGCGGCAAGCGTCTCCGGGGAGCCCTCCACGCCGGTCCAGAACGGCCACACGTTCGCTTCACCGGTCGTGGCGTCGTCGCCGATGGCATCCCGGTAGCAGCCACGGTCGGCCATCCAGAAGTGATCGCGGAGGAGCCGACCCCAGTCGCCACCGGGGAAGTGCCGGGCAAGCGGGTTGGGCAGGCCGAACTCGTGCCTGGTTTCGGCCAGCGTCTTGGCCAGCAGGGCGACCATGCTGTTGCCGTACGCGTTCGACCGGTTGACGACCGTATCGCGATGAGCCGAGTACTTGCGATCGCGCCGCACGAGGCCCGTCGCCGGGTCGACGACCCGCTCGACGAAGTGGTCGATCTCGCGCTCCAGCCAGCCGCGGTACCGCTCGACGAGGTCTCTCGCCCCCGCGGCACGGAGCGCCCCGACAAAGAGCGGCAGCGAGTCGACCCCGTAGTCATAGACGTCGGCGGGATGGCCGAACGCGTGGAAGGTCGTGGTGATGTGCCGCCGCCGCCGCTCCCAGCCCGACAGGGCCCAGGCAAGGGAGGCGTGGAGGCGGGCGGCATGTCGACCGCCGAGCCGCGCCAGCGCCGGGGCGGAGAAGCACAGGTCGCGGACCCAGAAGGTGTTGAAGTGGGCCGGCGAGGCGGTGAAGCTCCGGCCGTTCCAGGTCGCATCGATGCCGGCCTCGACGATGTCGGCCGCCGACCCCTGCCGGCGGGTATGCCCGCGCACGGCGCGGCGGACCCGGATGCGCATCCCCTTGACGCAGTCGGCGAGGTTGGCGGGATGGAGCCAGAGCGAGACGGACATCGTCCCGAGTGGACAGGAACGCCTGCTGCGCGTCTAACCCGCAAATGGTTGATCGCCGGCCGGACGATCGGCTGGCGGTCTGGCGGGGATGACGTCAGCCGGTGAGCCGATCCTCGTCGAAGTCCGCCACGACCGTGCCGCCATGGTCGGCGAGGACGGCCATGACGTCGTCGACGACCTCGTCCCGGAACCGTCCGGCAAGGACGGCGCCGGGGCCTCCGGGATTGGCCGCCCGGCCGAGCGGTGCGACGTCAACCGTTCCCGGGCGGAGGCCGAACCTCCGGGTGAGGCCGTCGCGGACGACGACCGCGATCGCCTCGTCCTCGAACGAGGCGGCGAGGACTCTCATGGCCGGCAGGCCT
>JBGPDX010000146.1:0-5957 GCA_041482475.1 Candidatus Limnocylindria bacterium | reverse complement strand
GGTGGCCGTCGGACGATCGCTGCTGTTCGAGGACTCGCTGGGCAGGCTCAGCCTCGCCGACAACCAGGCCGACGCGGCGAGGCGCCTCGGCGTGGCCGTCGGCGCCCGGGTCCGCATCCGCGGCGCCTGACGTGGTCCGCCCCTTCATCACCTTCCTGACCGATTTCGGTCCGTCCGCGCCGGCGGTCTGCCGCGGCGTGATGTTCGGCATCGCGCCCGACGCGAACATCGTCGACATCAGCCACCAGGTGCCGCGCTACTCGATCCGCGACGGCGCCGGGACTCTCGTCTTCGCCCTGCCCCACATGCCGGTCGGCGTGCACGTGGCGATCGTCGATCCGGGCGTCGGCACCGAGCGCCTGGCGCTCGCCCTCCGCGTCCGCCGCGGCGACATCCTCATCGGCCCCGACAACGGCCTCCTGGTCCCGGCCGCGGAGCGCCTCGGCGGGATCGCCGAGGCTCGCTCGATCGAGAACCGGGCCCTCATGTTGCCGGTCATCTCGTCGAGCTTCCACGGCCGCGACGTCTTCTCGCCCGTGGCGGCCCACCTGGCGATCGGCGTGCCTTTCGAATCGGTCGGTCCTGTCGTCGCGGTCGACCGCCTGGTCCGCCTCGGTCAGCCCTCCCCGACGGTCCGCCAGGGGGTCCTCGAGACGGTCATCGTCAACGTCCTCGTCTTCGGCAACGTCACGTTCGCCGGGACACCGGCCGACCTCGAGGAGGCGGTCGGGCCGCTCGAGGCGGGACGGCCGCTCGTCGTCGAGTTCGCCGCCCCGAACGGCCGGCCGAACGTGCGCGAGCGCACCACCTGGGCGCAGACGTTCGGCCGGGTCCCGCTCGGCGCCTCGCTCGTGATGGCCGATTCGGAGGGCCACCTGTCGTTCGCCGACAACCAGGGCAACGCCGCGGCGCGCCTCGGCCTGGCGGTCGATCAGGCCGTCCGGATCCTGCCCGGCTGACGTCGCGGCGATGACGTCGACCGCCGCTCCGCTGCTCGAGGTCGAGCGGCTGACGTTCCGCTACCGCCGGGCGACGGAGCCCGCCATCCGGGATCTCAGCCTGACCCTGGCCGCCGGCGAGGTGCTGCTGGTCGCCGGGCCCTCCGGCTGCGGCAAGAGCACGCTCATCCGCGCCATCAACGGGCTCATCCCGCACGCCTACCCGGGCGAGCTGAGTGGCTCCGTCCGCATCGACGGGCGGGCGACGACCGACCTCAAGCTGCGCGATATTGGGCGGACGGTGGGGACCGTCCTGCAGGACCCGGCCAAGCAGATCGTCGGGGCGACGGTCGAGGCGGAGCTGGCATTCGGACCGGAGAACCTGGGCGTGGCGCGGGAGGAGATCCGGGCGCGGATCGATCGGGTCGTCGGCAGGGCGGGGATCCAGGAGCTCGTGGGCCGCGATACCGCGGCACTGTCCGGCGGCGAGCGACAGCTCGTGGCGACGGCCGGAACGCTGATGATGGAGCCCCGTCTGTACGTCGTCGACGAGCCGCTGGCGAACCTCGATCCGGCCACCGCTGAGCGGCTGCTGCTGCTCCTGCGCGAGCTCGCCGACCGCGGCGACGCGGTCCTCATCGTCGAGCATCGGGTCGAGGAGGCCCTCGACCTGCGGCCCGATCGCGTGCTCTACCTCGACGAGGGCCGGGAGCGCTACCACGGCCCGCTGGACGGCTTCCTGCGGATCGCCGACCCGGATGCGGTCAAGCTGCCGTTCGAGGTCGTCCTCGAGCGGGTCCGGGCGGGCGCCAGGACGGCCGGCGATCGTCGGCCCGCGGCGGATCTGGAACGGCCGGTCGACCGGTCCGAACCGGCCCGCCTCGAGTTCCGCGGTGTCCGCGCCGGGTACGGCGGCACGGACGTTCTTCGCGGCGTCGACGCCCGGCTCGAGCGACGCGAAACCGTCGCGGTGCTCGGCCCCAACGGGTCCGGCAAGACGACGCTGTTCCGCACTGCGATGCACCTGCTGCCGGTCACGGCCGGCGACGTCCTCGTGGACGGCACTTCTATCGCCGGCCGTGGCGTGGCGGACCTGGCGACGGTCTTCGGCTACGTGTTCCAGAGCCCCAGTCAGATGCTCTTCGCCCGGACGGTCCGCGAGGAGCTCGTCTTCGGGCCGCGGAACCTGGGCCGCGACCCGAAGACATTCGACGCCATTGTCGAGGACGCTCTTCGGCGGACGGCCCTCGATGGCGTGGAGGGCATCCTCGAGCGGCCGCCGCTGACGCTGTCGTTCGGCCAGCAGAAACGGCTGGCCCTGGCGATCGCCCTGGCGCTCGAGCCGCCCACGCTCATCCTGGACGAGCCGTCGGCCGGCCAGGACCACCGAACCTCCAGCGGCTTCATGCGGGAGGTCCTCGCCGTCCCGGGCCTCGAGAGCCTCTATCTCGTCACCCACGACGTGGACCTTGCATTGACGCACGCGGACCGTATCCTGCTGTTTCGAGACGGCGAGGTGGTCGCGGACGGTCCGCCCACTGCCGTCATCGAGGACGAGGCGCGCTGGATCGCCTGCAACCTCCGGCCGACGTCGCTGCTCCGGGCCAACGTTCGGTGGCGGGTGGCGAACGGCCGGTTCCTCAGCGCCGAGGCGCTCGCCCAGCGGATCGTGGCGAGCGACCGGGGCCGGGCGCATGCACAGGAAGGGAGGTCGTAGCGGGGAGACGCCAAAAGGTGCATCTCGGTACGACTTGATCTTGGAGGGAACTCATGGCAACGATGCAGATGGACCGGTCGGATCGATCCAGGCTCTGGGAGGTCACCTCCCGCACGATCGTCTACGCGGCGATCGGGGCTGCCCTGTACGGCGTGCTGGGCCTCTTCAGCTTCCTGCTGCCGGGGACCCAGAACGTCACGATTCGGCCGGCCTTCGCCATCGTCACCTTCTTCGGCTACGCCTTCGGCCCGATCGTGGGCCTGTTCGCCGGCTTCGTCGGTAATGCGATCATCGACCAGCTCCAGGGGTCGGGCTTCCTGACCTACTGGAACTGGAGCCTCGCCAACGGCCTTGCCGGGCTGGTCGCCGGTCTCGCCCCGCTGTACCTCGCCGCCTACATGGCCGGCAACATCTCGCGGCGGGCCATCGGTGGCGCGATCGCCGGCGGCGTCGCCGCGATCATCGGCTTCCTCTTCGTCTTCAGCGACATCTGGGTTGGCGGCTCGTCGCCGCAGACGGTGCTCACGGGCTCGTATGTGCCGGTCGTGATCGCGGACCTGATCGCGGCCGTCATCCTGACCCCCGTGCTCGTCTACGCCTGGGAGCCCATGAAGGACCAGCTGGGACGCTGATCAAGGCGGAGGCGCCGGTGTGAACATCGCGCCTCGCTTCCTGGGTCGGGGGTCGTGGCTCTCTCGGCGCGACCCCCGAGTCCTGGTCATCGTGGTGGTCTTCTTCATCTTCGCCACGATCCAGGTCTGGGACGCCCGCCTCGTCTTTCTCCTGCTCGTCCTCGCCTTCGCCTGGTACCGATCCGCGGCGATCCCGTTTTCGGCCGTCCGGCGGAACTGGATCTTCGCCCTGTCGTTCGTGACGATCCTCGTCCTGCTCAACAGCGTGCTGACCGGCGAGCGGGTGCCCGGCGCTGAGCACCGCTACTTCAACATCCCTCTGCTCGGCACACCCGTCTCCGCCGAGTCACTGAGCTACGCCGCCTCGCAATGGATGCGCTACATCGCGATGGTGGCGATCGGCTTCCCGGTTGCGTTCTGCGTGGCGCCAGCCGATTTCGGCGTCACCTTCGCGCGGCTTGGCATTCCGGAGAAGTTCGCCTTCGGCGTCGACCTGACGTTCCGGTTCCTGCCGTCGCTCGCCGCCGACTACCAGCAGACGATCGACGCGCAGCGCGTTCGCGGCTACGACCCGACCGGCGGAAAGGGCGGGCCGGTGTTTCGCCTCAAGCGGATGATCCCGATCCTCACCCCGCTCACGGTCAATGCCATCGCCGGCGCCGAGGACACGATCGACGCGATGGACCTGCGCGGCTTCGGGACGGGCAAGCGGACGTGGCTCCGCCATCTCCGGTTCGACCGCACGGACGGCCTGATCATCGCCGGCTTTGGTGCGCTGCTCGTCGCCGTCACGGTGGCCGGCTACGTGACCACGTCGTCGAGGATCTGGGTCCCCCAGTTCCTGATCGATCTCGCCTCGCGCTAGCGGCGGCCGAACGGCTCAGCCCCCGCGAGCGGCGACCGTCCCGCGGCAGGCGTCGACAAAGACGCGGAACAACCGCTCGAAGGCATCCGGCGTCGACTCCGTCCGCTCCGGGTGGCACTGGACGGCGACCACGAAGCGGCCGCTCCGCGTTTCCACGCCCTCGACGATCTCGCCGATCGCGCTCGCGGCGAAGGCGTTCGCCAGCAGCGCCGGGGCGAGGTCGGCGGGCCGAACGCCCTGGTGGTGATAGCTGTTGACCTCGACGACGCCGCCGCGGACGTTGGTCGGGAAGAGGATCCGGGCGAGGCGCGTGCCGGGCGCGACGCGCATCGGGTGACGGAGCGGCGGTCCGTGGCTCCAGCCCGCGCCGGCGTGGCCGGGCAGATCCTGGACCAGGCGGCCGCCGAGGAAGACGTTGAGCGCCTGGAGGCCGCGGCAGATCCCCAACACCGGCAGGCTACGGGCCTCGGCGGCCTCGAAGGCCGCGGCCTCGAGCTCGTCGCGGTCCCCCTCGACGCCGACCGCGCCCTCGTTGTCGCGGCCGTACCGCCCGGGGTCGACGTCGGCGCCCCCCGTCAGCAGGAGACCCTGCATCGTCCGGAACGCCGCCTGCCGCTCCGCCTTCCGGGAGCCCGCGTCGAGGACGACGGGGATGCCGCCGTGACGCCGGACGGCGTCGGCATAGAGGATGTTCTTGCGCTCCGCCACGTCGGGCTCCGACTGCCGCGACGGCGCCGCGACGGTGACGAGGATCGACGGCGAGGAGCTCACGCGGAGAGCATACGGCGACCCGAACGCGCGCCCGGTCAGGCGGCCGTTGAGCTGGGCGAGTCGACCGGGGTCGGCTGCTGGAGCGAGAACTCCGATGCCAACGCCAGGCCCTCCTCGGCGGTCGCGATGAGTCCCTGCCCGGATCGCTTGGCGACGAAGCAGGCGCGGTCGGCGGCGAGCAGGATCGAGTCGGACGTCGCGCCGTCGGTCGGGAAGGTGGCCAGGCCGAACGAGGCGGAGCACTGGATCCCGCCCGCCGCCCAGATCGTGCCCGGCGCACCGACCGCCTGGACGGCCGACCGGACGCGCTCCGCGACGGCCACCGCGGAAGCCACGTTGGCGCCGGGCAGGATCAGCGCGAACTCGTCGCCGCCATAGCGGAACACGTGGTCCGTCTCCCGCCCGGCGGCGACGATGGCGCGGGCGATCTCCGCCAGCAGCCGGTCGCCGGCCTGGTGGCCCATCGCATCGTTGACCGACTTGAACTCGTCGAGGTCCATCATCACCAGGCTGAACGGGTCGCCGACGCCGACGCTGGCGTCGAGTCGCTCCCGGAAGGTGGCGTGGTTGAGGAGGCCGGTCAGGCCGTCGGTCCTCGCCCGGATCTCAATGTCGCGGTAGATCTCGGCGTTCTGCAGGGCGATCGAGACCTGCGCCGCGAACAGCTTGACGAGCTCGAACTCCTCGTTGCTGAACGTGTGCCCCTCGCCGATCCGCTCGAGGGTGAGCACGCCCGTCACGCCCTCCCGGCCCCGCAGCGGCACGACGACGAGGCCGCCGTGCTGCGGGCCAATCGACTCGAAGTGCTTGACCCGTGGATCCTCGAACTGATCGACCACCAGAACCGGCTCGTTGTTGCCGATGACCCAGGTCGCAATGCCCTCCTCGCCCATCTCCCACTCCTTGAGGTACTCGTCGGCGTGGACACCGCGGGCGGTCAGCGGACGGAGCTTCCGGGAAGCCCGGTCGTAGACCTCGATCGAGATGTTGTCGTAGCCGACGAGCTCGCCCAGGCGGTCGGCGATCTGGTCGAG
>JBGPDX010000145.1:0-5977 GCA_041482475.1 Candidatus Limnocylindria bacterium | reverse complement strand
CGTCGTGCAGCCGGAGATACGTCAACAGGACGGCCGCACCGTGCCCGGCGAGCGCCCGCGCCGTCGCCGCGCCGATGCCGTGATTGGCGCCGGTCACGATCGCGACCCGCCCCTCGAGGGCCGGGAAACCGAAGCGTGCCCTGGGCGGTCACCGCGACGCCGCGGCGGTTGCGCGGCTCGCCGGGCCAGCTCTCGGTCATTTCGGGCGCCGCGCGACGGGGATGACGAGGCGCAGGGCGGTGTGCGTCGCGGAGAACGACACGACCTTGTTGTCGACCAGCCCGACGGCCTTGGCGGCGTCGATGACGTCGACGTCCCGCAACGTGGCGGCCTTGCCCTTGCGCGACACGACCCAGATCGCGCCGTTCGGCCGAAGCGAGCGCTGGAGCCGCCCGATCTGCATCAGCTCGTCGATGGCGTCGGCGCCGAGGAAGACCAGATCGGTGTCGCGCAGCGCCCGAGCATCGGTGACGTCGGTCGTCCGTTCGGCCAGCAGGCTCCGAAACGATGCATCGTCGACCCCGATGACCGCCACCCGGGCGCCGGGCTTGACCCCCAGCTTGTCGAGCAGCGGCGTCGTGTAGACCCGTTCCATCGCGTCAGCATGCTGCCACGGCACAATGCTGTCATGGTGAAACGTCGTCGGGCCGGGCCGCTGCTGGTCTTCGGCCCACGGTCGGCGACCTATGACTTCGGCCCGTCGCACCCGCTCACGCCGCGGCGGTTCGGGCCCGGCATCGACCTGCTGCGGGCGGTGGGCGCGGAGCCGGGCCTGGCGCCCGAGCCCGCCCCGGATTCGGATCTCCTGCGCTGCCACACCGCGCGGTACCTCGCCGCGGTGAAGCGGCTGTCGGCCGACCCGTTGGGGCCGGCCGAGGCGGGCATCGGCGAGGGCGGCGACAACCCGTCGTTCGCCGGGATGCACGACGCCGGCGCGATGGTCGCCGGCGGCTCGGTGCGAGCGATGGAGGCGATCCTCCGCGGCGATGTCGAGCATGCCTTTCATCCCGGCGGCGGGCTCCACCACGCCATGCCGGACCGGGCGTCTGGGTTCTGCATCTACGACGACCCGGCGCTGGCGATCGCGGTCGCCCGATCCGCGGGCCTTCGCGTTCTCTATGTCGATTTCGACGTCCACCACGGAGACGGTGTCGAGGCGATCCACGCCGCCGACCCGGGCGTCCTGACGATCTCGTTCCACGAATCCGGCCGATACCTCTTCCCAGGCACCGGCTTCGCCAACGACCTGGGCGAAGGCGATGCGGCCGGCACGATCGTCAACGTCCCGTTCGAACCGTACGCCGGCGAGACGGCCTGGCTCGGGGCGGTCCGGTCGCTCGTGCCCGATCTCGCGGCGGCGTTCGGGCCCGACGTGATCGTCAGCCAGCATGGCGCGGATTCGCATGCCTGGGATCCGCTCGCCCACCTGCGCGTCACGACCACGGCGATGGGCGAGGCGGCACGACTGGTGGACTCGGTGGCTCATCGGTGGGCAGATGGCCGATGGCTGTCGACGGGCGGTGGCGGCTACGACGCCTACCGGGTCGTGCCGCGAGCCTGGGCGCTGACGTGGCTTGCCGGCGCCCACCGCGAGGCACCGGCGGAAACGCCGACCGACTGGCGCGCGCGGTGGGCGGCCGAAGGCGAACGGTACGGTCAGGCACCTCTGCCGACCGCGTTCGACGACGCCCCGAATGCCGGGTTGGCGTTCGACGAGGCTCAGCAGGACGCAGAAGCCGTTTCGGCGGCGACGGCGGCGGCCGTGTCCGCGGTCGTCGTCCCTGCACTCATCGGCGAGGCGAGGCGGCGCGGCTGGTGGACACCGACAGAGGAGGCGGCGACTCGGGAACCGCTTGCCGGGGCTCGTGGGACGCCGACGATCGTCGCGCCGCTTCGCTCGGACATGCTCGATCGCCTGGTCGTCGCGCCCCGCGTCGCCGCGCCGGCAGACCCGGCGGCGGCCCATCGGCTGCTGTCCGCCGCGCTGGCCGACTCGGCCTCCGTCGTTGCGGCGATTTCGTCCGACGAAATCGTCGGATTTGCGGCGGCAGCGTCCGGCCGCCTCGTCGGGCTGGGTGTGGCGCCGACATTCCGACGGCAGGGCCTGGGAAGCGCCCTGCTGACGGCCCTGGTCGAGCAGGCCGGGGGATCGCTATCGGCCGTCGTCACGCTGGCGGAACGCGACCCTGTCGAGCCACTCGATCGCCGGCTACGGGCGTCGATCGCACGGAAGATGCTCGAGCGCGCGGGCTTCTCCGCCGCGCCTGTCGAGGCCGCCATCGCCCGGCTGGATCCGGCGGCCCTTTCGGCGGAACGCCGCTAGCGCACGGCGTCGGGTCGGACGCTGACGACCTGGAGCGTCCCGAAGTGGTCGGCGAGAACGGCATCGAACGTCGTCGAGGCACCTGGTGCCAGGGTCGTGCTCGCCGGCTGGATCCGCACGACGTTGATGACGTTCCCAAGGTTGTCGAACAGGGTCACGGCGACGGTGGCCGACCGGATCGAGAACGCATTCCGGTTCTGCAGGGTCCCGACCACATGGAGCCGCCCACCCAGGTCGGCCATCCGCGCCCCGGGCGTGAGGACATAGGAACGCGCGCTGGTCGTGACGATCAGCCCGCCCAGGGCGGGCGTGGTGGTCGCGATGCCGGTCACGACGAGGGTGTAATGGTGGTAGCCCGCCGGCGCGCTGAACGTCATCCGGAATGGCGCCCTTGCCCGCGGGTTCAGCACGCTGGCGTAGACCGCCGTGCTGACCGAGCCGATGTTGCGATTGGCGGCGTCGAACAGGTCGGCGCGGACGGTGATCGACCGCTCAGGCGAGCTCGTGTTGTTGAGGACGCTGCCGACGACGGTCACCTGGCCCCCGACCGCCCACGACGTCGACGAATCGACCTGGACCTGTTCGAGCAGGTTCTGGAAGCGCAGGGAGTAGGGCGCCGTCGAGACCGCGCCGCCGACGCCGCTGACCTTGAGCCGGTACGTCCCGGCCGCCAATCGTCCATAGATGGCCTCGTAGGTCGTGCCGCTTTGCTGCGAGCTCGCCACCAGCGTGCTGCACGACGAGTAGAGGTCGAGGCGCAGGTCGGCGTCGAGCCGGCCGAGGACGGCCGACGCGTAGCCCGTCCGCGGAACGGTGAACTGGAACCAGTCGACGTCGCCCGGCACGTCGATCTTCTCGGTCAGCCAGGCGCCGGCTCTCGTGGGCGCGGCGGCCGCGCACGTGTCGGCGGCTTCGGCGGGATTGAAGAACGCTTCGTACGTGTGGGCCGTCGCCGACGCCACGATGTCGTGGATGCGCGCCCCACCGTCGGACCAGGACACGAACGTCGACGGGTAGCCACCCAGCGTCTGGCTGGACGGAGCGATGACCGTGTTGCGCGAGTTGACGATCACCGTCCGGGTGAATGGGGCGCTCGACGATCCCGTCCCGACCGTCAACGCCGCCCCGGAGGGGCTCGAGGTGAACGTCAGATTGACCGTGCTTGGATCGAGCAGCAGGCTGGCCGTTGCCGATATCCCGTTCGAATCGGTCGCCGTCAGCTGCAGCTCCAGGCGCGACGGATATTCGTGGTCCGGGGCGTTGAACGAGCCGCCGGCGATGCCGTTCCAGGTCTGGATGTCGTGGGTGTGGCAGTGGGTCGGGTCGATGCAGTGGTGGATGACCAGGGTCCATGACAGGCGCGCCGGCGGAATGGTCCCGTCCTCGACGTCGGTCGCACTCCCGCTGAACGAGATGAGCTGGCCGACGGACCAGCGAAGACTGGCCGACGGCGTCGCGATCCTCGGAACCGGCGGGTGATTGGACGACGAGATGGTGAGGCTGTCGGTCCCCGTCGCACCGTCCTGGTCGGTCACCGTCAAGGTCACCGTGAACGTTCCCGTGCCGAACGTGTGGACCGGCGAGGCAGCAGTGGCGTCGGCGCTCCCGTCGCCAAAATGCCAGTCGTAGGTCAGGGGGCCGAATTCGGGATCGTGCGATCCCGTGCCGTCGAAGGTGACGGTCAGTGGCGCCGCCCCGCTCGTCGGGGTGGCCTTCGCGACCGCAGTCGGGGGTCCGTTCGGGCCGATGTACTTGAGGCGGTGAACGGTCCCGCCGTCGTAGTCGACGTAGAAGAGGTCGCCGGCGGGGCCGATCTCGAGATCGACCGGACCGGCTGCCCCGCTGACCAACGTCTGGATGTTGGTCGGGTCCGGAACGCCGCCCGGGGTTTGAGGGAGCATCGCCCAGATGCACAGGCGCTGGTGATCGGCGAAGAAGAGGGCGCCCTTGTAGGTGCCGGGATAGGAACCGCCGTTGTAGAACGCCATCCCGCTGATCGCCGACCCGTTCCCGTACGAACAGGCCGTGTCGCCGGCCACGTAGTAGTAGTGGTAGTAGGTGTAGAAGGGCTCGACCGTCGTGGGCGGGTTGGGCGGGTAGAGCGAGTCGCACAAGGGGACGCCGAACGCCTTGAAGCTCGGGTGAACCTCCGTGCCCTCGTAGCATGGCCAGCCGAAGTTCGACGGGCCGGCCGTGGGAGACATGACCCGATCGATTTCCTCCCAGTACGACTCGCCAACGTCGCCGACCCAGATCTCGCTCGAGCCAGGCCGGAAGTTGAAGCGGAACGGGTTACGAAGGCCGAAATCGATGATCCTTCGCATGTTGGGGTCGGGGTTGGCGATATTCGCGTTGCCAGGGGCGGCCAGTCCGGTGGCAGGGTCCAGCCGGAGGAGCGTGCCGTCGAGTGTCCTCGGTTCGGCGGGCGGTCGACGTGAGCTCTGCGACCGCAGCGAGCCGCCCTCGTCGACCGGATCGCCGCACGGGTTGCCGCCGAGATCGCCCTTGTCCGGACCGGAGAAGCTGGCCGCCTCGCCGGCGCTGACGTATAGATAGCCGTCGGGGCCGATCCGAACGTCGCCGACGGAGTGACTGGGGAACTGCTGGCACCAGTCCTCGACCAGGGCCTGTTCCGCGCCGGCCGAACCGTCGGCGTTGATGGGGAAGCGCGACAGCCGCGCGCTGGCGACGCAGCCGTTGGTCGTTGGACCAGGCGGAGTGGGGCAACCGTCGTTCACCCAGAGGGGTGGCGGGCTGGCGTCTCCCAGGCGGTGGTTGTAGGTGTACAGGACGTAGACATAGCCGCCCCCGACGGTCATGCCCAGCAGGCCGCGATCCCAGTAGTCGTAGACGTTGGTCAGGAGCGAGGCCGGCGTCCAGATCGATGGGATCGTGTCGGTGAGGCTGTCGAAGACCTCGACCCGGCCGGCCTTCTCGGCCACGAAGATTCGGCCATCGGGGGCGAACGCGATGTTCGTCGGGTGCTGGAGCCCGGAGAAGACCTGGATATCCTGGAAGCCGCTCCGCGCCACTGGCGGCGACGAAGCCACGCGCGGCGGCTGGCCGCCGGGCTCGAGCAGGCCGGTGTCCGGTCGAGGCGTGGGGCCCGCGGCCCACGTCGCGGGAGCGGCAACCAGGCTCGCCAGCAGGACGGCGACGAGCGCAATCGAGGACCGCGCCGCGCGCGGGCTGCGCCAACTGGACGGGGTCATCGCGGCGGGTCGCTCCAACGGTCCGGGGGCATCGGATAGTACGAAAGTCCTGGGCACGGGGCCACCCGGCGCTGGCCTGCAAATGCACTGCGAGTTGCGGCCCCGCACCGGGTCGCGATTCGCCGCTAGAACAAATGATCCAAATGAATCACCGAGGCTATACTTCAGGGTCCCGTGGCCGCCCGGACCCGACCCCACCTGCCCGCTCCGATCGCCGACCCGCTGGCGCCGTTCAGCGCTCCGGTCCGCGACTGGTTCGCGGCGACGTTCGAGGCCCCGACGCAGGCCCAGGCGGAGGGCTGGGCGGCGATCTCCCGGGGACGCCACACGCTCATCCACGCGCCAACGGGGAGTGGCAAGACCCTCGCCGCGTTCCTGTGGTGCCTCGATCGCCTGGCGCGCGAGCCGCGTCCCCGCCCAACCCGGGAGAATCCCGGCGGCG
>JBGPDX010000144.1:0-6099 GCA_041482475.1 Candidatus Limnocylindria bacterium | reverse complement strand
TATCGAGTCCCGCCGGACCATCTGCTGCCGGAGCGACTCGACGGCGTCCTGCGGGTCATCTACCTGGTCTTCAACGAGGGCTACGACGCGTCGTCGGGCGACTCGCTCGTCCGGCGCGAGCTGTCCGGGGAGGCGATTCGGCTGGGGCGGGTGCTGCGGTCATTGATGCCGGACGAGCCGGAGGTGCTGGGGCTGCTCGCCCTGATGCTGCTCCACGATGCCCGGCGCGAGGCCCGCGTGGGGCTGGCCGGCGAGCTCGTCCTGCTCGACGACCAGGATCGGTCGCGCTGGGACCGGGCGAGGATCGAGGAGGGCCGGGAGATGCTGGAGCGCGCCCTCCGAATGCGGCGGATCGGGCCGTACCAGCTGGAGGCGGCGATCGCGGCACTGCACGACGAAGCGCTCACGCCGGGTGCGACCGACTGGCCGCAGATTGCGGTCCTCTACGCCGAGCTCGCCAACCGCGCGCCGTCGCCGGTCGTCGAGCTCAACCGCGCCGTGGCGGTCGCCATGGCCGACGGACCGGAGCGCGGGCTGAGCCTGATGGACGCGCTCGCGGCCGCCGGGCAGCTGGATGCCTATCCCTACCTGCACGCGGCGCGGGCCGACCTGCTCCGGCGCCTCGATCGACGCGACGAGGCGGCGGCCGCCTACCGGCGTGCGCGTGACCTGACCGCCAACGCCGCCGAGCAAGCCTTCCTCGAGGCCCGGATCGAGGAAGTCGCCGGGCCGGCAGCGGCGGGCCGCCGCGGTCGCTCGACCCGGCGGCGGCGTGATTCCGATGGGTCCCGGCCCAGAGCCTGCTAACGTGATCGTGTGGTCCGTCGTCATCGCCGCTTTGCCCTGCTCGATGTCACGTTCGCGGGCCAGCCGCTGCCGGGCGCCACGATCGACGCCTGGGAGGACGATGGCGGCAGCAACCGCTGGACCGCCCGGGCGCTGATGCCATTCGGTCAGCAGATCGAGGCCGGACTCCTCGAGGGCCGGACCAAGGACGGCAGCCGGGTGAGCGGCGAAGTCCGCGTCGCCAACCGTCAGCACGGGCCGCGCGGACCGCGGACGGTGCTCGTCGAGCTCCACGGCAGCGGGCTGCTCATCGAGCCCGTCAAAGCCCCCGACGACGACTGAAGCGGCGCTAGCCGGAAGCGCACCGCACGGCCGAGGGCTGGAGCCTCGAGCAACGAGCCTCGACCGTGCGGTGGATGAGTGGAGCCCTCAGAGGGCCGCGGCGCCGCTCAAGGAGCGGATGTGCCGGCAGGGTTCGCGCCGGCCCCCGCTGCGGCGCCGCCAAGGCGCCGTCCCAGCGACGCGCGCCAGCCGGCCAGGATCCGGCAGCCCGGCGCCGGCGCCGCCTCGATCCGCGCCTTGATCCGGTCAGCGGCGGCCTGGCGGAGCTTGCCGTCGGCGACGGCCCGATCGATGGCCGTCCCGGCCGCCTTCTTGGCCGCAGCGACGAGCTGATCCTGGGTCACGCCCAGGTTGGCCGCCAGGGCCGATCGGAAGACCAGGCAGTACTCGCTCGGCTGGCGAGCGGCGGCTGCGCCCGGGGTAGCGGCGGTCGACACGTCGACCGCGGGGCTGGGCGTGGATGCCCGTGCCTGCGGTGACGCCGCCGACGCGACCGCGTCGAGGAGGACGCCCCCGACGATGGCGGCCGTGACCAGGGCGGCCGAGACCCCAACGATCCGAACGCGTGACATGTGCCTGCTCTCCGTCTCTGGCGCGGCCATGATCGGTCGCGCTGATTGGAGGTTGGCGATCCGGCGTGAAGGACGTGTGTGGGGCCCGCCCCGATCTTGACCGTTCCCACACAACGTTCCGGCTACGATGCCGGCGATGCGCCAGCGCGCCCGGATCCTGGTCGTCGAGGATGAACCCCGGCTCGGCGCCCTGCTCCGGCTCTACCTCGAGCGGGAAGGGCACGCCGTGACGGTCGTCGCCGACGGCCGCTCGGCGATTGCCGCCGTCGAGACCGACCAGATCGACCTCGTCGTGCTGGACCTGATGCTGCCGGGTGTCGGTGGCGAGGCGGTCCTCGAGGCGATCCGCGCCCAGGGCGACATGCCCGTCCTCATCGCGTCTGCCAAGCGGAGCGACGCGCAGCGAATCGCCGGCCTGCGGATGGGGGCCGACGATTACCTGGCAAAGCCCTTCAACCCACACGAGTTGACCGCCCGCGTGGCCGCGATCCTCCGCCGCACGGCGGCCCATTCCGGAGACGACCTGCCGGTGCGCCTGTCGCTGGGAGGCGGTCGGCTGGTGGTCGACTCGGACAGCCGGCAGTACACGCTCGCTGCGAGCGCTGCCGGCCACGCCCCCAGCCGCGGCAGCCTGACCCCCGGCGAGGCCGGGCTCCTCGCTGCGCTGGCCCGGCGGCCGGGCGCCGTGCTTGGACGTGAGCAGCTGCTCCCGGCGGTGACCAGGCGTCCCGACGACGTCTACGACCGCGTCGTGGATGTCCACGTCGCGAACCTCCGGCGCAAGCTTGGCGACGACCCGGCTCACCCATGGCTCATCGAGACGATCCCGCAGTCCGGCTATCGCCTGATCGCCGCCCGCGATCCAGCCTGATCGCCGTGCCGGTCGTTCGGTGATTGCCTCGGAGCGACAGCTGCCACTCGCCTGGCGACTGGGCCTGATCATTGGTGCGATCGTGCTCGGGCTGCTGCTGATCGCCGGGGTGATCGTCAACCGGGTGGTCAGCGGGCGCTTCGAGACGGTGCTCGCCAACCAGCAGCAGCAGCGGCTCGACGACGCCGCGGCGACCCTTGTCGACGGCCTGGACCGTGGCGCCGGGCTGATCCGGGCCCAGAATGTCGCCCGCCGGCTGGCCACGAACCTGGGCGGCGTGGTCCGCGTCGTGGCGGCCGACGGCACCATGCTCGCCGCATTCGGCCGTGCGCCCGACCCCGCCGACAGCACCCCCTACGTGTCGACCATCTCCCTCGACGGCCGAACGCTCGGCAGGCTCGAGGCGGTCCTGCCCGCCGGGGCCAGCGGCCGGGCGTTCCTGATGCTGTTCAACCTCACCCTGCTGCTTGCCGGGCTGCTCAGCGCCGTCGGCATCGCCCTTGCCTCGGTCTACATCGCGGGACGCCTGACCGGGCCGCTCCACGACGTGGCGACCGCGGCGCGACGCCTCGGCGCCGGGGACACCTCCGCGCGGGCCGTCGGGGGCGGCGACCGCGAGTCCGCCGACCTGGCCGCCTCGTTCAATGCGATGGCCGATCGCCTCGAGCGATCCGAGATGCTTCGCCGGCGAGCCGCGAGTGACGTTGCCCATGACCTCGCCACGCCGGCGACCGTCCTCGTGTCGCAGCTCCAGGCGATGGTCGACCGGGTCGTCCCGGCCGACGCCGAGAATCTGAACGCGGCACGGTCGGCGGCATCGGCACTCGCCAGCGTGGTCGGCGAGTTGAACGAGCTCGCCACCGCCGAAGCGGCACCCCTCCAGGCGCGACCGACCGCCGTCGACCTCGGCGCCGCCGTCCACGAGATCTTGCTCGCCCTCGACGGCCTCAGCCGTGAGCGCGACGTCCGTGTCGAGTCGGCGATTCCACCGTCGACCGTGGTGTTGGCCGACCCCGGCCACCTGGCGCGCGTCCTCCGCAATGTCGCAGCAAATGCCATCGGGCACAGCCCGCCGGCGGGGCGCGTGCTCATCGCCTCGAGCGGCCGGGGACCGGTGGTCGAGATCCGGATCAGCGACCAGGGTCCGGGCATCGCCCCGACCGAGCTGCCCCATATCTTCCAGCGCTTCTACCGGGCGGACGCCGCGCGCTCGGCACATCCGGCGACCGGGCGTCGCAGCGGTACCGGGATCGGGCTCACGATCGCCCGCGAGCTGCTGGCCGCCAACGGCGGCCGGATCGACGTCGAGCGGACGGGACCCGACGGCACGACGTTCCTGATCGAGCTGCCCCGCGTCACGGCAACCGGGACCGGGTAGTGAAAAGCGGCGGTCGTCGCGACCGCCGCTTATCGAGTGTCCACCGTCTTCGGCAGGGTCAGCCCAGGCGGACCACCACGAACGGGTTCTCGAGCGGATGGCGCCCATAGTGGCCCAGCCAGATCCGGCCGGTCGGCAGCTTCGCGCCGGCCGCGTAACCGGCGAACGCCAGCCGTCGCGCGCAGTCCGTCCGGAAGTCCAGGCCGTCGATCCGGCCGTGGTTGTAGAAGCGGTACGTGATGGTCAGCCCGTCGGCGCTGAGCGCGATCCGGTCCCCGCGTTCGAGGCGGAACGGCGTGACCCGCATCGGCGCGCTCGCCGTGATCCGGCCGCTGAATACGAGCGTGCTCGAGCTCGCGTGGGTGACCCGGAGATGCCAGCCCGTGGCGTCATGCCAGATGTAGTCGCCGGCACGGGCTCCGGCGTGC
This sequence comes from Candidatus Limnocylindria bacterium, assembly GCA_041482475.1. GTDB lineage: Bacteria > Chloroflexota > Limnocylindria > Limnocylindrales > CSP1-4 > JACDAV01. Next base: position 1,722 of record JBGPDX010000144.1, on the reverse strand, counting down.
AGCAGCGTCGGCTGGCCCTGGACCGACGCCGGCCAGTGGCCCGGGCACGCCGCCTCGGTCGTCGCGGTCGCGGTCGGCGTCGAGGCAGATGCCGCGACCGGGGCGAGCAGGCTCACGGTCAGGGCGCTCACGGCGAGCAGGCTCACGGCCAGCGGCCGCAGGAGGCGGCTCACGGCATAGGCCCGGCGGGAGCGACGGATCGTGTTCGTCATCGAGATGGCGCTCCTTTTCCTGATACCCGGCATCGGAGCCGGGTCTTCGACGAGCGGCCGACACTGAGGCGTCGGACCGCAGCAGCGCCACCTTGCCTGCCGGGCCATGAAGAAGGGTTGAAGGCCCACCGAGCGGGGCACCAGGCCGATGCGGGCGAGCAGCGGTCGCCACGCCCGGTGATGACGAGGGGGTACTATCGCCGCTCTGGTGATCGGTCGGGATGCCCGGCCGCGATTGGCCGGGGGTTCGTCGGCCTGGACCCGAGCCCGAGCCACGTCGCGTCTCGGAGGTTCTCCCATGTCCAGGTCTACCAGGTTCCGACGGACAGTCGTAGCCCTCGGCGTCGTCGGCCTACTCGCGTTCGCGGCACCGAGCGCGTTCGCCGGCGGCAATGGAGCGTTCACGGACACCCAGAACCTGCATAACGTGACCCAGACGTTCCCGGTGGGTGCGCAATGCGGCGCGCCGGCGGGCACGATCACGGCGACCTTCAACGCCGTCATGCACATCACCGTGAACAACGCCGGCGATGTCTGGATCACCGCAACACAGGAAGGGTGGTTCACGTTCGTGCCTGACGACCTCACCACGCCGAACTTCGCGGGCCATTTCGCGGTCTGGTTCGGGCTGAGCGAAAACAATCGCAACGGTGTCATGCACGACACGTTCAACATTCGGGCGACCGCTACCGACGGTTCCGGGGCAACCCTCGCCGTTCACGCCGTGGACCACCTCAGCATGAGCGCAAGCGGTCAGGTCAACCTCTTCATGGACTGCCACTAGAAGTCGCCGAGCCTGATCGGGAGGTGGTCCACCGGGCCACCTCCCGATCACGGTCAGCCCCAGGACGCCACCGTAGAACGCGATCGCCTTCCCCTTGTCTCGCAGCGCGACGGTAGGACGACCCGGAGCGTCAGCAAACGATTGGTCGCTCTACTCGGGATCAGAGACCTCGCCGGCGCGCTGCGGCTCGCACTTGCACTGTGGGTCGCATTTCCGGTCGTGCTTCTCGTCGGCTCGGTGACCCAGGAGAACGTTCCCTGGAAACTCGCCGCGATCCATGCCGGCGACTGGCTCGCACTTGCCCCGAAGCTGCTCATCGTCGCCGTCATCGTTAATGTCTGGCGCTGAACGGCCTCCCCACTACCGCGTGCTTGTCCCGCCTCGACCGCGAAAGGAGCCCACCTTGGCAACCCCCACCGCCGATCCCGGCCTCGCCGTCGTCAACGGCATCCAGCTCGCCTACCAGATCCACGGCAGCGGCAAGCCGCTCGTCCTCCTCCATGGCGGCTTCGGCTCGATCGAGATGTTCGGCCCGAACGTTGCCGCCCTGGCCGCCGGTCGCCGGGTCATCGGCGTCGACCTGCAGTCCCACGGGCGTACGCCGGCAGTCGACCGGCCGATGCGCTTCGAGACGATGGCCGACGACATCGCCGAGCTCATCGCCCACCTCGGCCACGAGCGGGCCGACGTTATGGGTTTCTCGCTGGGCGGCGCGGTCGCCCTCCG
>JBGPDX010000143.1:0-6116 GCA_041482475.1 Candidatus Limnocylindria bacterium | reverse complement strand
TGCGGGGTGGGGGTCGGGGTCGGCGTCGGGGTGACCTCGGGCGTCGGGCTCGGGGTCGCGGTCGGCGTCGGCGTCGGGGTCGCGGTCGGCGTCGGCGTCGGGGTTGGCGTCGGCGTCGGCGTCGGGGTTGGCGTCGGCGTCGGCGTCGGGGTTGGAGTCACTTCTGGCGTCGGGGTGGGAGTCACTTCCGGCGTCGGGGTCGGGGTGACCTCGGGCGTCGGCGTGGCCTCAACGCACTCGACCTTGAAGACCTTCGACTTCGCCTTCTCGTCCGTCTGGTCGTTTTTGCCGTACAGGGTGGCCTTGTAATGGCCCGGGTCGAGGTTGAAGTCCTGAGTGGCATAGAACCCGGAGGCGTCGGCGGGACCCCAGGCATACGGGCCGGCGGCCGTGCCCGTGGGACCGTCGCCGCCCTGGACGCTGAAGTTGAGGTAGCCCGTCTGGCCTTCGTCGAAGCCGAAGCCTTCGACGTTGAACACACAGACCTTGGGGTCGTTGCTCTCGGTACCCGATGGGGTCCCCTGCTCATGGATCTTGAGCGTGCCGTTGTTCCCGTCCACTGTGGCCCCCACGGCAGAGGGACCCAGCGCGGACAGGGCGACCATCGCGAGGACGGCCAGCCAGCCGAGCGACCTGAACGTGAGGTGCCGCGGCCGCGCGGAGCGTCGCCCGTTCATCTGATTGACTCCCTGTCCATGGCGGGGCATCGCGTGACCCCGCGGTCCTCCACATCCGCTCGGCGCGGCCGTACCCAATCGTCGACGGGCCAGATAGGACCGTCTAGTACTGAAGTACTGCCCCCAACCGAAGCGTTCCCTATGTCACCGCACCGCGGATCCCGTTCCCGGTGCGCCCGAACAACGTCGGCCTCGACGCCTCCGTCGTGGGATGAAGTACGGACGGGGCGCGCCCCCTGGCGCTGGCTCCGTTCCGGTCTCCGGGATTCGCGATAAGGGACGCTGCCGATAGTACTGGCGCGGCGACACCAAAGGTACTGGGTCCAACCGCACAAGACCGCACCTGACCACACCAATCGATGGGACGAGCCGTTCGAGATTCCTTGTTCGTGGTGCGCCGGGGCACTACGCGCCGAAGGGTCGTCGTCACCCGCGCTCCCGCTACGATGTGGTCGCAGTCATCCCAGCCCGGAGGAACGTCGGTGACCCGCGCCCGCGGACCCGAAACGGAGGTCGCCCTGCCCCTGCGCACGCGCGCCCGCGTGGCGGTCGAAGAAGCCTGGGGTCGGGCGATCACGGCGGGAACGCTACCGCCAATCCCGGACGGCACCGTCGCCCCCGACGTCGACGTCGAACGGCCGGCGCAGCCCGAACACGGCGACCTCGCGACGAACCTCGCCATGAAGCTCGCCAGGCCGTACCGGATGGCCCCGCTGGCGATCGCCGCGCCGATCGTCGCCGAGCTGCGGACCCAGGTCGCGGAGCATCCCGCAGCCACGCCGATCGCCGAGGCCGACGCCGTCGCGCCCGGCTTCATCAATCTGCGCCTGGCCGACGCCGCGCTTGAAGACACCGTCGACACCGTCCTGGCCCGGCCCGGATCGTGGGGCCGCGTTGCGGCGCCCCGATCACGGTCGGTCAATGTCGAGTTCGTTTCGGCCAACCCGACCGGTCCGCTGACCATCGGCAACGCGCGCGGCGCGTTCGTCGGCGATCTGCTCTGTCGAGTGCTGGAAGCCGGCGGCCAGCGCGTCGCGCGCGAGTACTACTTCAACGATTCGGGCGCCCAGATCACCAACCTGGGCGCGTCGGTCGTCGCCATCCGTCGCGGCGAGCCGGTCCCCGAGGACGGCTATCACGGCGACTACGTCCAGGACCTCACGGCGGAGCTGCCGGATGACGTCTGGAAGCGCGCGACCGCGTCCGACGCGGATGCCGCGGCGATCGTCGGAGCCTGGGCGGCCGAGCGCGTCCGGGCGGGAATCGAGGCCAGCCTCGAGCACCTCGGCGTCCATTTCGACGTCTGGAAAAGCGAGGCCTCACTTCACGCCGAAGGCTGGGTCGGGCGGGCGATCGAGCGGCTCCGCGAGCGCGGCCACGTGTACGAGCAGGATGGCGCCCTGTGGTTTCGCTCGACGGCGTTCGGCGACGACAAGGACCGCGTCATCATCCGCTCGAACGGCGCGCCGACGTATTTCGCCGCCGACATCGGCTACGTCACCGAGAAGTTCAGCCGCGGCTTCGACCACCTGATCTACATCTGGGGCGCGGACCACCACGGAACCGTCGCCCGGCTGCGCAACGCGGCACAAGCCATGGGCTATGACAAGGACGCCGTCCAGGTCCTGCTCTACTCGTGGGTGCGGTTCGTTCGCGACGGCACCGAGATCAGCATGTCCAAGCGGGCGGGCGACTTCATCACCCTCGACGAGCTGCTGGCCGAAGTCGGCGTGGACGCCGCGCGATGGTTCTTCGCCTCGCGGGCCGCCACGACCGGCATCGACTTCGACATCGAGCTGGCGAAGCGCCAGACGAACGACAACCCGGTCTACTACGTCCAGTACGCCCACGCGCGGATCGCCTCGATTCTCCGAAAGGCCGCCGAAGCCAACCTGGCGCCGGGGTCGACCGTGGGCGGAGCCCTGGGCGGAGCGCCGGAGGCGTCACTGGCCCGCGCCATCGTTCGCTTTCCGGAGGTCGTGGAGGATGCCGCGGTCGCCGAGGAGACGCATGGCGTGACGGCCTTCGCGACCGAGCTGGCGACGACGTTCCACGCCTTCTATCGGGACGCCCGGGTCGTCGATCCAGCCGAGCCCGCGCGATCGCGCTCGCGCCTGGCCCTCGCGGCGGCGGCGAAGGTCACCCTCGCCAACGCCCTCGCGCTGCTCGGGATTTCGGCGCCCGAATCGATGTAGCGCGGCGGGGCCTGCCGGCCGTCAGCCTGGCGTCAGGTCCCGGTCCCGCCGAGAATCGTGTCGAGCTTCGTCGCCGCGTCGGCGTTGCTGCCGAGCAGCACGGTGACGGTCTTCGAGCCGCGCTGGGCGTTGACGGTCCCGGGCGTACCCAGCTTGGCCAGGACCTGGCCGGCGCCATCGGCGAATTCGGTTGCGTCGGTCGGCGTGTCCCAGGCCGTCAGCATCGCGATCGCCCACGCCCCGTTGGGTCCGTCGAGCAGCACGACCCGGTCGCCGCCCCAGCCGGCGGCCTCTGCCGTGGCAAGCGGCACGCGCGTGACTCCGAGGCGGACCCAGATCCCCAGCTGGAACTCGCCGAGGGTGTCCTGCAGGCCAACCGTCCAGCCGTTGCCCATTCGCGTGTCGAGGTCCTTCGGTACGTCGATGGCGACAGGCGCCTCGCCCGCGTCGTACTTCTCGGGATGGAGGATCTGCTCGCTGGATGCCGGCGCCTTGCGGAACGCGGCGTTGACGGCGGCCCAGCCACCGCGCTGCTGAAGCCGCAGGACGAAGCTCAGGCCGTTGTCATAGGGAAAGCCCAGCGGCTCGCGAAGGATCGGTGGCATCTTCTCGAGGATCTTCAACGCCTCCGGGTCGAGCGAGGCGCGCAGCATCTCGACGAGCTGGTCCGGGGTCAGGGTCGCCTGCGCCCACGCCGTCATGACGGCGGTTGCATCGCCTTCGACGAGCGACAAGCGGGCCAGCCCACGGTCACCCTGGCCCACGGCATTGATGTCAAGGCTGTGCAGGTCGAAGTTCTGGTCCTGCAGGGCGTGGGTGTATTCGTGCGAGAACGTCACGCGTTCCAGCGGTCCGAGCGCGCCCGACTTCGAGAGGACGAAGAGCTGCTTGTCCTCCGGGCTGTAGAAGCCGGCCGTCTGGCTGCCCAGCAGCTCCACATAGAGGTCGCTCAGCGAGGCGTCCTTCGGGAACAGGCCCAGGCCCTTGAGCAGCCGCTCGTTGGCCGCGACGAGCGCCGGCGGGTTGTCCCGCTTGAATGACGCCGCGATCCGGGTCTTGAGCTCCGCGTCGTTGATGACCTGTGGCTTGACCGGCGACTTTGGTTGCAGCCCGCGGATGGCGACGACCTGCCGCTCGATGGTCGCGTAGACGGATGCCGCATCTGCGCTGGGGGAAGGCGACCCGGACGAGGGGCTGAGGGGAGCGCTGGGGGACGTCGACGGGCTCGTGGCAAGCCGCGGGGACGCCGAGCCGCCGCTCGGCGATGCCGTCGGCATGGGAACCAGCGGGCCGCACGCGGCGATCGCGAGCAGGGCAGCGGCGACGAGGGCGGCAAGAGCGGCGAAGCGGCCCGGGCGGTCTGTCCGGACGGCACGGCGGGCGTGCATCCGGGGAGTGTGGCACGCGACCCCTCGATCGCCCATGGCCCGGGCGTCCGGGCCGGGGACCGGACCAGCAGCGCCCCCGCCCTGACCGAATGTCGCTTTCTTAATCGGATGGGGCCTGTGACCTGAACGTCGCCGCCCTAGCGTAGTCCCCGGACCGGACCTTCCAAGGTTCCATCCTCCCTCCCTCCGACCGGAGGCGCCGATTGGGCAGGCGCCTCCGGTCTTTCATGTCCGGCACGCATGCACGGCGCGCAATGTCCGGCGCCCATGTCCCGCTCGATGCAGGCCCGGGTGCGCGCCCGTGCAGGACGGTGTGTCAGAATCGGCCCATGGAGTTGACCTGGTACGGGCGGACGTGTGTCCGTCTGCGCGGCCGCGACGCAGTCGTCGTCGCGGACCCGTACGCCGCCGTCGTGGGGCCTACCGGCCGCGGCATCACCGGCGAGATCGTGACCTTCAGCCACCCTGACGATTCGCCGCCACCGAAAGCCAAGGCGAAGGCGAAGCGCTCGCGCGACGGCCGGACGATCCTGCCGACCAGCCTCGAGGCGGCGTTCGTTCTCGACGGGCCTGGTGAATACGAGATCAAGGACGTCCTGCTGACCGGCGTCCGCACCTATCGCGACGACAGCCAGGGCAGGGATCGTGGCAAGCAAACCGCCTTCGTCGTCGAGCTCGATGGGATGCACACGATCCACCTCGGGGAGATCGGGCACCTGTTGACGGAGGAAGAGCTGGCCGACGTCGGTTCGGTCGACGTCGCCTGCGTCCCGGTCGGCGGGGTGCTGTCGGCGACGCGCGCCGCTGAGCTCATCGCCCAGCTCGACCCACGGATCGTCGTCCCGATGCCCGTCTGTCAGGACGAGAACGATTGTCGCGAGGCGGTGGCCAGGTTCTTCCACGAGATGGGTGGCGAGCCGATCACCCAGGCAAAGCTGTCGGTCACACCATCGGGCCTGCCGGCCGAAACGACGACGGTCATGCTGGAGTCGCGCGGCAAGGTCGCCTGACTCATTCGACGACGATCCGGCCGCGCTTGACGACGGTTCGAACGAGATCGGCGGCCGGCCAGTAGGGAATCTGGTCGACGGACGGCACGCGCCAGACGACGAGGTCGGCGGCCTTGCCCGCCTCGAGCGAACCGATCTCGTCGCCCAGCCGCAGGGCGTGGGCGGCGTTGATCGTCACCGCTGCGAGCGCCTCGGCGGGCGTCAGTCGGAGGGCGAGACAGGCCACGGTCATGACGAGTGGCAGGCTGGCCGTCGGCGACGTGCCCGGGTTGAAGTCGGTCCCGAGGGCGACGGGGACGCCGCGATCGATCAGGCGTCGGGCCGGGGCATAGCGGCTCGACATGAGGAACCAGGTCGTCGCCGGCAGCAGCGTGGCGACGACCGGACGGCCCGCCTTGGCCGCCGCCGCGAGGGCGTCGACGCCCGCCCTGGAGGGCGCCGTCAGGTGATCGGCGGAGGCCGCGCCAAGCTCGGCCGCGAGCTCCGCGCCGCCGCTGGGTGCCAGCTCGTCGGCGTGCAGCCGCGGGACGAGGCCGAGCGCCTCACCGGCGACGAGGATCCGACGCGACTGGTCGGCGGTGAAGACGCCCTCCTCGCAGAACACGTCGCACGAGCGGGCCCGGCCCTGCGCCGCGACCCCGGGGAGCTGCTCCTCGATGACAGCCCGCACGTAGGTCTCCGTGCCGTCGGGGCGGTCGCGGTACTCCGGCGGCACGGCGTGCGCGCCGAGGTACGTCGGGACGACGTCGACCGGCCCCTCGCGGCCGAGGTCGTGCGCCACCTCGAGCAGGCGCAGCTCCGTCGGGAGGTCCAGGCCATAGCCCGATTTCGCCTCGACCGTCGTCG
>JBGPDX010000142.1:0-6122 GCA_041482475.1 Candidatus Limnocylindria bacterium | reverse complement strand
GTGGCCGCTCGTCGCTCGCCTCGTGATTGTCGCGGCCTCGCGGGGTGGACGGGCTACTGGAAGAACCCCGCCAGGATGGGCCCAAGGACCGACGCGTCGAGGTCGTGGGTCTGACCCTCGAGCGCCATCGACCGCCCGTTCGCCACGGCCCGGGCGATTGCGTCTGCGGTCTCCCGCATGAACGGGACGCTCGCCGCACCGGCGATCGCAAGCGTTGGGACCGTGATCGAGCCGATGAGATCGATCGGCAGCGATCCGTCGCCTGCGATCGTCGCCTCGTAGACGAGGGTCCTGGCCATCGCCTCGAGCGCAGGCCTGAAGGGTGCGTGGCGGAGCTGGGCCACGACCTCCTCCGGGATCCCGACGACCTTCGCCTGGAAGTATTCAACCGCGTCACCCCGGCGACCGGCATCGACGAGACGGGCGAGTTCGGCCGCATGGTCGATGGACCACAGCGGGCCGCCCGCCTTGAGTGGCACGTCGTAGACCGCGACCCGGGTGATCGGCAGCCCGCCGGCGGCGCCCTCGAGGGCGAGCACCCCGCCCGAGGAATAGCCGAAGACGAAGGCCGACCCACCGGCCTCGGTGATGACCGCGTCGAGATCCTCGATCTCGCGTTCGACCGCATACGGCGTCGCGTCGCCGCTGTCCCCACGACCGCGGCGGTCGTAGTTGTAGACCGTGAAGCGTGACTTCAGCACCTCGGCCAGCGGTGCCCCGGTCGCATGGTCATTGAACGCGCCGACGACGAGAACGATCGGCGGTCCCTGGCCGACGCGATCGACGGCGATCGGCGTGCCATCCCGGGAGGTGACCTTCTGCACGGTGACTCCCTTCGACGTTGCCACATCGTTCAAGTGGGGACTTCGAGGCACTCCATTGTCACGCCTTCAGGTCCGCCGAGAGCTGGTTGGCACCAACGGCAGCACCCAGGACGGCCGCCTCGGCGGAGATGAAGTCCCTGACCGCATCCATGACTTCGGCGGGCCGCTCCGAGTGCGGATTGTGGCCAGCGCGCTCGATGATCCGGAGGCGCGCGTTGGGTATTCCAGCCGCAAGTTCAAGTTGATGCTCTGGCGGAAACAGGAAGTCGTCACGCCCCGCCATGACCAGTGCGCGATGGCCGACGGGCGCTGGCCGTCAGCGGGGATGTAGCAGTAGCGGTCGATTGAAACACCCCGGATCCCGCAGCGCGGGAGCGGCCAGGCCGCGGCAGCGAGATCTCGCTCGCGGTCTCGCCTCGGGAATGCAGTATGTGGCCGGCTCCTGCCCGCCGGAGCCAACCCTCGGCCCCCGCTCGACCGTGCCGTTTGGCCCTGTCCCCTTCACCGGGCCGGCCTTAGGTTCGCCACATCCGGAAGACGGAGTGTCGCGATCGGTGCCAACGCTTGCTGACCCGAGCCTCATGCACGCTCGCCTGCGGTCCGCATTCGCGCGCGAGCGGATTGCTGACGCCCTCCTCGGGGTGGCTCTCGACGCGGTCGAGCCGTTCGCCAGCGATTACCTGTCCGCCGACGAGTACGAGCGCCTCTGCGACCTCGTCCAGGGACCTGTCGATGCGGCGACCGACGATGCCCTGGCGACGATCGCGAGAGAGCTCGTCAGCCTCGCCGAGGGCGATCCTGAGCTGAGGCGGCGACTCGAAACAGCCGAGCATCGACGCCCGTAACGGCCGACGCCCAATGTCCTTCACCCGCGAAACTGGCTCAAGCCTTCAATCGCCGCACGTCCTGGTGGTGGACGACGACCCGCCGATCGTGGAGCTCGTTCGTGGTTACCTCGAGCGGGAGGGCTACCGCGTCCGCGTGGCCGAGGACGGTCTCTCGGCGGTCGAGGCGGTTCGAGCCGATCCACCCGATGTCGTGGTACTTGACGTGATGCTTCCTGGGCTCGACGGCATCGAGGCATGTCGGCAGATCCGCACCTTCTCCGATACCTATGTCCTGATGCTCACGGCCCGGTCCGAGGAGATCGATCGGATCATCGGGCTATCGGTCGGAGCTGACGACTACCTCGTCAAGCCGTTCTCGCCGCGCGAGCTCGTCGCGCGGGTCAAGGCGCTGCTGCGGCGTCCTCGGATGAGCGCCCCGGCTCCCGTCCGCGACGATCTTGCGGTCGACGTCGCCCGCCGGACCGTCGTTGCCCGCGGCTTGTCGGTTTCCCTCACCACGACCGAGTTCAACATTCTCGCCGCCCTCGCCCGCGATCCGGGCGTCGTTGTGACCCGGAGCCAGCTCCTCGATCGCGTCTGGGGACCGGAGTTCGTCGGCGACGATCACCTCGTCGACGTCCACGTCGCCAACCTGCGCGAAAAGATCGGCGGCGGCTTCATTGAGACGGTACGCGGCATCGGCTATCGGCTGGCGGAATCGTCCTGATGCGGCGCCCGAGCACGCTTCGAAGCCGACTGCTCCTGGCGAATCTCATCGTTGCCGGCGCAGCCCTTGGGACCGTCATCGTCGCGGTGAGCCTCGTAGGCCCTGGGTATTTCGCAGAGGCGATGGGTCATCGCCAGGGCGATCCGATGGCCGCCGCGATGGATGCAGCCACGCGAATCGCGTTCGATAACGCCATTCGCAGCGCACTCGTGGCCGCGGGCATCATCGCCATCATCGCTTCGATCGTGGTCAGCGTCGCCATCTCGTCAGCGATTGCCGGCCCGGTCACCCGACTGGCGGCCGCCGCGGCCCGCATCGCCCGCGGTCACTATGCGGAGCGGGTCCCCTCGAACGGGCGGGGCGAGCTCGCCGAGCTCGCCGAGTCGTTCAACGCGATGACAGGATCGCTCGAGGCCACCGAACACCGCCGACTCCAGCTCGTTGGTGATGTCGCCCATGAGCTGCGGACCCCCCTTTCCACGCTGGATGGCTATCTGGAGGGCCTCGAGGACGGGGTGATCGCCCCGACAGCCGAGACATGGAAGATCCTGCGGAGCGAAACCTCTCGACTCACTCGGCTGGTGAACGACCTCCAGGATCTGTGGCGTGCCGAGGCGCGACAGCTGACGCTGAAGGTCGAGCCAGTCGATGCGATCCTGGTCGCGCGCGAGGTCGTCGAGCGGGCCAGTCCCGCCGCTGCGGGCCGTCAGATCACCGTCTCGGCCGACCTTCCGATGGCGCCGTTGCTGGTGCTGGCCGATCGCCACCGGTTGGCGCAAATCATCACGAATTACCTGACGAACGCCCTGCGCTACAGCCCCGACGGCTCGACGGTCGTCGTCGCGGTCCGTTCGGGCTCGCCCGTGACCATCTCCGTGCGCGACCAGGGCCCGGGTCTGACCCCCGAGCAGCGCAGCCAGGTCTTCGAGCGCTTCTACCGCGTCGACCCGTCGCGTTCGCGGGCCCTGGGCGGGTCGGGGATCGGCCTGGCCATCGTTCGAGCGCTCGCCGAGTCGATGCAGGGCCGGGCCTGGGCGGAGTCCGACGGTCCTGGCACTGGCTCGACCTTCTCGGTGGCGCTCCCCGCGGCCTGATCTCCAGGCGCGACCGGGGGTCTTTTGGGCCTTGGGTCCCAGTGCCAATTGGTCCCGCAGGAACGGGCCGGACGGCAGGTTCGAAGGCGGTGGCCTCGCCATTAGCGTCTCGGCATCCGCGGGCCGCTCATGACCCGCACGCAATCGCTCCTGGCGCCCCGAGGGCCCACGCCCACGGCCACGCCAGCGGCGGGAAGGGACCGCGATGGCCGCTGTGTCGATACCCGCAAGGGGTCGATGGAGCCGGGCCTGGGAGGCGATCGACGAGCGTCTCGGCCTGTCGGGCCTGGCGTATCCGGTCCCTGACCACGCCAACGGCATCGGCTACATCCTGGGCGGGATCACGTTCTTCGGCTTCCTGATCCTGGCGGTCACCGGGGTCTGGCTGGCCCAGTTCTACCACCCGACGCCGGAGGCGGCGCGCGAGAGCGTCGTCTACATCATGAACGTGGCTCCTGCCGGCGACATCGTTCGCGGGATCCACTACTGGACATCAAATATCGTGATGGCCACGGTCCTGCTCCATCTCGGGCGAATCTTCGTGACCGGGTCGTACAAACGACCTCGCGAGGTGAACTGGCTGATCGGGCTCGGCCTGCTCGCCATCACCCTGGGCCTGGCATTCACCGGTACCGTCATGAAGTGGGATCAGGAGGGCTACGAGGCGCTCGGCCACAACATCGAGGCCGGCAAGCTCCTCGGGGCGATCGGCTTCTGGTTCTCCAGCGACTTCGAGACCAGTCTGCCCTTGCTGGGTCGGCTGTACATGGCCCACGTCGTCATCCTGCCGGCGCTGGGCACGCTGCTCCTGATCGCGCACTTCCTGCTGGTCAAGCGGCTCGGGATCTCGTCGCTGCCAGCGGCCCACGACGCCGCGGTCGACGGCGGCCCCGCGCCCGCGAGGGAAGGCTCGACGTTCGCCGCGCATCTCGTCCGGATGGCCGGCTTCGGCCTCCTGATCCTGGCCGTGACGACGATCATGGCGATCGTCCTGCCGGCGGGCCTCGGGCCGCGGCCGATCCCGGGCACGGAGACCACCAAGCCGCCGTGGATGTTCCTGCCCTTCTATCCATTCGAGAACTGGTTTGGTCTGGCCGCCCTCGTCTGGGTACCGGCGATCCTGTTCGGCGCTCTCGCCCTGCTGCCGTTCATCGATCGCAGCCCCTACCGGTCACCGCTGCGACGGCGGCTGCTCATCGTCATCGGTGCGGTCGTGGTGCTCGGCCTCGTCGCGCTCGTCGTGTACGCGACGGTGACCCAACCGCAGTCGCACATCGCGAACATGTGAGATGGGCGCCATCCTCGTTCGCCTGGCGCTCCTCGCCGGTGGCCTGGGTCTCGGCCAGATGGGACTCGACTCCTTCGCCCATGGCGCCGGTGTCGCCGTCGTCCAGTTCGGTCTGGCCCTCGTCCTCCTCGTCGCGGGATCGGCCAGCTTCATCGTCCCGCTCCTTGGGGGGAGCAAAGCCCAGGAGGTCACCCGCCATGTCTAGCCGCCTGCTGCGGGCCGCGGCGGCGGCCCTCACGCTCACCCTCTCCCTCGTGCTGCCGACCTTCGCCCACTCCGGCGGCGAGGCGTCCGGCATCTCGTGCGAGCCGTCCACCGTGACCGCCGGCGGGACCGTGGTCCTCGCCGGCAAGGGCCTTGAGCCGAACAGCGATCGCCAGATCGATCTCGTCGGTCCGGACGTCGTGGTGCCGTTCCCGAAGGCGACCACCGATGCCGACGGGATGTTCAGCGTGACAGTCACGATCCCGGCCCATCTGCCCGCCGGGACGTACACGTTCCAGGCCATCGCCGACGAGACCATGACGACGGACCTGATCGTGCTCGCCGCTGCGGGCCAGGCAGCCGCAGAGCCCAGGAACGAGGCGGTTGCGACGGTGACGCCCCGAAATCGCTCCGGGCTGGAGCTCGGGGTCATTGCGGTTCTCCTGCTCGTCGCGGTCGGCGGCGGACTGCTCCTCGTGGCTCGCGCCGAGCGCCTCGGCGGAGCCGTCCAGCGGTAGCCAACCATCCTTGCCCAACGGGGGAATGCCCCGCCGGTCCCTTCCCCGGCGGGGCCTCTCCCCTGGGTCTCACGAGGCCATCACGATGATGTTCGGATACGGATCCAGCTCGGCGTTCAGCTGGCTCTGGCTCGCCGGAGGCGCCGCTGTCATCGGCTTCATTGCCGGCTTGATCCTCCTCGTGGTCGGACGGTCGGCGGCGGACGAGCCCGGCGCCATCCTCGCCCGTCGGCTGTCTCGCGCGGAGGTCACTGCGGATGAGTACGCCCGGATGCGAGTAACGCTGGGATCACCTGGCCGCGGAGGTGGGATGGCTCGGCTCGGCGCGGCACTTGTCGTGCTGTCGCTGGTCGCGATTCTCGTGCTGGGTGGTCTCACGATCGCCGGGGCGTGGCCGCGACCTGGAGCCGCGTCGGTCGATCCGGGCACGCCGGGCTTCGTCACCGGGACGGTCGCCGCCCCGCGGGTCGTCCGGATCGTTGCAGGCCCCGGCCTGCGGTTCTACCCCGACGCCGTCTTGGTTGCGGCCGGCGAGACGATCACCTTCGAGGTCACCACGATGGGTTGGACCGCACACGAGTTCATGGTCGGACCCGCCGCCGACGTCGCCGCCGACAAGGAGGGCACCCCCGAAGTCGCC
>JBGPDX010000141.1:0-6129 GCA_041482475.1 Candidatus Limnocylindria bacterium | reverse complement strand
GCACCGTCTTCAATGGCTCGGCGGACTTCGTCGTGCACGCCGGGACCGCGTCCGGCGCGGCGCGCTTCCTGTTCGCCACCGAAGACGGCACCATTCGAGGCTGGAATCCCAACGTGCCGGCGACGGGTTCGACCGCAACCGAAGTGGGAGCCGCGACATCCGGCGCGATCTACAAGGGCCTGGCGATCGGCATGGTCGGCACGGCCAACTACCTCTACGCCACCGACTTCCACCACGGCCGCGTCGACGTCTTCAACGGGTCGTTCGCCCTGCAGAGCTGGGCCGGCGCGTTCGTCGATCCCGGGCTTCCGGCAGGCTACGCGCCCTTCGGCATCCAGAACCTCAACAGGACGATCTTCGTGGCGTATGCGAAGCAGGGCGCCGACGCGGTCGACGAGATCGCCGGCGAGGGCCTGGGCTTCGTCAGCGCCTTCGACACCAGCGGAACGTTCCTTGGCCGGGTGGCCTCGCGGGATGAGCTGAACGCGCCGTGGGGCCTCGCCTGGGCGCCGGCGGGCTTCGGCAAGTTCAGCGGCGATCTCCTGGTCGGGAACTTCGGCGACGGCCGGATCCACGCCTACGCCTGGACCGGCACGGCGTGGGAGGCTCGCGGCCCGCTGAAGGGCACGGACCACCGTCCCATCTCGATCGATGGGCTGTGGGGCATCGGCTTCGGCAACGGCGCCAACTCGGGACCGCTGACCACGCTCTACTTCGCCGCCGGGCCGGGCGACGAGGCGCACGGTCTGTTCGGTTCGATCACCGCTCCCTGAGCGGTCGGGACGCCTCTGCGCCGGTCAGCGGACCGGCGCGGGGGCGTTCGCCGGCGCAAGCCGGGCGGGGGTCAGCGCCGTTCGGCGGCCCCGGTTGCGGAGCGCCTTGGCGAGCGCCACGTCATGGGCCCGCTGCTCCGACTCGTCGTCCAGCGGGGCAAGCTGGATGGGTTGCGACGCCTTGCGACTGAGGGCGACCTGGATGAGCGCGTCGGTCAGCCACGGGTTCTTGGGCAGGACGGGACCGTGGAGGTACGTCGCGTAGACGTTGTCCCGGACGGCGCCTTCGGTGCCGTCGGTCCCGTTGTTGCCGGCGCCGGCGATGACCCGGCCGAACGGCCGGACGCCCGGACCCAGGGTGGTCTTGCCCGAGTGGTTCTCGAAGCCGACCACGACGTCGGTGCGGCCCGCCACGGTCGCTTCGCAGGCCGCGTGCTGCATGAAGCGTTCGTTGCCGCCGACGGTCTCGAGATCCAGGACCCCGATCCCCTCGATCGGCTCGCCGCGGGACGGCACGTAGCGATGGCCGAGCAGCTGAAGGCCGGCGCACACCGCGAGGATGACCACGCCCTCGTCCGCCGCCGCGCGCATCGACGCCGCGTTCCGCCGCAGGTCCTGCGCCGCGAGGACCATCTCGACGTCCTGCCCGCCATGGAAGAGGACCACGTCGAACGCGGTGAAGTCCGGGTTGTCGCCGGGGTTGATCGGCACCGACTCGACGGCCAGCCCGCGCCATCCGCAGCGCCGCTCGATCGCCATGAGGTTGCCGCCGTCGCCGGCCACATTCAACAGCGACGGATAGAGGTGAGCGATTCGGAGCGGCGTGTGTCCGTTGGCCTTCGACACGTTGCTTACACCTCCCAGTAGGGGCCGACCCACTTGCGACGTTGCATTTCCTGGCGGAACTCGATGGTTGGCGTATAGCCGGCGAGGATCACGAGCGGCGTCCCCGAGGGTAACGCCTCCAGGGCCCGGTCGAGGGCAGCGGCCTGGTCCTCGACGACGGTCATGAGGTCCGGACTGACGCCAGCGTACTTCAGCCGGTTGCCAAGCTCGTCGGCGCGCCTGCCGGTGATCGTGGCGCGGGCGAGGGCCGGCGCCATGGCCTCGAAGTCGACATCCCACAGCCAGGCGAAATCCTCGCCGTCGACGAGCGAGTTGCTCATGGCGACGAGCAGGTGCCTCGGCTCACCCGCGATGGCCAGCGTCCGCAACGTCGTGTTGAAGGACGTCGGGTTCTTGACGAACGCGAGGACGATGTCTCGATCGCCGGCCCGGATTCGCTCGAGGCGCCCGAACGCGGGCAGGGCGGCCGCGAGCGACGCCTGCGCGTTGGGAGCCGGGACGCCCAGGCCCACGAGGACCGTGATCGCGGCCGCCGCGTTGTAGGCGATATGGGTGCCGCCCTGGGGGATCGACAGCCGGATCTCGCCGGTCGGGGTTCGGACGGTCATGTCGGTTCGGTCGATCGCGAGCGTGTCGAGGGCGGTGACCGCAACGTCCAGCGGGGGCCGGGCAAATCCACAGGCCGGGCAGCGGTAGTCGCCCAGATGACTGAGGTAGACCCAGGCGTACTCGAGATCGGCGCGGCAGCGGGGGCAGCGAACCGTGTCGGCCGCCCGCGTGATGTGGTCGGTCGATCGGCGGAGGTCGAAGCCGAACGTCAGCCGCTTGCCCTCGCGCTCCGGGGCCAGCGAGGCGACCATGGGATCGTCCGCGTTGATGGCCCACGTCGAGGACGGTGGCAGCGCTTTGGCGACGCTGTCCAGCACGCCCGCAACGGCATAGATCTCCCCGAAACGGTCGAGCTGATCGCGGAAGATGTCGGTGACGAGGAGCACGTCTGGCGGCATCTCCGCCGCGATCGCCGCCACGGCGCCTTCGTCCACCTCGCCGACGAGGGCCCCATGCGCCAGTCGCCCGTACAGATCGGCCGCCTCGACGACCATCGTCGTGACACCCTGGACGAGATTGGCACCGGCGGAATTCGTCGCCACGCGCAGGCCTTCGCCGCGAAGCAGCGCCGTCACGAAGCGGGCCGTCGTGGTCTTGCCGTTGCTGCCGGTGATGAGGACCGTGTGGAGGTCGCGCCCGGGGCGCACCCGGGCCAGCACGTCTGGCGCGATACGCCGTGCCACCATGCCGGGGAGCGACGTACCGCCGCCCGCACCGAACACCCGCGAGGCACGGCCCGCCGCTTTCGCCGCGATGAGAGCGCCGAACAACGCCGGGCTGAGCCGACGGCGGCGCGATATCCCGCTGCCTGCCGCGTCACGACCCTCGCGTGTCTGCACTAGCCGTCTCCCGTCCGGCCGGCCTGGGCGCCCGCCGCTCGCCGCCGGCGCCCAGGCGGAGGTCGCCCAGGCGGAGGTTCGGTGGCTGTCGGCATCGCTGGACCTTCCGCCACGTTGTAGAGCTCACGATAGACGACGTTGAGGGCTGCCGCGACCGGCACGCCGAGCAGCCCGCCCAGGACGCCGTAGGTGCTCAGCCCGATGAGCACGGCGAGAATCGTGATGACCGGGTGGAGGTGGACGGCCCGGCCGATAACGACCGGCATGACGACCTGGTCCTCGACCTGGCGCAGCACGAAGTAGAAGACAACGACGATCACGGCCAGGCTGGGGCCGCCGCGGGCGAAGGCGTCGGTGCCGGCAATGGCCGTCGCGACCAGCGGGCCCACGAGCGGCAGGACCTCGAGGACGCCGGTCAGGACGGCGATCGCCAGCGCGTAGGGCAGGTGGAGGATCGGCCCAAGGACGAGGTAGGTGATCGCGGCGACCAGGGCGACGAGGAAGAGCTGGCCGCGCAGCCACTTGCCAAGCACGACGTGGATGCGCTCCAGCAGATCGACCGTTGGCGTGCGCCGCTCCGCGGGAAAGACACTGATGACGTGATCGCGGAAGGTCGCGCCGTCGACGAGGAAGTAGAACGTCACGATCAGGGCGAGGATGGCCCGGAGGGCGAACTCCCCGGCGACGCCGGCCAGGTGCAGCGCATCGCCGGGCGACGCGATGAACGAGGCGACCCGCGCCTGGATCTGGCCGGCGATGTCCGCCACGGTGATCTGCTGGCCGCCGATGGCGATGGTGTCGCTGCCCAGGAGATCCCGCAGGGTCTTCGCCACGGAGTCCGGGCCCGACGACGCGAGGAGCGTGATCTCGGCGACGACGCGCCCCGCCAGCAGCCAGACGAGGGCGCCGAGGATGACGAACGCGATCAGGTAGCCGATCGCGACGACGACGATCCGCGGCAGGCCGAACTGCCGCTCCGCGCGGGTCACGACCGGGCTGAAGGCGTAGGCGACGACCGCCGCGACGATGAACGGCCCCAGCACGCCTCGTGCGAGCCACAGGACGATCGCGGTGGCGACGAGGAGCGCGATGAACGGGCGGTTCGAAGTGGGCTCCGGGGGTGTTCGGCGCCGCGTGACCCGCTCGCTGCTCATCGGCGCACTCTCCGGGCCCGCGGCCCTCGACGTCAACCCGGTGGGGCGTGGCGCGGGCAAAGTTCGGCCGGCCGACAGACAATCCGTCGCGATTGTCGCTGGAGGACCCGATGAAGCCGTGGTTCGGTTACCACATCCCGAGTTTCACGTTCCGGGACGTCCCGCCGGAGAAGACCTTCGACCGCGTCGTCGAGCTGGCCCAGGCGGCCGAGAAGGCCGGCTTCGGGCTCGTGACGGTGATGGATCACTTCTACCAGATCGGCGGGGTGGGACCGGAGACGGACCCGATGCTCGAGGCATGGGCGACGCTGGGTGGGCTCGCGGCACGGACGAAGAAGGTCCGGCTGGGGACGCTGGTCACGGGCGTCACCTACCGCAACCCGGCGATGCTGGCCAAGATGGTGACGACGCTGGACGTCATCTCGGGCGGTCGCGCCGTCCTGGGGCTGGGCGCGGCATGGAACGAGGACGAGCATCGCGGCTACGGCTTCGAGTTCCCGGCGATCCGGGAACGGATGGATCGCCTCGACGAGGCGCTCACCATCTGCCGGGCCATGTTCACCCAGGAGCGACCGAGCTTCGCCGGCCGCTACTACCGGATCGACCAGGCGTTGAACAGCCCGCGTCCCATCCAGAAGGGCGGGCCCAGGATCCTCGTCGGCGGGGGCGGCGAGCAGCGGACGCTCAAGATCGCGGCGAAGCACGCCGACATGACCCACTGGTTCCCGCTGGGCTTCGACGTGCTGAAGCGCAAGACGGAGGTCCTCGAGCGCCACTGCGAGACCGTGGGGCGCGACCCGTCGACGATCGAGCGGACGATGGCCACGCCGGTCCTCGTCGCGGCCTCCGAAAAGGACGGCCAGGCGATTCTCGACCGGCTGCCGCCCGAACGCCGCGCCCACGTCAAGGTGGGGACGCCGGCGCAGGCGGCCGAATGGCTTCGGCCTTACGTCGACGCTGGATTCACCGGCTTCACGTTCAACAACCCGGTTCTGCCGAACGCCGAGGCAATCGGGGCGGCCGGGGAGCTACTCAAGCTCGTCAGCTAGCTCCGCTCCGGGCACCGGCACGCAAAACGGCCGAGGCGTTCCCGCCTCGGCCGTTCGACGTGCGCTGACGAGTTGGGGTCAGACGCGCGTGTACCAGCTCGCGACCCAGCCGCTGACGCCCGACGCGAGTTGGACGTGGTACCAGACTCGGCCGGTGAGATCGCGGGCCGAATCCAGGACCGCGAGCAGGGTGCCCGTCGGCAAGGTTCGGATGACCCGGTTGGCCGTGCCCGCTCCCATTCGGAGGTTGAGGTAGACGCTGCTGTGGCGCGTCGACGTCGGGAGCACGGGCTGAAGGGTGGGACGGAGCGAGGCGGACATCCCCGTGTGTAGGAACGCCGTGAACCTCGCCGTCACGGCGTAGATGCCGTGGATCCGCACGCCGCTGGTCAGTGTGCTGATCGCCTTCCCGTGGCCGAGGTAGATGCCGATGTGGCTGCCCCCACCCCAGACGACGAGATCGCCGACCTTGCCGCCGCTGGTGCTCGCCAGCCCGCGATGCCGGAAGTACGTCAGATAGCCGTACGCCGACATTCGCCTGCCACCGATCCTGCTCAGGTTGCCGGTGTGGCGGAAGACGTAGTAGACGAGGCCGGAGCAGTCGAACGACCTGGGGCCGATCGCTCCGTAGGACCACCGGTCACCGAGCTGGGCCTTCGCAAGGGCGATGACGCTGTCGGCGGGGGTCGAGGCGGCGACGGGAGCGGGGGCTCCGGTCGCGACGATGAAGACTGAGATCAATGCGGCAAGTGCGGCCGCTCGCAGACGTGTATAGCCGAACCTCAAGATGCTCCTTCCTACCAGGACACCGGCGTCTACGGCCGGCGGCGATGGATGGCCGCGCCACCGCACGGCCCTC
>JBGPDX010000140.1:0-6170 GCA_041482475.1 Candidatus Limnocylindria bacterium | reverse complement strand
GGCAACCTGTTCCTCGACTTCGCCGCGGGGATCGCGGTCACCTCGACCGGCCACGCCCACCCGGCGGTCGTCGGGGCGATCAAGGAGCAGGCGGCCGACCTCATCCACTTCAGTGCCTCGGACTTCTATCTGCCGATCTACGCCGAGGTCTGCCACCAGCTGGCCCGCCTGGCGCCGATCGACGGCCCGGCGCGCACGTACCTTGGCAACAGCGGCACGGAGGTGGTCGAGGCGGCCATCAAGCTCGCCCGTTTCGCGACCAAACGCCCCTACGTCGTCGCCTTCCTCGGCGCCTTCCACGGCCGGACGTATGGCTCGCTCAGCCTGACCGCGTCGAAGGCGAAGTACCACGCCGGCTTCGGGCCGCTCCTGCCGGGGATCTTCCATGCGCCGTTCGGCCGGGTGGAGGACCTGCGCTGGTTCGACGAGGTGCTGTTCGATCGACTCGCCCCGGCGGCGGAGGTGGCGGCGATCATCGTCGAGCCCATCCAGGGCGAGGGCGGCTACATCGTCCCCGAGGACGGCTTCCTCCAGGGGCTCCGTGACATCTGCGATCGTCACGGGATCCTGCTCATCGCCGACGAGATCCAGTCGGGCGCCGGACGGACGGGGAAGATGTGGGCCGTCGACCACTGGAACGTCCGGCCGGACATCATCCTGTCCGCCAAGGGCATCGCCAGCGGCATGCCGCTGGGTGCGCTCGTCGCCCGGGCCGACCTGCTCGAGAGCTGGGGGCCGGGCGCCCACGGCTCGACGTACGGCGGCAATCCGGTCGCCTGCGCGGCCGCGCTCGCGACGATCCAGCTGCTGGAGGGCGGGCTCGTCGACAACGCCAGGCAGCGGGGAGAGCAGGCGATGGCCGGCCTGCGGCCGCTCGCCCGTCGCCACCCGCGGCTCATTCGCGACGTCCGCGGCAAGGGGCTGATGATCGGCATCGAGTTCGACACGCCGGACCACGCCGAGGAAGTCCAGTGGGCCGCCTTCCAGCGGGGCCTCCTCGTGCTGGAGTGCGGTCGGTCGTCGATCCGGCTGGCACCGCCGCTGACGGTGACCGAGGCCGAGATGGCGGCGGCGCTGGCGCTCTTCGGCCAGGCGGTCGGGGCGGTGGCCTCCGAGCCCGGCGAGGTCTACGCCGAGGCCGCCGCGGCGGGCGCGATCAGCGGCGTCGAAGCCGGGGGATGACCCGGAAGGTCGCGTCGATGCGCGACGCCGTTGCGGGCCTGGTCCGGGACGGCGACACGGTGGCGATCGAGGGCTTCACCCATCTCATCTCGTTCGCCGCCGGGCACGAGATCATCCGCCAGCGGAAGCGCGACCTGACCCTCGCCCGGATGACGCCCGACCTCATCTACGACCAGATGGTGGCCGCCGGCGTCGCCCGCAAGCTCATCTTCTCGTGGCTCGGGAATCCCGGCGTCGGCGGACTCAACGCCATCCGCAGGCGGGTCGAGGTGGAGGCGGTCGCGGCATCCGGCCAACCCGCCCTCGAGCTCGAGGAGTACTCCCATTTCGGGATGGTCGCGCGCTACACGGCCGGCGCCGCGAACCTGCCGTTCTTCCCGCTGCGCAGCTACTTCGAGACCGACCTGCCGAAGGCGAATCCGCTGATCCGGCCGATCGAATCGCCGTACGGCGACGGCGTCGTGTACGCGGTTCCGCCGCTCAAGCCGGACGTCACGATCGTCCACGCCCAGCGCGCCGACGCGGACGGCAACACCCAGGTGTGGGGCCTCCTCGGCTGCCAGAAGGAGGCGGCCTTTGCCGCCGACCGGGTGATCGTCGTCGTCGAGGAGCTGGTCCCGGAGGACGTCATTCGAGCCGATCCGAACCGGACGATCATCCCCGGCCTGATCGTCGACGCCGTCGTGGTCGAGCCTTTCGGCGCGCACCCGTCGTACGTCCAGGGCGCCTACGACCGCGACAATCGCTTCTACCTCGACTGGGACCCGATCAGCCGCGACGAGACGGCGACGCAGGCCTGGCTGCGGGACTGGGTCTACGACCTCGACGGCCGCGGTGCCTATGTCGAAAGACTGGGCGCTGCGCGGGTCGCGGCGCTGCGGCCCGGTCCCGCGCCGTCCGGGGTCGTCGACTACGGGGCGTACCGGTGAGCGACGACGCGCCGTTCACGAAGTCCGAGATGATGATCGTCGCCGCGGCGCGCGAGCTGGCGGGGCAGCGCGTCTGCTTCGTCGGCGTCGGGCTGCCGAACATCGCCGTCAACCTCGCCCAGCGCACCGTCGCGCCGGACATCGAGTTGGTCTACGAGGCCGGGGTGTTCGGCGCGCGGCCGGCGCGTCTCCCGCTCAGCATCGGCGACCCGACGATCGTCACCGGCGCCACGGCCGCGACCAGCATGTTCGAGCTGTTCGCCTTCTACCTGCAGGGCGGACTGATCGACGTCGGGTTCCTGGGCGCCGCGCAGATCGACCGCTTCGGCAACATCAACACGACGGTCATCGGCGACTACGCCGCGCCGACGACGCGCCTGCCCGGATCGGGTGGCGCGTGCGAGATCGCGATCAACGCCCGCCAGGTCTTCGTGATCATGCGGCAGAGCCGCCGCAGCTTCGTCGAGCGGATCGATTTCCGGACGTCCCCCGGCAATCCCGGCGGCGCGACGAACGCGGCGCGGATCCGCAAGGAACAGGGTTGGCTCGGACGCGGACCGTCGGTCGTCGTGACCGATCTGGGGATCTACCGCTTCGGCGACGACGGGGAGATGCGACTCGAGTCGCTCCATCCGGGTGCGACGATCGAGCAGGTGCGCGACACGATCGGCTGGGACGTCAAGGTGTCACCGAAACTCGCCACGACCCCGGCCCCGACCGACCGCGAGCTGCAACTCATCCGCATCGAGCTGGACCCGGGCGGCACGTACACGAAATAATCCTCACGCGCTGTCGGCCTGAGCCCTCGCAAGCTCATGGCTCCCACGGCACGACGGCGAGCAGCCGGTCGTAGCCGCTGCCCGGGACCTCGGCGACGACCGCGCCGGTCGTGACGTCGAGCCGAACCACGCGCCCGTCCGAATGGCGGAGGGCGAACAGCCCCTTGCCGTCCGGCGTGATCCCCAGGGCGTCGATCCGCGTCCCCGACAGCAGCCGCCTCGTCGCGCTGAGGTCGCTCGCCGCGAGCTCCACGATCCCGCTGCGATTGGCCGCGAAGATTCGCCTGCCGTCGGGTGACACGACGACCCGGCGTCCGGTGGCGCCGGCGTCCTGGTGGCCGAACTTGGCGAGGACGATCGCGGCGGAAGCGGGGGCGATCGTCGACGTCCGGCGGATCGACAGCGCAACCGGGTCGACGTCGACGGCGACACCGATCGTCGCGTTGACGGCGTAGACCGTTCGCCCATCGGGTGAGCGCGCGAGTCCCCAATCCGCGGCTGCATCGGCGTCGTCCTGCCTCGTGGCGGGCAGGTCGATGCAGACGGCGCCGGCGTGGACGGTGTCGAGTGCGTGAATGAACGGATGCTCCGCTCCGCGGTAGACGGTCAGCACGATTCCGCTGTCGAGTCGCTGCTGCTCGATCGCCCAGCCGGCCATCGGCTCGTCCGGCTTCGTCTTGTCGACGATGACGTAGTCCTGCAGGCGGCCCGATGCGACGTCGACGACGCGGACCTGGTAGTGGCCACCGGCGGCTGCGTCGAGATGCTCGACGACGAAGAGGGCGCCGCCGTCGGGGGAGATCGCGTCGAACTCGAATGAGCCGGGCAGCTCGATGAGCTTCGGGGCTCGGCCGCGGGACAGGTCGACGACCATGAAGCGCGAGACGTTGCGGGCCGCACTCGACGTCGCGTCGGCGGCGTCCTCGACCAGGGCGGTCGTCGACCGGTCCACGCTCAGGCCGACCGACGCGGGGTCCGACCCGATCGTCGGCAGGCGCCAGTGGCCGTCCAGCACGATTCGGGCGTCGTCGACGCCCGACGCGATGTCGAGCCGCCTGACGACGGTGCGGTCGCCCTCGGGGGTCGCCTCGAGGAGGTGACCCCACGTGAGATCCGGGACCACGGGCGGCAGCTGCATCAGGCTCTCGGCGGTGCTGGCCTCGATGACGTCGAGGTTGGGCTGCGCGGGGCGACCCACGACCAGCCACGCGTCCGGGACGGTCGCGGGCCATGACCCGCCGGGCGGCGCCGATGTCGCTGCGCCGGCAGATGCGGCGGCCTGGGTCGGGGTCGACGGGGCGGCCGGCGCCGCGACCCCCGAGCAGCTCGCGACGAGCGCCGCCGTGGCGACGGTGGCGATGAGCCGGATGGAGTGCCGCGGACCAGCCATGGTGCGCCTCGCTGTTGCGAACGGGCCTCACCGCCCGATCACCCCACGTACACCGCCGCGCGGACGCCGGTTCCCGCGGGCCTAACGGAATGACTGCGCGATCCGCGCGGTCTCGATCATCCCGACGCCTGACTCGACGCGGTAGGTCACGCCGTCGGCGGTCCAGACGAGGGTGTTGCCGACAGCTCGATGGCTGTCTTCGACGTCCCGGCCCGAGGGGTCGACGTAGAAGAAGAAGTGCGGATCGCCATCGATCCAATAGCCGGCGACGCCACGGACGGTGACCGGCGTGACCCGGGTATTGGACCCCAGGACCTTCTCGAAGTAGCCCTGGTCGAGCTTGCCGCGGAACTCGCCGATGAGCAGGCTTACGCCGGGCTCCAGCGTCGGGACGAGGCCGGGCCGCGGGCCCCAGGCCAGCGCGACGCGGCCGTCCAGCGACCAGGCGGCATCTGGCGGACCCAGGTCCGGGTCGGCGGGCAGCAGGACGTGGAAGCCGGCGACCCTGTCGAGCTGATCGAGCGGCACGCTGGCGCCGAGCCCCATCGCGCTCCCCGGCGCGCCGGTCGAAGGCGGCCTCGACGCCGTCGGACTCGGCGACGGCGCACCCGGCTCGCCGAAGATGATCCGCAGCCCAGGCAACCCGAAGCCGATCGCCCCGGCGACCGCGACGATGGCGAGGAGGAGAGCGATCGCGATGAGGACGGCCCGGCGGACCGGTCGACCGAAGCGTGGCGGCGTGCGCAGCCAGCGGCGACGCCGGCGCGCAGCAACAGCCTTCGTGACGGCGGCGGCGAAGCCGCTCGACGGCGTCGGGATGTCAAGCCATGCCCCGAGCTCGAGGAGCTCGCTCTCGAGCGCGTTCGGGGCGGCCATGTCGAAACGGTCAGACACGGAGGCCTCCCGGCTCGGCAACGCCCAGCTGTGTGCGCAGCCGATCGAGCGCCCGCGACAGCCGCGACTTCACCGTCCCCCGCGGAATCCCGAGGGCTTCGGCCGTCTCGGCCTCGGATAGCTCGAGCAGGTAGCGCGCGGCAATGACCTCGCGGTCGTCGTCGCGAAGCGCGTTGAGCGCCGCGAGGAGCGTGGCCCGGCGCTCACTGGCGAGGACCGCCGACTCGGGCGATGGAGCCGCATCGTCCAAGGGGCGGTCCTCGGCGGCGCGAAGGGCGAGGCCGGCGCGGCGGCCCGCCGAGCGGCGCCGGTTGCGAGCCTCGTTGGCGACGATGCGCAGCAGCCACGGCCTGAACGGCGACCCGGCCCGGAACCGACCCAGCGCGGCATGGGCCTTGACGAATGCCTCCTGCGCGGCGTCCTCGGCGTCGCCGTCCGGCGAGATCACGTGCGCGGTGCGTACGGCGACATCCTGGTATCGACGGACCAGCTCCTCGTAGGCCATGACCTCGCCTTCGCGGGCGCGTTCGATCAGCTCGGCGTCTTCCAGTGGACGGCCCTCCACGGTCAACCGTACGTCCTACACCGGGCCCGTTCGGCTGGTTCCCGGCCCGTGCGCCGCCCGTACAATCGCCCGGTGACCCGATCCCCCTCGCCGGGCACCGCCGGCCGCGTCTTCCGGCGCACCCTCGATCCGAATCCACTGGTCGCCGTTCGCGCCGAGGGCTCGACGATCTGGGACGCCGAGGGTCGGGCCTACCTCGACGCCGCGGGCGGGGCGGTCGTCGTCAATGTCGGCCACGGCCGGGCGAGCGTCGCCGCGGCGATGGCGGAGCAGGCCGGCCGCCTCGCCTACGCCCACGGCAGCGCGTTCACCACCGAACCGCTGGAGGCCTACGCGGCGGAAGTCGGGCCGCGACTGCCGGTCCTTCACCCGGCGATCTACCCGGTCTCCGGCGGGTCGGAGGCGATGGAGACGGCCCTCAAGCTCGCCAG
>JBGPDX010000139.1:0-6170 GCA_041482475.1 Candidatus Limnocylindria bacterium | reverse complement strand
GGCCGAGTTGCACGGTCGCGCCGGCGACCTCGTCTCGCTGCTGCCGCTGGGCGGAGACGTCGACGGCGTCACGACGGCGGGTCTTCGGTTCCCCCTGGCAAACGAGCGCCTGACGGCCGGGCCGGCGCGGGGTCTGTCGAACGTCCGCCTCGAGCCCGTCGCGCGCGTCAGCGTGGCGCGTGGTCGACTGCTGGTCGTCGAAACGCCTGCTAGGCTCTCCCCATGAGCATGCCCGAAGTCGGCGACCAGGCTCCCGACGTCGTCCTTCCCGACGAGGCCGGCACGATCCACCGGCTGGCCGACCAGCGTGGCCGCTGGACGATTCTCTACTTCTACCCGAAGGACGACACCCCCGGTTGCACCGTCGAGGCCTGCGAGTTCCGCGACACCAACGCGACGATCCGCGAGCACGGGGCGGAGGTCTGGGGGGTGAGCCCGCAGGGCGCTGCCAGCAAGCGGGCCTTCCGCGAGAAGTTCGGCCTGCCGTTCACGCTCCTGGCCGACGAGCAGCACGGGGTTGCCGAAGCCTACGGCTCGTGGGTCCAGAAGGAGAACTACGGCCGGACGTCGTGGGGCACCGCGCGGACGACGTTCCTCATCGATCCGGATGGCCGCGTCGCCAGGGTCTGGCCGAAGGTCAAGGCGGAGGGCCATGCCGCCCAGGTTCTCGCGGCGCTCGACGAAGCCAGGTCGGTCAGGGCGGGCTGACGCTCCCCGCTGCCCACGGCGGGCGCCGGCAACGTTTGTCTGGACGCAACGAGACTTCGCTCGTGGGGGGAAACGAGCGAAGCCTCGGGCGGCATTGTAAGCGGAGCAACTTCGTGCGCAAGGCGATTCTCCGGGGCCCGCGGCGGCCCGCAACAGGGCCCCGGTGACCGACGGCACCGACGTCCCGGCCGTCGCGCAGGAGGCCTGGCGGCCGGACCGCTTCATGGTCATCGCGGCGCATCCGGACGACGCCGAGTTCGGCCCGGCGGCAACGGCCGCGCGGTGGATCGACGAGGGATCCGTCGGCTGGCTGGTGTGCTGCACGAGCGGCGACCAGGGCGGCGAGGACCCGGACGCCGATCCGCTCGACCTGGCCGTACTCCGCGAGCAGGAGCAGCGGGCCGCGGCGGCCATCGTCGGCTACGCCGGCGTGTCGTTCCTCAACCAGCCCGATGGCGCCCTGGCCAACGACCTCGCCCTGCGCGAGCTGCTGGTCCGGGAGATCCGGACGTTCCGGCCGGATGCCGTTCTGGCGACGGATCCGGAGGCCCTCTTCTACGGCGATCGCGGCGTCAACCACACCGACCATCGGGCCGCCGGGATGGCCGCTGTCGACGCCGCCTACCCGGCGGCGCGAAATCCGATGGCGTTCCCGTGGCTCGCCCGCGACGGCCTGGCGGCGCATCGCGTCCGCCGACTGTGCCTCTTCTGGTCGAACGCGCCGACGGTGAGGATCGACGTCAGCGCCACCATCGGGCGGAAGATCGACGCCCTGCGCGCGCACGCCAGCCAGATGAAAGATCCGGGCGGGATCGAGGAGCGGATCCGTCAATGGGCCGCTGAGGAGGGTCAGGCGATTGGTGCGGAGGCGGCGGAGGCGCTTCGCGTGATCGTGATCGACGACGACGCCGACGAGGCGCCGGAGGCCGCAGAGGCGCAGGCGGCCGAGTCGACGGCCGAGACCGGCGGGGCCAGTGAACCGGCCCCCGAGCCCGCCCACTGAATCCGGCTTCACCGCGCATCGTCAGACGCCCGCCAGGAGCAGCGGCCGCACGCGATCCCACTCGTTCCACACGTCGGTCAGCGCGTCCGCGCGGCGGCCGAGCGCGCTGACCAGCTCGCCCAGGGTCAGCCCGCGCGCCGCGCCGGTCAGGTACTCGTCGGCGGCGACGCGAACGTCGCGGTACAGCTCGGCCGCCTCGGCCTCGGTCGGCCAGCGACGGATGCGCATCGGGTCGAGGCCGGCGTAGCCGGCGGCCAGCGACAGGTCGCGCTGGCTGGGGATGCGCTCGTCCGCCCAGCCGCCCAGCCCATCGAAGCGGAACCCCAGCGACGCGAGGGCCGCCGCGATGTCGCGGCTCTGGGCCAGGGTAAATCCGCCCCAGAACGGATGGCCGGGCGGGAACGCCAGGATCGACGACTCGATCGACGTGGCGACGACCGCATCGACCAGCCCGGCCAGGGCGAGCTGCCAGCGCCGCCTCGCGATGAGGTCGGTGCCGGCGAGCCGCTCGACCAGGCGGCCGAACGTGGCGTGATCGCCGCGCAGCAGGCCCAGGATCGCGGGCTCGTTCGCGCCCGTGGCAGCGAAGGCCGTCTCGAGCGGCGACGTCTCGTCGGTCGCGTCCACGGGAGCTGCACCGATCGCCGCCATCGGATACGACGTGACGGGCGGAACCAGCGTCCGTGTCCGTTCGCCGGGCAGCGCCTCGTGGCACTCGGCGACGGCGGCGCGCGCGACCTCGCAGGTCGCCTCGGCGGCCTGTGCGGCTGCGCGGGCCGCATCGGCCTCCACGGTCAGCCGCTCCAGCGTCTCGACCAGCTCGTTGGCCGCCTGCCGCTCCCGCTGGAGCTGAATGCCGGCATCGCGCGCGCCCTGGTTGATCCGGTTGATCTCGGTCAGCCAGTCACGCGCCGCGGCCTCGATGGCATCCCGCGTCGCTGCGACCGCGCGCGCTCGTCGGAATGCCTGCTGCGCCGTTTCCTTCGCCACCCGCATGCCGCGCTGGTCCGCGGCGAGCGCCGCCCGCTCCGCGTTGGCGGCGTGTTCCTCGAACGCGCCCTGGGCCATGCGAACGGCCTCCTGCGTGGCCTCCGCATGCTCGCGCGCGCGAGCCGCAACCGCGCAGCGCTCCTCGGCGACGCGCTCGGCCTCCCCGCACGGCCCGTATGGTTCCGCCGGCCCGTCGGCCACGTCGCCGATGCTCCCCCGGGCCGATTCGCCCGGCGACGAGGAGCCGTTGCCGGCGCCGTTCATGGCGACGGAGGCGACGGACATCGGCGCGAGGCCGCCGTGCCAGCGCGGCGGGGCCGCCGTGATCGTGCCGCCGTGCGCACGCATCAGGGCCTCGGCGCTACGTGCCGCCGACGCGCGCAGGGCCGCCATCGCGAGATCCGGTTCGGGCACGATCGGCACGGCGACCAGCGGCGGGATGGACCACGAGGGCCCGGGCGGGTACGACGCGACGATCGACGCCGGCAGCGGCGCGCGGTTCGTCGCCGCCGCGGGCCACGGGCTGCCACGACCCGGTCGGACCGGGCCGGGGGCACCCGATTCGGGGTCGCCGGCGCCCGCCGGTGGCTGCGGCGCAGAACGAACGATCGTTCGAGTTCCGGGTGGCTCCCAGGCCGGCGCGTAGAGGTCGTCGAGGTCGTCCTGGTATCGGTCGGCCGGACCCCCGCGAGCCGGCTCGGCGTGATCGGCGAAGGCGTCCTCGGACAGCGTCGAACGGTTCCGTCGAGGGATGGCGTTCGGCGTCACCGTCAGGCGAATCTCGCTCATCGCCGGGGGTCTGGCGGTCGAGATGACGATGAGGGCGGCTCCGCTGACGACACCGAGAACGAGTCCGAGTGCCAGGAAGGCAAACTCGCTCACGGTCACGCGGCCTGGACCTCCTCGGCCGGACGACGCCGGGCGTCCGACGTGGATAGTTGCGTTCGCAGCGTAGCTGCGAGCAGGCGCAGCGTCAACTCGCGTGCGCGTGCGAGCGTCCGTCTTTGCAGCCGCTCGCGACCGAATGGTAGATTCGGCCCCGCCGGCGTTCGCCAATCCCCCTTGCGTCCACCGGGTCCGCGGCTGTGTCAGCAGAGAGGCACGACCTTCTTTGGTTCTCGATCCCAACCAGGAGTTCCTCGTCCAGCCGGTCGACGCATCCTGGCTGCAGTGCAACATCGAGTGCCAGGAGGCGTGTCCCGTCGGCACGAACTGCCGCGGCTACCTGAATCTCGCCGCGGAGGGCCGGTTCGAAGAGGGCTACATCCTGTCGCGCGAGCCGAACCCGGTCGCGGCGATGTGCTCCTACGTCTGTTCGGCGCCGTGCGAGCGAGCCTGCCGCCGCGGCGACATCGACCGGCCGCTGGCCATCCGGGCGATGAAGCGGTTCCTCGTCGAGTGGCACGAGGCATCCGGCATCCCCGACGTCATGCCGCATATCACCGCCCGTCCGGAACGCGTGGCCGTCGTCGGCGGCGGGCCGGCCGGCATCGCCGTCGCCCGTGAGCTCGCGATGAAGGGGCTGGGCGTCACGGTCTTCGACAGCCTGCCCTACGGCGGCGGGACGATGCTCATCGGCGTCCCGGCGTTCCGCCTCCCGCGCGAGGCGATCGAGATGGACATCCGGCTGGTCGAGCGGCTGGGCGTCAGGTTCGTCTACAACACGACGATCGGCGTCGACATCCCATTCGACCAGCTGCAACGCGACTTCGACGCGGTGGCGATCACGGCCGGCGCGATGAACGCCGTCGTTCTGGACGTGCCCGGCGCGGATCTCGACGGCGTCCAGTACGGCGTCGACTTCATGAAGCTGGCCAACCTGGGGCAGCCGTTGACGGTGGGCCGCGACGTCGTCGTCATCGGCGGTGGCTACACCGCGATGGACTGCTCGCGGACCAGCCTGCGACACGGGGCGGACAACGTCTCGATCGTCTACCGGCGGACCCGATCGGAGCTCGTCGTCGACGAGGAGGAGCTGGGCGAGACCGAGCGCGAGGGCGTCCGGATGGAGTTCCTCGCCAGCCCGGTCGAGGTCCTCGGCGAGGACGGCCACGTGGCGGGCGTCAGGTTCATCCGAAACCGGCTGGGCGAGCCCGACGCCTCGGGACGACGCTCGCCGATCCCGATCGAGGCATCCGAGTTCGTCATCAAGGCCGACACCGTCATCCCGGCGGTGTCGCAGGCCGCCGACCTCACCTTCCTGCCGGTCGAGGCGAGCTTCGAGATCAATCGAGGCCGGGTCAAGGTCGACCCGGCGACCTACGCCACGAACGTCCGCGGCGTGTTCGCCTGCGGCGACTTCGTGACGGGTCCGACGACGCTGATCGAGGCCGCCGGGCACGGCAAGAAGTGCGCCTACGCGATCGACCGCTACCTGTCCGGCCGCACCGACGTCACGGTCAGCGCCAACGTCAAGATCACCAGCTCGTGGCGCCACGAGATGCCGGAGCTGTACGACGTCCTGCCGCGGCAGCACATCCCGATGGCGCCGCTGCAGGCTCGCATGCCGTCGACGGACCCGGAGGTCAACTTCACGACCCCCGTCGAGCTGGGCTACGACGCGACGGCGGCGGTCGCCGAGTCGACCCGCTGCCTGATGTGCAACTACAACATCTGGTTCGACCCGTTCCGCTGCGTCCTGTGCGGCGCCTGCGCGGACGTCTGCCCTGAGGGCGTCATCCACATGGTCGACGTCAACCAGCTCAAGACGGAGGGCCTCCTCCCGGAGATCGAGGAGGCCTACGGCTGGGACCAGGGCGGGGCGATGATCCTCGACGAGGAGCGCTGCATCCGCTGCGCACTGTGCGTCAAGCGTTGCCCGTTCGACGCCATTACGATGGAGCGGTTCGAGCTCCAGGAGGTCTCGACCGACGGTCGGCTCTACAAGGAGTCGTACCGCGACGCCCAGCTCGCCGGCACTCCCGGCGTGGCAGGAGGAGCCCGTTGAGTTTCCTCGAGCGGGTCGACAACACGATCCGCCGCAGCGTGGTGTGGCGCTCTCTGTTCCGTCAGCCGTACCCGAACGACGAGCGGTCGCGCGCGTACGCCGTGATGAACAACGTCTTCCTGCACATTCACCCGGTCCGCGTCCGGCAGCACGCGGTCAAGTTCGCCTACACGTTCTGCCTGGGCGGCCTGAGCTTCTTCCTCTTCCTCGTCCTGACGATCACCGGCGTCTACCTGATGTTCTTCTACGTCCCGTCGGCGACCCAGGCCTACACGAACATCCTCGACATCCAGAGCAAGGTGACGTTCGGCCTGCTGACCCGGAACATCCATCGCTGGGCCGCCCACCTGATGGTGTTCTTCGTCTTCCTCCACATGATGCGGGTCTTCTATCACGGCGCCTACAAGCCGCCACGCGAGTTCAACTGGGTGGTTGGCGTAGGCCTTTTCCTGACGACACTGCTACTCAGCTTTACTGGTTACCTGCTACCGTGGGATCAGATCGGCTACTGGGCGATCACCG
>JBGPDX010000138.1:0-6211 GCA_041482475.1 Candidatus Limnocylindria bacterium | reverse complement strand
GCGCAGCCCGGAACGATGGCCGAACGGCGCGTTGACGGTCGTCGCGGTCGGCACCTGGAACAGCGGCCGGAGCGTCCGCCAGGCGAAGAACTTGGCGACGTCGAGGGCCTGGCCGCCGCCCAGGCCGACGATCCCACGGAAGGCCGGCAGGCCGTCCAGCGTCGCCTCGAGCTCGTCGAGGTCGAGGGTCGCCACGAGGTGGACGCCGGCCAGCCCGACGTCGAAGGCGGACTCGAAGCGCGGCCACAGGTCGGCCATCGTGACGACGAGGTAGGGCCGGGGCACGAAGGCCGGCAGCTCGGCGATCAGCTCGCGGCCGAAGACCGTCGGGAAGCCGCCGGACGAGGTCGTCCCCGGCCCGGTCACGACAGCGGGGCCGGCGCGGGGGCCTGGGCCGCGCCCCGCGGCGCGCGGATCAGCGTCACGTCGTCGAACCCCAGGCGGACCTTGCCGCGGCCTTCGATGAGCGTCAGCCGCCGCCCGCCGCTGACGTCGGCCCGCAGCTCGCGCCCGCCGACGTCGACCCGCAGCTGAGCCGTCGGTCCCTCGAAGATGACCCGCTCGATCTTCCCCTCGACGACGTTCTCGAAGCGGCCGTCCTCGCCGTCGTTGAGGACGACGAGATTCTCCGGGCGGAGGTAGACGACCACGTCGTCGCCCACCGCCAGCTCGGCCCGCGACCGGCAGCGCAGCGTGAGCCCGGCCGCCGCGACGATCGTCCGCGCGTCGTCGCCGCTCCCCTCCCGCCCGGTCACCGTCCCGGGGAGGCCGTTGTTGGCGCCGATGAACTCCGCCACGAATTGCGTCCGCGGCTGGAGGTAGATGTCCGTCTGCGTGCCGATCTGCTCGGCCTTGCCGCCGTTCATCACGACGATCCGGTCGGAGATCGCGAACGCCTCCGACTGGTCGTGGGTGACGTAGATCGCGGTCTTGCCGGTCCGCCGCTGGAGGTCGAGGATCGAGTACTTCAGCGTGTCGCGGAGGTTCCGGTCGAGCGCCGAGAGCGGCTCGTCGAACAGCAGCACCCGCGGGTCCGTGGCCAGGACGCGGGCCAGGGCGACGCGCTGCTGCTGGCCGCCGGACATCTGGGCCGGCAGCCGCGCGCCGTAGCCGGGCAGGCCGACCAGCGCCAGCATCTCCTCGACGCGCGGGCCGACGACGTCCTTCTTCTTGCCCTTGACCGACAGCCCGAAGGCGATGTTGTCGGCGACCGACAGGTGCGGGAAGAGCGCCGGCGTCTGGAACACGAAGCCGATGTTCCGGGCCCGCGGCGGGAGGTACGTCACGTCCTCCGCGTCGAACCAGATCCGGCCGCTGGTCGGCTCGATCAGCCCGGCGAGCATCCGCAGCGTCGTCGTCTTGCCGCAGCCCGACGGGCCCAGGAGCGTGACGAACTCGCCGTCGGCGACGTCGAGGTCGAACTCCTGGACGGCGACCGTCGGGCCGAAGTGCTTGGTGAGCGCGGCGAGCCGGACGGTCGACATCAGATCAGGTACGTCCCCCGCAGGTAGCGCGTCCCGAAGATCTTGAAGAACAGCAGGACCGCGGCGAACGAGATCAGCTGCATCGTCACGGCGAGGGCGGCCGTGGTGGGCGCCAGACCGGCCGTCCGGATGAGGTTGAAGACCCGCAGCGGCGCCGTCGTGATGCCGGTCGGATGGACGAACAGGGTCACGAGGTATTCGTTGAAGACGATGATGAACGACAGCATCAGGCCGGCGCTGACGCCCGGGCCGATGAGCGGGAAGACGATCCGCCGGAACGTCTGCCAGCGGGTCGCGCCGAGACACTCGGCGGCCTCCTCGAAGACCAGCGGCAGGTCCTTGAGGGCGACGACGATCGGCGTGAGCATCAGCGGGAACGAGCCGACGGTCATCGCCAGCACGAGCCCCCAGATCGACGTCGTCAGGTGGTAGGTGAAGTTGTAGGTCAGGACCAGCGAGATGCCGATCACCGCGCCCGGCACGTACAGCGGCAGGGTGATGGCGGAGAACAGCAGCCGCTTGCCGGGGAACGGGTAGCGGACGATGGCGTAGGCGGCGGGCAGGGCGATGACCAGATCGAGGAACAGGGTCAGGCCGGCGATCCGGAAGCTCCACCAGAGGTTCTCGCCGAAGCTGCCCAGGACGTACTGGAAGTTCTCGATGGCGTACGTCCCTCCGGGCCCGGTGAAGGAGTAGACGAGCAGGGCGCTGAAGGGCATCACGAACACCAGCAGGCACAGCCAGATGTAGGCGTGGCTGACGAGGTCGGCGATCCGCCGCGAGCTGAGCCGCCGCGACGCGGCGCCGCCGGGCGCGGGCACGGCCGCGGCCGGTGCGGATGGCGGCACGGCGGGCGCGCTCAATCGACCAGCGCTCCGCGCGAATAGCGCAGCGAGAAGTAGGTGACGATGAAGGCCAGGATCAACAGGACGACGCCCATCGCCGTCGACAGGCCGTAGTCCGTCTGGACGACGCCGCGCTGGTAGAGCGTCCAGGCGAGTGACTTCTGCTCGTTGATCGAGCCAAGCAGCAGCGGCTCGGCGAACGTGCCCAGATTCCAGCCGAAGACCATCAGCGCGCCGGCGACGATGCCGGTCCGGGTCAGCGGCACAAGGATCCGTCGGAACGTCTGCCACGGCCGCGCGCCCAGGCAGGCGGCGGCCTCCTCGAGCATCGGATCGACGTTGCTCAACGCGGCGCCGACGTTCATGACCATGAACGGGAAGGTGAAGATCGACATCGCGAAGACGACTGACGGCAGGCTGTACAGGACGGACGTGTTCTGGATGCCGAGGAACTCGAGCAGCGGCGTGGCCGGTCCGCCCGGCAGCAGCAGGAACCGCATCCCGAAGGCGATGTAGAGGGCGCCGAACATCGGGAAGACCATGAACGCGCGGACGATGTCCCGATAGCGCACCTTCCGAACCAGGATGTAGGCGAACGGGAAACCGAAGATGAGATTGACGACCGTCGCCAGGCCCGCCAGCTGGAGGGTCACGAGGACGTTGGGCAGGTAGCGGCTCACCATTGCCTGGTAGTTCGCGACGGTGAACGTCGGCCCGGCCGGCGAGAGGTAGCTGTTCGCCAGGCTGAAGCTCATCTGGACGATGAACGCCAGCGGGTAGTAGAGGAACAGGACGGCCAGCAGGATCGCCGGCGTCAGCAGGGCGAGCCCGGTCAGCTTGCTCTGACGCTCGCGCCGAAGCTCCGGGGCGAACCCCGGGATCGGCACCGAGAGCGGCTCACCTGCCATCTGGCATCCCGTGGTGGAGGTGGAACCCGCCCCTCCCGGCGACGCCGGAAGGGGCGGCGATCAGTCGGCCGGTCTACTGCCCGATCTTCTGGGCGTAGTAGTCCTGCCACTGCTTCTGGCCCTTGTTGTAGGTGTCCCAGTCGACCGACTTGAACTGCGTCTTGATCTGGTCGAACGTGGGGAAGTAGCTGAAGTAATCCTTGGTGAACCAGTCGGGAACCTGGCTGACGTAGCTGGGACCCAGGAACCCTTCGCTCAGCTCGCTCCACGGCCCGTGGTCGATCGCCCACTTGTTGGGGAACTGGACCTCCGGGCTGAGGCGCCAGTTGATGAAGATCTGGGCGAGGACCGGGTGGGCCGCGCCCTTCGGGATCCACAGGTAGCCGTTGACCGGGTAGATGGCGGCCGGCAGGAGCAGCGTCGCGTCGTTGTTCTTGCCGCTGAAGAACTCGAGCCGGGCAAGGCTGTTCCAGAAGGTCACGGCGTTGGCCCCGCCCGAGCGCAGCAGCTGCTGCATCTCCGACGAGTCCGAGGTGTACTTCAGGACGTTCGGCCCGATGTGGGTGACCGCCCAGTCGACGACCTCCTTCATCTGGGCCGGGTCCTTGTAGTCCTTGCCCAGCTCGGAGGCGAGGCCCATGAAGAACCCGCCGGCGGTGATGTCACCGGGCAGCGGCAGGGTGACCTTGCCCTTCAGCGACGGATCGGCGAGGTCCATCAGCTTCTTGAGGTTCGGTGCCTTGGACTTCTCGTAGACAACGGCCGGGAAGGCCGTCGACTGGAAGGCGATCGACGTCGGCACGTGCTGGAACTGGTCGATGACGAGGCTCTGGTTGGGGACGAGGCCTGACGGCAGGTAGCTGTCGACCGCGTTGTTGGCCATCGCCTCGGACCAGTAGTTCTCTTCGATCGCCATGACGTCGTACGGCGAGGGATTGCCACCCTTCTGGGCGGCGTAGAGATTCGTCAGGTAGACGCTCGGCGCCTGCGAGCCCTCATAGGTGAACTGGATGTCGGCGCCATAGGTCGTCTTGACGTACGCCTTGAACTGCTTGACCAGCTCGTCGTTGGCCGTGTACGTCCAGTTCGCGACGACGATGCTGCCTTCCTTGGCGACGGCGGCCTTGACGTCGTCGGGGGTCATGTCCTTGTTAACGATCGACACGTGAACCGTGCCGGCCGCCGCGCTGGCGGCCTGGCTCGCGGGCGCGGACGATGCCGCCGGCGTGGTGCTGCTGCAGGCGGCGGCGAGCAGGACGGCCGAAACGACCAGCCCTGCGAGCCTCGAAGCCGCCGACAATCGCATGGTTCGATGCATGAACGGTCCTCCTCCTCGCGCCGTTCGGGCGCTACGACTGCCACGCTCCAAAGGTGGCGTAGACGCGATCCCTGACCTGCTCGACGACATCCTCCGTTATCGGCCGTGCGTCGGCGATCGTGTACCACAGGTCGGCGTGGCGGACGTACCACGACAGCCGACGCATGGCGGTTGCCGCATCGTCCCAGCTGATCCCCATCGCCTCCGGCCGGATGTCAACCCCCACCCGCTCCAGTGCCGACAGGATCATCTCCGGTTCGTTGTCCTGCAGCACGGCCCCCAGGTACGTCCCGAGGCCCACCGCCTGGCCGTGGATGAAGTGGCGGCCGGTGAGGTCCTCGAGGGCGTACAGGTAGCAATGGTCGACCCCGTCGAGGTGGCGCGTGTTCCAGCCGCTGTTATGGAACGCGCTGCCGCCCCAGCGGTGCGCCAGCATCAGCGTCCGGATGCCCCGGTCGCTGACCGCCCGGATCTCGTCGACGTCGGCGAGCACCGCGTCAAGGCTCCGCTTCGCCTCGTCGACGAGTCGCTGGTCATATGGCCATCGGCGCTCCTCCCGGCCCGAGTCGTGGGCCAGCTTCCAGTCGTAGTGCGCAGTGTGGTGGCACAGGACGTCGCCGATGCCGCTGCGGTTGAGCAGGGGTGGCGCGCTGCGGATGACGTCGAAATCGACGTAGACGGCCTCCGGCACGGCCCAGCCGATGGCGATCGCCTTGCCCTCGTTTCGGAGCACCGACCGGTGACCGAACGGCGCGTTGGTCGTCATGGCGGTGGGGACCTGGAAGAGGGGCCGGCCGCGCCGCCAGGCGACGTACTTGGCGATGTCGCTGGCCTGGCCGCCGCCCAGACCGATGACGCTGCCGAACTCCGGCAGCGCCTCAGCCTGCGCCTCGACCTCCGCGGCGTCGAGGGTCGTCACGAAATGGACCGCGGCCAGGTGCGAGTCCAACAAGTGCTCGAAGCGCGGCCAGAGGTCCTCCATTGTGACGACGACGTAGGGCCGGTGGGCGAAGTTGGGCAGCTCGCCGACGAGCTCGCGCCCGAAGACCGTCGTGAACTCCGGGGCGGTGGGTCGGACCGTCGCGGTCGCCGCTGCCGTGGTCGTCATCGGGCCGTCCAGCCACCGTCGATCAGGAGGGTGTGGCCGGTGATCAGCGATGCCGCGGGCGAGGCCAGGAAGACGACCGCGCCGGCGACATCCATCGGCTTGCCAATCCGGTGAAGGGCGGCGATCCGCTCGCGGACGTCGGCCTCGAAGGCGGCGTCCGCCAGCGCCTCCTCCGTGCCGGGCGTGCGGATGAACGTCGGCGCCACGGCGTTGACCGTGATGTCGTAGCGGCCCCATTCGACCGCCAGGCACTTGGTCAGGTGAGCGACGGCCGCCTTCGACATGCAGTAGACCGATTCGGTCGGCAGCGCGACGAAGCCAGCCTGCGAGCTGAGGTTGACGATCCGCCCGAAGCCCTGGCGGATCATGACCCGCCCGGCCGCCTGGCTGGCGAAGAACAGGCCCTTCACGTTCACCTCGATCGTCAGGTCGAAGTTGTCCTCGGTGACGTCCTCGGCGAGATCGCCGGGGCTGACCCCGGCGTTGTTGACGAGGATGTCGAGGCGGCCGAACTTCGACACCACCTCGTCGACCGCCCGGCCGATCTG
>JBGPDX010000137.1:0-6282 GCA_041482475.1 Candidatus Limnocylindria bacterium | reverse complement strand
GGCTTCGCGGTGCGCGTGGAGAACCGCGGGTCGAACGTCCCGTTGTCCGGCCTCGTGGGCCGCCTGCGGATCGTGGAGCCGGGATCCACGGCGCCCGTCTTGTTCGAGACGGAGGCCCCGCTCCCGCTCCTGCTTCCGGGAACGGCCTGGGACGGCCGCTACACCTGGCCGTCGGCGGGGCCCTCCGGCACCTGGTCCACGGTGTTCGAGGTGCGCTCCGCCGCGGGCGCCGCGCTCTCGTCCTCGTCGGCCGCGCTCGTGGTCCAGCCGGGTGCCACCACGGTGAGCGGGACGCTGGGCATCGCCGCCGACGTCCTGGCCGGCAGCGCGATCGACGCCCTCGTGTCCGTGACCGATCACGGCACGACGCCGCTCATGGGATACCCGGTCGTCGTCCAGGTGGCCGCGGGGGCGACGGTGCAGGTCCTGGCCGAAGCTTCGCTCGCCTTCGACCTGGCCCCGGGCGAGACACGGACGAGCACGGTCCGGATCTCGACCTCCGGCATCGGGCCCGGCGCCTACCCGATGTTCCTGAGGGAAGCCGTGTCGGGCCGGATCCTCGACCGGACGCGCGTGCGCATCCACGGCGCAATCACCGCCCCCAGCATCGACTCGCCCGTGGACGGCGCCACCGTCGCCACCTCCCACCCGGTCCTCCGCGTCAACGACGCCGCCACGCCCGAAGGGGCGGCCCTCACCTACGAGTTCCAGGTCTTCGCCGACGTCGCCCTGACCCAGGCCGTGGCCGGCGTGACGGGCATGGCGGAGACCCCGGTCCATACCTCGTGGCGCGTCGACGCGAACCTCGGCGAGGACCGGACCTTCTATTGGCGCGCGCGAGCCACCGACGGCTTCTCCCCGAGCGCATGGACGCCGGTGGCCGCGCTGACCGTGGACGCGGTCAACCTGCCGCCCGCCGCGCCCGTGCCCGACGCCCCCGGGCCGGGCGCGACCGTGGCCTCGCGGCAGCCGCTCCTCGTGGTCGCGAACGCGTTCGATCCGGAGCAGGCCTCGCTCGTCTACGAGTTCCAGGTCGCCACCGATCCCGGCCTGACCGCCGTGCTCGCCTCCGCCGCCGACGTGGCCGAGGGGCCGGGGCTGACGAGCTGGCGGATCCCCATCGTCCTGGACGAGGACGCGACGTACTCCTGGCGCGCGCGCGCGAGCGACGGGTCCAACGTGTCCGGCTGGTCCCTGCCCATCGCGTTCACCGTCCACACCCTCAACCGGACGCCGACCGCGCCCGTGCCGCGCACGCCGGTGGGAGGTGAGGCGGTGGCCACGCTGACGCCCACCCTCGTCGTCACCAACGCGCGTGATCCCGAAGCGGACGTCCTCACCTACCGGTTCGAGATCGATCGCGTGCCGTCGTTCGACTCGCCGGCCCTCCAGGTCTCGCCCGAGGTGCCCGAGGGCCCGGGGGAGACCTCGTGGACGCCGCTGCCGCTGGCCGACGACACCGCGCACTACTGGCGCGCCTCCGCCAGCGACGGGCACACCACGAGCGCGTTCGGGGGCGCGACGTTCTTCGTCAACCTCGCCAACGACCCGCCCGGAGTGCCGGTCCCGCTCGATCCCGTCGACGGCCGCACGGTCCGGACGGCGACGCCGGAGCTGCGCGCGCGCAACACGACCGACCCGGACAGTGGCGCGCTCGGCTACGAGTTCGAGGTCCGCGACGCCTCCGGGGCCGTGATCGTGTCGTCGCCGGAGGTCCCGGAAGGCCTGGTGGAGACGACCTGGGTGGTGGCGGTTGCGCTCCCCGAGAACGGGCGGTTCACCTGGCGTGTCCGCGCGAGCGACGGCCAGGTGGCGGGCGAGTGGAGCGCGCCGGCGGCATTCCGCGTCGACGCGGTGGCGGAGGCGCCCACCGCGCCGGCGCCGGTGTCGCCGGTGGAAGCCGCCCGCCTGGAGACGCGCCGGCCCACGCTGGTCGTCGCGAGCGCGAGCAGTCCCGACGGTCTCGCGCTGAGCTACGCGTTCGAGGTCTATCGCGTCGCCGGTGACGGCACGCTCCGCCTCGTGGACCAGGTGGCGGGGATCCCGGAGGGCGTGGGCACGACGAGCTGGACGGTGTCGGTCGACCTCGACGACGGGAGCTACGCCTGGCGCGCGCGCGCCTCCGATCCCGCGCAGACGGGACCCTGGATGCCGTCGGCGCATTTCACGGTCAGCATCGACGTGCCTCCCGCGCCTCCGGCCGGTCTGGCCGCGGTGCCCGGCTACGCGAGCGTCGCGCTCTCCTGGCGCGCCAGCACCGAGCCCGACGTCGTCGGGTATCGCGTGTACCGGGCGCCCAGCGCGACCGGCCCGTTCCTGCGCGTGGGCTCGCCCGTGGTCGCGAGCTTCGAGGACCGCGGGCTGGTGAACGGCGTGACCGTCTACTACCAGGTGACGGCGGTCGACGCGAGGTTCGAGAGCGCGCGCTCGGCGACGGTGGCGGCGACGCCGGTGGCGCCGCCGCCGTCCGTCGTCGTGGCGGAGGTGCGCTTCGATCCCGCCGCCGTCGACGGTGAGTGCCTGCTCGGCAGCGGGCCGGACGCCCATCACGGGGACGACCACGACGACGACGGAGGCTGCCGCTCGTCGTCCTGCCCGGAGTCGCTCTACGTCACGGTCGAGCTCCCGCCCGGGCTCGATCCCTCGACGATCGACCTGGGCACGGTCCGCCTGGCCGGATCGGTGCCGGCCGCCGCCGGGTACTTCCACCTGACCGACGTGGACCACGACGCCGTGCGGGAGGCGCAGTTCCGCTTCCGCTGGACGAAGGTCGTCCCCGTCCTGCGAGGCGGGTCCAACGACCTGACCGTCATCGGAAGCACACCCAGCGTCGAGTTCCGCGGCACCGGCCGGCTGGACGTCCGCGCCATCCAGGCCGACCTGCACGTCTCGCCGCAGACGCTGAGCCGCCACAGCCACGGCTCGGACGTGGAGGCGCAGATGACGCTGTGCTGCGACCGCGACGCGACCGAGATCAGCGCGGCCTCGCTCCGCCTCAACGGCCGCCTGTCTCCGACCCGGATCGTCTCCTCCAGCCGCCACAAGCTCGTCGCGAAGTTCGATCGCGCCGCCGTCATCGCCATCCTGCCCACGGGCGAGCACGTCGAGGTCCGCGTGACGGGGACCGTGCGCGGAGTGCCGTTCGAATCGAAGGACACCATTCGTGTCACCCAGTAGGTGCTCATGAAACGCGCCACCGTGCTCGCTCTCGTCGTGCTCGCGACCTCGGCCGCCGCCCAGGAGCCGGCCGGCTCCAGTCACGCCGGGGCCGGCGTCCAGGTCGCCGTGCCTTCGCCGCCGCCTCCGGACCTGGCCCCGCATCCGGCCTCGGTGTCGGGCGCCGGGGCCTCGCGCTCACGCGACTCGGCGGGCACCGCCGCGTTCAAGGCCATCCAGGCCCGACAGATCACGACGGGAACCGCGCGTCTCGTCTGGGCGAACGCGGAGAGGACGGTGCGTCCCGGCGATGCGATCGAAGGCGCGGTCGTGAAGAGCATCGAGCCCGGCCGGATCGTCCTGTCGCGACCGGCGCGGGAGGGGCCGGACGACCTCGTCGTGCTGACGTTCGACGCCGCGGGACGGGCCCGCGTCCGCGTGTACGCGGCGGCCGATCCCGGCGCGGCGGCGGCGCCGGCGGTGAGATAGATGAGGCAGCCCGGGATCTTCGTCCGTCGCGGCGTCGGGGCGCTCCTGGCCCTGCTCGCGAGCGCGCCCCTGGCGCGGGGCGAGGACCGCCGGCTGCGGGCGGTGGACGGCGCGCTGGCGGCGGTGGAGACGGAGTCGGGCGTGCCGCCGGCGATGGCGGGTCTCCTGGCCGATCTGGAGAGGCAGGATGCGGCGCGTCGGCGGGAATTCGCGGCGGCGGCGTCGCGGAAGCTGGCGGGCAAGGCCGCGGAGCGCCTGGCCCGCACGCGGGAGGCCTACGAGGCGGGTCAGGGCCGGCTGGTGGCGATCCTGCGCCGGCTGGCGCGAGCGACGCCGGAGGGACCGGCCGCATCAGGGGCGCGACCGGCAGTGGGAGCTCCCGAGCGCCTCGGCCTCGCCCGCGAAGCCCGCGAGATCCTCGCCCGCATCGCGCGATCGGCGGAGCCGGAGCCCATCAGCGCGGGGAACCTCAGCGTGGTCGCGCCCGCGCTCGGCGCGCCCGCGCTCGGCGCGCCCGCTCTCGGCGCGCCCGCTCTCGGCGCCGGCCAGGCCGCGGCCGCCACCTCGGAGCATCCGATCGACTCCGTGCCCGAGGTGCTGAAGACGTTCGCGGCGACCCTCGCCGGCCCGGTCGACGTCTACGAGTGGGTCCGGAGCTCCGTCCGGCCCGACTTCTACTACGGCGCCATGAAGGGCCCGGTGCAGGCCTACCTGGAGGGGAGCGCGAACGACGCGGACTCGGCCGCGCTCGTGATCGCGCTGTCGCGCGCGAAGGCCATCCCCGCCCGCTACGTCCGCGGCACGGTCGAGCTGCCTGCCGCCACCTTGCAGTCGCTCACGGGCACGCCGTCCGCAGAGCAGGCGGTGCGCGTCCTCGACCGCGCGGGGATCCCGCACGAGGCCGTCCTCGGCAGCGCGGGGATCGCGTCCGTCCGGATGGAGCGCGTCTGGGCCGAGGCCTACCTGCCCTATGCGAATTATCGGGGCACCGGCCTCGACGCGCAGGGCAAGGTCTGGGTTCCGCTCGATCCCGGATTCAAGCGGCTCCAGGCCCCGCGCGGGCTCGACGTCGCGCGCGAGCTGGGGTTCGACGCGCGCGCTCTCCTCGACTCCTACCTGGGGGCGCCGCAGTCGCACTCGCCGCTCGGGGACGCCCGCGACGAGGTCACGGCGCTCCTGGCCGCCCAGCGGCCGGGCCTCGCCTATGCCGACGTCCTGAACCAGCGCGGCTCGCTGTCCGAGTCGCTTGGCCTGCTGCCCAGCAGCCTGCCCTACGCGGTCGTCACCACGTCGGAGACGAGCTACGACGTCCCCGACACGCTACGGCACACGCTGCGCATCGTCGCGGAGTCCGAGGGCACGGTCCTCGACGTGACGCTGCCGACCGCCGACGTGCTCGGCCGCCGCCTCACGCTGTCGTATACGCCGGCGACGGACGAGGACGCCACGGTGGCCGCGGCGTACGGAGGCCTCGCGCGGACCCCGCCGTACCTCATCGAGGTGAGGCCGGTGGTCAAGCTGGGCGGCGTACCGGTGGCCGTCGGCACCGGCACGATCGGGATGGGTGTCCGTTTCACGCTGCGCGTGGAGCTGGGCACGCCCGGCGGGACGCAGACGGTGACGAACCGCGTGCTCGCCGGCAATCTCACCGCTATCGGCATCGGCGGGCGCGCGGTCACCGGCCCGGAAGAGCAGCCCGACCATGCGGCGGCGATCCTGTCGCGGCTGGCCTGGGACTACCTGGGACGCTGGAACGAGTCGGACGACGGCATCGCAGACCTCACGCGCGTGGTGCCCGTGCGCCCCACGGTGTCGGTGTGCTTCGTCATGTCCGACATCCAGGTCGAGTACGCCGGCGGCGATCCGCTCTATCCGCTCGACTTCGACTGGCGCGGGATCGCCGTCGACGCCGACCATCGCGCCAGCGCGCCCGTCGGCCTCGAGAGCGCGGCCCAGGAGAAGGCGTTCCTGATCCTCTCCGGTCTCGAAGGCTCGGTCCTCGAGCACCGCATCTTCGAGGAGGAGCTCGGGGTCGACAGCGTCTCCACCGCCAAGGGGCTCGGGCTGGCCCACGAGCAGGGCATCGACGTCATCGACGTGACGGGGGCGAACGTCGATTCCGTCCTGCCCGGCCTGCCGCTGGACACGTCCGTGCTCGACGACATCCGCCAGGCAGTGGCGCGCGGCTTCGTGGCCCGGGTGCCGGTGGCGCCAGTGACGCGCCTGACCTGGCGCGGGGCCGCGTACGTGCTGCTCGACGACGAGACGGGCGAGGCCGCCTATCAGCTCCAGGGCGGTCGGTCGGGGGGCGTGACCGCCGCCGCCGTGATCGACATCCCGCGCGACCTGCGCGACGTCCTCGAGCTCCAGGGCGAGACGCCGGCCCCGGAGACGGCGGACGTGGCCCGTGTCCAGAAGTTCGGAACCACCGATTTCCAGGAGGACACGGTCAACGCCATCCTGAAGCGCCCGTTGAAGGTGCTCGTCACCGACGCCGACGGCTTCCCGGTCCCGAAGGCGCCGGTGACGTTCACGGTCATCGGCGGGGGCGGCGTGCTGATCGACCCGCTCACGGAGAAGGCCATGGCGGGTGACCTGACCGTCCTCGCCGACGAGCGCGGCGAGGCGCAGGCGCGG
>JBGPDX010000136.1:0-6313 GCA_041482475.1 Candidatus Limnocylindria bacterium | reverse complement strand
GTCGGTCCGGTCCGCGTCGGGTCGGGCCACAT
The DNA here is from genome assembly GCA_041482475.1 of Candidatus Limnocylindria bacterium. Taxonomy (GTDB): domain Bacteria; phylum Chloroflexota; class Limnocylindria; order Limnocylindrales; family CSP1-4; genus JACDAV01. The sequence continues at coordinate 6,281 of JBGPDX010000136.1, read as the reverse complement.
CACGCCGTATCGCGCCGGCGCGAAGACGCGCGCCTGATCCGCCGGCGCGACGCCGAGACGCGCCAGCCGGTCGCCGATCGCGACCGTCGTCGAGGCCTGCCGGATGACCTGGGCAACCCGTCCGGTGGAGCTGTCGTTCGTGTAGAGCGTGAATTCGAGGTCGCCGGAGCCGCCGCGCTCGATTGCGAGGACGACCGAGTACGCCCCTGCCGTCACGGCGGCACGCGCGGCGGCGAGGTCGGGGACGGCGGAGACCTCGAAATCAGGCTTCGCGCCCGGCGTCGTCGGGCCGCTCCCCGACGGTGCATTGAGCAGCGCCGAGATCGTCGAGACGGGATCGACGCCGACATCGGCTGCTCCCGTCCACACGGCGACGCGCTGCGTATCGCCCCGATCGACGTAGCGGACGATGACCGGCGCGAACGCGATCGCGACGACCCCGACGGCGAGGAGCGCCGTCCCGATGACGAACGTCCGCGTCCGTGCCCGGGTGATGAACTCGCGACGCGCGACGGCGTAGATGTTCGCGATCGTGTTCATCGAATCGCTCCCGACGCGGCAAGCGTCCGCTCGTCCTTGTCGATCTCCCCCACCCGCTCGACGAAGACATCCTCGAGCGACGGATCCGCGACCTCGAACCGAAGGACCCCACCATCGCGCCGGATGGCCGCCTGCAGGACGACCTGGGGGTCGGTCCCCGCGTCGACGCGGACTTCCGTGTAGTCCTCGCCCGGTCGCGTCACCGTCACGTGCGGCAGCGAGGTGAGCCAGCTCGCGTCACCGTCGGTCGCCGTCGCGACGCGGACGACCTGGTGGCCGGTCGAGCGCTTCACCTCGCGCGTCGGGCCGGATACGACGATGCGCCCGTGGTCGATGATCGCCACCGACTCGCACAGCTCCTCGGCCATGTCCAGCTGGTGCGTGCTGAACACGATCGTCTTGCCGCGCTCGCGCATCTCGACGAAGGCGGCCTTGAGAAGCGCGACGTTCACCGGATCCAGCCCGCTGAACGGTTCGTCCATGAGCAGGACGTCCGGATCGTGGAGGATCGTGGCGATGAACTGCACCTTCTGCTGGTTGCCCTTCGAGAGCGAGTCCGCCTTCCGGTCGGCGTATTCGCTGACCCGGAAGCGCGCCAGCCAGTCGAGTGCCTCCCGCCGCGCGTCGGCGCGCTTCACGCCATAAAGCGATGCGTAGAAGACGAGCTGGTCCAGGACGGGCATCCGCGGGTAGAGACCGCGTTCCTCGGGGAGATATCCCCACGTCCGGCGCGGCCAGGAGCGCGCCTCGCGCCCGCCCCACGTCACCGTGCCTTCGTCGGCACGGAGGAAACCGAGGACCACGCGCATCGTCGTCGTCTTGCCCGCCCCGTTTGCGCCGAGGAAACCGAACACCTCGCCCGGCTTGACGGTCAAGGTCACGCCGTCGAGCGCCTGGACCTCGCCGAAACGCTTGCGTAGCCCCGCGAGCTGGAGGGTCATCGCATTCTCCCTGGATCGCCCCGGATCGCGGCACCGCCGCGCGGCTACGGGCGGGACTCCACTCAACTCTCCGTGCGTCGGGAGCGCCGTCGCAGCGGCCGTGCGGCCCGTTCCGGGGGGCCAACCTTCCTGAAGCATCCCCCGGGGCCCGAGTAGGATCCTGCGCCGGACGCTGGATCAGGAGATCGGGATTCGTGCGTCCGAAGCGCGCGCCTGGTGAATGCGCGGCAAGAGACCGCCCGGCGCGCGGCGGTCGCGCTGGTCGAGGCGCTACTTCCTGGCGGCAGGTGCCGCCGCGTCGGGTCCCTTGCCCGCGCCGCGCCGGGCCCGGATCCGGTCGACGGCGTCCTGGAATGACGCCCGGTCGGGGCTGAACAGCTGCCTGGCCAGGCGCCTGCCGGCCTGCGCGGTGAGCGGCTTGGCGACATTCGCGAGGAGGACCGCCGCGACCGCCCCAAGGTCGCGGTTTTCGCGCTCCTGGCGGTGCTCGTCGAGGTACCTCGCGAACTCCCGCTCGAGCGTGCCACGGATCTTCTCGCCGTCGCTGCCCATCTTCCGCAGCGCCTTGTCGACGTCCTCCGGCAGCATCGACTTCGGCAGCTCCTGCTCCGGCCCGACGACCGCTCGCTTGACGCGCCGGAACAGCCGCTGCGGGCCGCCGGCGATGAGGAACGCCGCGCCGGCCGCGATGCCGGCGGTCCTCGCCGGGGCTCGGCGGATCCTGGCCGGCACGTCGACGGCCGACCGGCCGGCGGCTTCCAGCCGGGTGACCTCTTCTCCGAGCTCGTTGCGGGCCGCTACGACCTGGGCCCGAGCGGCGTCCGTTCGCGCACCCACTCGATCGTCTCCTTCGTGGTCTCGATGGTCTCGTCCGGCCAGAAGCGATCCCGGAGCTCGTCCGTGTCGACGCCGCGCCGCGCGACGCCGATCGACATGGCGATCGGCCAGATGATGAGGGCGACGGTGACCCCGATCGCGGCCCCAACCCGTGGCCCGAGGGCGATCGCCGTGAGGATGCCGAGCAAGGCACCGGAGATCGCCCCGCCCACTCCTCCGACGAAGGCGCCGATGAACCCGCCCCCGCGGGCCCCCGCGACGACGCCCAGCAGGCCCAGCAGGACCGCCGACACGACCGCGGCCACGATGATCGGGCGCACGTCGGGGCCGATGCTCGCGGCGAACGAGTTGCCGAGCCCGGCCCAGAACCGGTTGGTGAGGTTGAGCCCCAGGACGAGGCCGACGGCCAGGCCGGCCAGCGCGCCGATCAGCAGGTCGATCCCGACGCGTCCGCCGCCAACGCCGAGCGCGACGAGCACGGCCGCCATGCCGACACCCAGCAGCAGCAGCGTCCCATGGAGGATCCCCCAGCCCATCGACCCGAACAGCGTCTCTCCGACAAACAGGCTGAGGCCGATCGGCAGCAGCAGCGACACAGTGAAGACGGCGGCGATCGCCAGCCCAACGAGGAGGGCGACACGCTGGATCTCGTCGAGGATCTCGGCGAACTCGGCCTGGGCCAGCTCGACATGGGCCCTGACGAGGCCGAGCGCGGCGTCCTTCGTCGAGCCGATCTGCTCGCGCAGCCCGGGCGCCGCCCCCGGGGGCGGGGGTGGCACGTCGGCGCCGCGCCCGGCGGAGGCCGTCCGCGACCGGGGCGCCGATCCGCGGTCGGCGTCGGCGGGCTGCGAGGGGTCCAGGGCAGGGCTCCGATGGGACGGGGATTCGGACGTCGAATCGATCATATCAGCGGGCGCACCGGTGTCCGGGACCGGCGGATCGTCCATCGGATGGCCTCCGGACGACGCCCGCGGGCGAACGTTCTTCACCCCGCCGTCACGCCGCCCCGCGGAAGGCCCCGAAGCCGAGCCGATCGGCGGCGTCGAAGAATCCGTAGGTTCGGCGGAACGCCGGCTCGGCCGGTCCGCCGGCGCGGCCGGTGACCGCCTTCCACAGCTCGCGCTCGAGCTCGCCGATCCTCCCGGCCAGCTCGGCCGGGCCCCTGGGGACCGGAATGTCGGCGTACGTCCGCCGTCCCGACGGGTATCGCACGTCGTCCTCGGACATCCTGGGGATGAAGGCCAGGACGACGCGGGCGTGGCCGAGCGCCGCGAGGTGCCACGGCTCGATCCGGGCGAGCCTGGTCGAACCCGCCGGACCGTCGGCCAGGCGACGCTCGATCAGCGCCTCGGCCGCCGCGGCCCGCCGCTCTGCGACGGTCGCCGCGGGCGTCACGCGGAGCTGCGCGACCTGGAGGAGGAGGTAGCGCAGCTCTGCCGCGTCCGCGGCGTCGGAGCGGAGCCAGCCCTGGAAGCCGGACTGGATGCCCTCGACATGCGGCAGCGTCGTGGCCTCCAGGTAGGCCGCCCCACCCTCGGGTAGCTCGCCTCCGTCGACGATCGCGTCGAGGAGCTCCCGCGTCCGACTGACGAGGTCGAGGAGCCGGTCGAACTGGCTGAACCCGCTGCCTTCGATGTTCGCCACGTGGTGTCCGTCTGCGTTCCGCCGATCGCCGGCGGAGAGCGTTGCATGGAGCTTCGGCCGCGAGGCAGGCACGAAACACCGGGGCGAAGGTCGTTCGCACCGCCAGCGATGGTACCGGCCGTCGAGCCCGCCCGTGCCTCGACTTCGGGCCGCGGGGCGTGCCAGTCTCGTGACGATCGAGCGGGCGGGGGTCACAGTTCTGCACTGGAGTAACCTCCGGGCATGCCTCGCCGCGACGCTGCGTCCCGCCGCCTGCTCAGCGCCGAGCTGCTCAGCGTCGGCAGCGAGCTGACGACCGGCGAGACGCGCGACACCAACGCCGGCGAGCTGGCCCGCGCGCTGTCCGGTCTGGGCGTCACGGTCGGACGGATCCAGGCGCTGCCGGACGACCTCGACACCGTCGTGGCGGCATTCACGGACGCGCTGGAGCGCGCCGACGTCGTCGTCTCGACGGGCGGCCTGGGCCCGACCCCGGACGACCTGACCCGCGAGGCGATCGCCGCGGTCGCCGGCGAGACGACGACCATCGACGCCGGGCTCGAGACGTGGCTCCGCGGCCTCTGGGATCGGCGGGGGATGCCGTTCGCGGAGATCAATCTCAAGCAGGCGTGGCTCATTCCATCGGCGACCGCGATTCCGAACCCCAATGGCACGGCGCCGGGCTGGTGGGTCGACCGCCCCGACGGACGCCTGATCGTCGCGTTGCCAGGGCCGCCCCGCGAGATGCGCCCGATGTGGACCGACTGGGTCCTGCCCCGGCTGCAGGCACGCGGCCTGGGGCGCGATCTCGTGGTTCGAACCCTGCGGCTGACGGGCATCGGCGAATCGCTGGTGGCCGAGCGCCTGGGCGACGCGCTCCTTCGCGCCTCGAACCCGGTCATCGCCACGTATGCCCGAACCGACGCCGTCGACGTCCGGATCGCGGCGCTGCCCGACGGGGGGAACGGCGGTGGCGCGCCCCGGTCCGCGGCGGAGGTCGCCGACGCGGCGGAGGCCCGGGTCCTCGCGGCGGTCGGCGAGCACGTCTGGGCTCGTGGCGAGACGACCTGGCGGCAGGCGATCGGCGAGCAGCTGGATGAGCTCGGCTGGCGCGTCGCGGCGGTCGAGATGGGTCTCGGCGGGGAGCTCACCGCGCTGTTCGGCGATGCGCCGTGGCTGGCAAGGTCCGAGTCCCGTGCTGAAGCCGGCCACGACGCTCCCGGGGCCGATGGCCGATCCGCGTCACTCGAGGCCACGGCCGACCGGGCTCGTCGGGAGGCCGGGACGCAGGTGGGTCTCGCGGTCCGGGCCACTCAGCGCGGCGGCGACATGGCCGTGACCGTCGCGATCTCGAGCCCCGTCCGGCGACACACCGAGCGACGGCTTGCCTTCCTTGGCGGCTCCATGGGTCGCTCACGGGCGGCCCTGACGGCGGCCGCGGTCCTGCTTGCCGAGCTCCGCCGGCACGACGCGCGATCGCCGGCCGCAGCCACCGAATCGACCATCGGCGAGGAGGCCCGCCCGTGAATCCCGTAACCGCCGCCGATCTCGCCCGCGTGTCCCTCTTCGTCGACCTGCCGGAGGACGAGCTGGCCGGGCTCGCGACGCAGGCGAGCCGCCGGCGCCTGGCTGACGGCGAGGTGCTGTTCGAGCAGGGCCGCCCCGCCCAGACGCTCTACGTGGTCGTCAGCGGGGGCCTCGTCCTGCGCGCCGATGGCGACGGCTCATCGGTCATCGTCGACACGCTGCGACCCGGCGACTTGATCGGCTGGTCGGCGATGCGCGAGGGCGCCGTCACCCTGTCCACGGGGCGGGCGGTGGGGCCGGCAGAGGTGATCGCGATCCCGGTCGAGCCGATCATTGATCTCGCCGCCGGCGGATCGCGCGAGTCGCGCCGCCTCGTTCGGCGGATCGTGGCGCTGGCCGCCAGTCACCTCGAGGCCAGCTGGGCGCAGCTCCTCCAGGTGGGCCGCGAGGGGGTCATCACCGCCGGCTGATTCGCGCCGTCGCGCCTCGTCAGCGACGCGAGGCGCGAGCGAGCCCGTCGAGGTCTAGCACGACGATCGCCTCTCGCTCGAGGGCGATGAGCCCATCGCCGACGAACAGCCCAAGGAGCTTGTTCACGCTCTGCCGGGTGCAGCCGACCATGGAGGCGAGGTCGCTCTGCGTGAGTGGGGCGTCGAGACGGATGGTTCCGTCCTCGCTACGCCGCCCCTGTTCGGCGGCCAGCCGCGCAAGCCGGGCGGCAAGTCGGCCGGCGATGTCGAGGAAGTGGAGCTCCTCGACGTGGACCGTCAGCCGGCGCAGCTCGCGCGCCAGCGCCGCGAGCAGCGCGTCGCG
>JBGPDX010000135.1:0-6342 GCA_041482475.1 Candidatus Limnocylindria bacterium | reverse complement strand
CGCGGTCCGGGGTGACGTCGAAGCCCTTGCGAGCCGTGGCGTCGGCGGCGATCGCCTCGCGCAGGGCGGGGATGCCGGCGAACGGGGCGTAGTGGGTGGCGCCGGCATCGAGCGCGCGCTTGGCCGCCTCGCGGGCGTTGGCCGGGCTGTCGAAGTCGGGCTCGCCGATCTCGAGGTGGACGATGCTCTTGCCCTGCGCCTCGAGCGCCCGGGCACGGGCGGCGGCCTCGAAGGCCGTCTCCGTCCCGATCGAACCCATCCGCTTGGCGAGGCGCACGGTCGCATGCTAGCAACCGCTGTCACGTCCGCATCGCCGTGTTTCGGGGGCGGCGGGCCCGCCTGTTCGACCCGATTGGCCGCGCGCCCTAGAATCCGCCGATGGCCCGGTTCTACGACGTCGATCGCGCCAACGCCCGGATCCCCGAGCTGCGGGAGATCCTCGAGCTGCTGCGCGACCAGCGGGCCGAGCTGGTCCGACTCCGCGACCTTGTCCTCGAGCGCCAGTCGGCGGTCGAGGCAGGGACCGAATCGGGGCCGGGCGGGTCGCGCGGCGGCGACGACGAGCCGGACGACGAGCTGCGGCTCATCCGGCTGCGGATGCAGGGGCTGATCGACCAGATGCAGGCCGGGGTCGCCCGGATCGACGCCCTGGGGATCACCCTCCGCGACATCGAGTCCGGGCTGATCGACTTCCCCGCGTTGGCCAGCGGCCGCCAGATCTGGCTCTGCTGGCGGCTGGGCGAGGACGACGTCGACTGGTGGCACGAGCTGTCGACGGGCTTCTCCGATCGGCGTCCGCTGATCGACCTGGCGTGAGCCATCGGCGATGACAGCGGCCGCGCGGCGAACGGTCGTCCAGGGCGGCCGCGCCAAGGCCTACCGGCCGCTGAGCCTGGCTCAGCGCCGGGCCGCGTTTCTCGCCGGCGTCGCCGCCTACGAGCGGGGCGACTTCTTCGAGGCCCACGAGCGGCTCGAGCCGGCCTGGATGGGCACCGACGATCCCGTCGAGCGCGACCTCCACCAGGGCCTGATCAAGCTGGCCGCGGGCTACGTCCACGCGGTTCGCGGCAACCCGGAAGGGATGCGCAAGAACCTCCGCGGGGCGCGCGAGCGACTGGGCCTGGTAGCGGTAGGTAACCTGCCGGCGATCGCCCTGCTACCGAGCGGCCGGGCGCTCGACGTGCCGGGGCTCCTGGTCGCGATCGACGCCCGACTCCAGGCGCTGGCGCGGACGACGTCCGTCGGCGAGATCGATCCGCCGGCGCTCGACGGGGCGCAGGGCTGATGCATCCCGCCTCGATCCCGACCATCGACGTCCGCGAGGCGGAGCGGCGCCGCCGCGATGGGGCGCCGCGGCCACTCGTCGTCGACGTCCGGGAGGTGCACGAGTTCGTGGCCGTCCGGCTGGACGACGTTGCGCTGCTGCCGATGTCGACGTTTGCGGCACGCTTCGTGGAGCTGCCGCGCGACCGGCCGTTGCTCGTCATGTGCGCCGCCGGCTCGCGTTCCGCGGCCGCCACGGCGCATCTGTTGCGCAACGGCTACACGGACGTGGTCAACGTCGCCGGCGGGATCACCGAATGGCAGCGCGTCGGCCTGCCCGTGCGGCACGGCCCACTTGAGCCGGGCGAGGGCGAGCTGCCGGCGGGCTGAGTCTCACCCGGGCTCACGTTGCCAGGCGCGCAACGAAACCGGCGATTGGCGCCCGTTCGACGACGCCGGGAACCTCCTTCACGCACGGCCGCACCCGCGAACAGGGCCGATTCGGAAGTTCTGTTGTCGCCTCCGCAACGCCGCCGGTGGCGGCGAGGATCACCCCCGACGTCGGCGAAGCCGCTCGAAGAACGCCCGGGTCCGCTCGCGGTGGGCAAACGCCCAGCCGATCACGATCAGGATGACGAAGTCGACCGTCCCGGCGCCGGCGGCGTTCAGGTAGCCAAGCTGCTGGCCGATCTCACCGTCGATCTTCAGGGCGGGCACCGTCAAGCCCACGAGGCCCACCTGGAAGAACGGCTCCTGCGGCGCAAGGTTCGCCCGGGCGCTCCCCTGCTGGACGGCGCCGCCGCTCTTGCCGCCGATGATGAACACGTCCGGGCCGGCCGTACCGCTCGCGCCACCCTCGAGCCCGGCCGCCGGCAGGTCGCTCACCGGGAGGTGCTTCCACTCCGGGATCCGATCGCCGCCGCTGCCAGCCACCTGCGGGATCGCCCAGTACAGCTCGCCGTGCGTCCGTGAGCCGTCCGTGCCGCCGACGAGGTAGAGCGTCCCGTTGGCAACGAAACCCGTCGCGTTGGCGCGCGGCCCGGGCAGGTTGCTCTCCTGCGCAGTCGCCCATTGGATCAGCTGCCCCTGCTGGCCGCCACTGGAGGAGACAGAGCCACGCTCGACGGTCGCGACGACGCCGCTCGGCGTCCGCCCGCCGAGCAGCCAGACGTAGTCGCCGCTCAGCATCGCCGCGGCATCGGCCGTCGGCTGGATGAGCTTCGCCTGCGGCGTCCAGTCGCCCAGCTTGCCGGTTCGGTCGAGCTTCGCCTTCCAGGTCGCGTCGCTGGGCCCGCTGGCGGACGAGCCACCGACGAACAGCAGCCCGTCGGTGAGGGCGACGAGCGAGCCGCCGGCGCGCGGCTCGGGCAGGTCGAGCTTGGCCGTGAAGTCGCTTGCCGTCTTCCACTTCCCCAGGTCGCCGGTCAGCAGGTCCGGGGTCAGGACGTAGGTCGTCGCCGTCGGCGCTCCCTTGTCGTCGAGGCCGCCGACGACGTAGATGGAGCCGCCCAGGAAGACGATCGCCGCGTCCGCCCGCGGCGCGGGGAGCGCCGGTCCCGACTGCCACTTGTCGAACGTGCCGGTCTCGACGATCTGGGCGATGAAGACGTCGGCGGTCGCCTTCGTCCCGTCGCTGCCGCCGATGTAGAGGAGCCTGCTGCCCGCCTGGACCACGGCGCCATCCGTGCGCGGCGCCTTCAACGCGAGCTCGGGCGGCGACGGGTGCCATGGCGCCACCGAGCCCTGCGGCGCCGGACACGGCAATTGCTCGTTGCCGGGCGGGCAGAAGTTCACCGGCGACCAGGCGAGGATGCCCAGGTCGAGGGTTCGGTTGACCGTGAAGTAATAGGCCCGGTCCGGAATGTAGCCGAGGATGAAGATCATCAGCACGAACCAGAAGGCCGCCTTGAGCGAGGCCCAGCCCCAGCCGTCGGCGTCGAGCAGGCCGAAGAAGGCCCGGCGGCGGCGAGGGAGCGGTCCGGCGTTGAGCGCCTGCGTCGCCATCGTCGTGCCTACTTGACCGTCAGCGTCCCGGTCATTGCCGGGATCGGGTGGATCGAGCAGATGAAGACGTAGGTCCCGGCGGGGAGCCCGGGATAGACGTACTTCTGCGTCTCACCGTCCTTGGTCGTCGGCTGGTCGACGACGACCGTCGTCTTGTCGTCCTTGCGGATGTCGACGTCGTGGATCTGTCCGGGATCGTTGACGGTGAAGTTGATGGCGAACGGCTGGTTGGCGCTCACTTCGAGCGCGTGCTTGTCGTAGGCGACGGCGGCGGCCGTGATCTGGAACGTCGGGGCGCCGGGCGGCAGGGAGGCCGCCGCCCCGCTGGGTGCCGGCGAGCCGCCGCCCTTGAGGGCATCGAGATAGCAGTCAGGGAACGCGGTCGCGCCGGGAGCCGGCTTGTAGCTCGGGTCGACCCAGCCGTGGAAGGTCTTGACCTTGCCGGTGCTGGGATCGACGACCGGCTCGTTCAGCGTCGGGTCACGGACCACGTACGTCTGGTCGCTGGTGGCGCGCAGGAAGGCGATGAGCGCCTGGATCTGGATGTAGTTCAGCGGGCCACCGTTGGTGTCGGCCCAGACCGGCATCTGGCTCTTGGCGTTGCCGCAGACGTAGCGGCCGCCGACGGTCAGGACGTTGCGCAGGTAGTCCGGGTTGAGGTGCTGGTACAGCTTGTCCTGCGAGTTGAGGGTCGGGCCGATGTAGCCCGTGTCCGGCTGCGGCGACTCGAGCGGACCCAGGCCGTTGGGACCGTGGCAGCGGGCGCAATTCGCCTCGAACAGGTCGTAGCCGCGCTCCACGGCGGTGACCTGCTGGGCGTCCTTCTCGGCATTGAGCCGCGCCTGGGTCAGGCCCAGCGGCGCACCCAGCTCGTAGAAGTAGTAGACGACGACGAACAGGACGACGATCGCCGTGGCGAGGAAGCCGATCCAGCGCGCGTTCGACGACTGGCGGACGATCTTCGCCGCCCGTTCGGGCGTCAGCTCGAACTTGTGCGCCGTCGGTGGCGCGGAGAAGCGCTCCACCGGAGCAGGCTCGGACGGCGGCCGACGCGCCGGCAGGCGCTGCTCGGGCTCGCGTCCGGGCTGGTCGGTCATCTGGCTCCTCGGCGATCTGGGCGGATGGTCAGGCGGGTCAGATGCAGCCGGTCGGGGTCTTCGGCGGGATCAGGCCCGGCTGGCCCAGGACGACGGGCAGCGGGCCGAGCGTGATCTTGCCCGTGTCCAGCGTCAGCACACCGGCGGCGTCGACGGTCGCCGAGAAGCGGTCCATGCCGCGCGGCGCCGGTCCGTACTGCGTGCCGGCGGCCTTGATCCCGAGCCGGTCGTAGCGCGACCCGTGGCAGGGGCACTCCAACCAGAAGTTGCGCAGGCAGGGATTGGGCTTGCAGCCCAGGTGCGGGCAGCGCTGGTAGAGCGCCCGGACGTTCAGGGCGTGCCCGTCGCCGCTCGTATCCGTGCCCGGCACGAACTGCTGGCGGGCCGGGTCGATGAGGACGATGAACGCCCGCGCATTCGGGACGTAGGCCGGGAAGCCCTCGGCGATCGGCAGGGTGCTGTTCTGGGCCTTGACGTCCTCGAGCGAGCCGATCTCGACCTTGCCGCCGAAGCCGCCGGAGAGATTCGGCCAGACGAAGCCGATCGAGCCGGCCGTCACCTCCAGCAGCCACAGCCCGACGCCCGCACCAATGGACGTCCGCAGCAGCTGACGGCGCGACAGTCCCTGGACCTGCTCGTGGCGGAGGGCCTTGATGGCCTGGCCCGTCAGCGCCTGCGGTTGGTCCGCGGGCTCGACGTGGTAGTTGCTCATGGCTGGCGGTGGGTGTCCTTCTCGTTCCTCTGGAGTGTCACGGTCAGAGCGCGAAGTGAAAACCGTTCGTGCTGTTCTGGAAGAACGGCAGGTACGGGATGACGAAGCTGTAGCCGGGGCCGCGGAAGAAGATCCCGACGAAGGTCAAGGTCAGGCCAAGGATGCAGAAGAGCGTGAACAGGACGACGGCCGTCTTCCGCTGGCTTGGTCGTATGGCGAGGATGTCTCCCCGATCGACGTACGGGATCAGCGCCGCGCCGACGAGGACGAACGTCGGGACGAGGACGCCGGCGACGGTCGGGTGGAAGTAGGCCAGCAGCTCCTGGAGCCCCAGGAAGTACCACGGCGCCTTGGCCACGGCCGGCGTGACATTGCCGTTGGCCAGCTCCTCCAGCGGGGCGTTGATGAACACCCCCATGAGCAGCAGGAAGATGCTCATGACCGCCGCGGCGAGGAACTCGATCGACAGCAGGTGCGGCCAGACCATGACCGTGTCGTCGGGCTCCTTCTGAACCCGCACCACGGCGTCCTGCTTGACGAGCGCCAGGAGCCGGTACGGCCGCGCCGACATCGGCACGCGCTGCTTGTCGATCTCCGTCCTCCTGGATGGATCGACAGGAAGGACGACCCGCCGCTCGGTGGGCTCTTTGACGTCGGGCTTCTTCGTGTCCGTCATAGCGGCCCGGAGATCCCGCCGTCTTTGCGAATCCGCCAGAAGTGGACCGCCAGGAAGATCGCCGCGAGGAGCGGGAAGAACATGATGTGGAGCACGTAGAAGCGGAGCAGCGTGTTCTGGCCCACCTCCAGGCCGCCGAGCAGGATGAACTTGGTGGGCGTGTTGACGATCGGGAAGTACGCCCCGAAGTTCGTGCCGATCGTGATCGCCCAGTAGGCGATCTGGTCCCACGGCAGCAGGTAGCCGGTGAAGCTGAGGAACAGGGTCAGGAAGAGCAGGACGACCCCGACCACCCAGTTGAACTCGCGGGGCGGCTTGTACGCCCCGTGGTAGAAGACCCGCATCATGTGCAGGAAGACGAAGAAGACCATGAGGTGGGCGCCCCACCGGTGGATGTTCCGGGTCAGCAGGCCGAACGTGACGTGGCTCTGGATGTCGAGGATGTTCGTGTACGCGAGGTGGTCCGAGGGCACGTAGAAGAACATCAGGTACACGCCGGTCACGGTGAGCACGAGGAAGAGGAAGAACGACAGGCCGCCCAGGCAGAACGTGTAGGCGAACTTGACCGCGTGCTGGCGGACGCGGACCGG
>JBGPDX010000134.1:0-6348 GCA_041482475.1 Candidatus Limnocylindria bacterium | reverse complement strand
GTCGGTCAGCAGGATGATGTGGCGGCGCGTGGCTGTCGCCGTCTGGAGCGACTTCACCGCCTCGTCGAGCCCGCTGAAGATGTTGGTCTGGCCGTTCGGGTTGATGCCGGCGATGTCGTTCTGGAGGTTCGAGATCCCGCCGAGCGGCTGCGTCCGAACGACCCAGTGGGCGCTGCTGTCGAACGCCACGACGCCCAGCTCGTCCTGCGCCGACATGGCCGCCGCGGCGCGCAGGATCGCCTCCTTGCCGATGTCGACCTTGCGGACCCCGCCGATCTGCGACCCGCCACCCGGGTTGCCGCCGTTGAACGTGTTGCAGTGGCAGGCGTCCATCGAGCCCGACTTGTCGATGACCACGACGAGTGCGACGTCCGGTTGCTTCTGCCGGTCGCGGACGCCCATGTCGACGGGCAGGGTCTCCTCGAGCGGCGTCTTCGTGTAGCCGCCGGCGCCGTAGGTGTGCGGGCCACCGACCATTACCAGGCCCTTGCCCAGGTCGCGCACGTAGACCTGCAGCATTGCAAGCTGCCGATCCGACAGCCGCGCGCGTGGCACGTCGACCAGGACGATGCTGTCATAGGTTTCGAGGCCGGGCAGGTCGCTGGGAAGCGCCTCCGGGACGAGCGTGTCGACCTGCTGGTGTTCGGTCCTCAACGCGCCGACGAGCTCCGTCCCGACTTTTTCGTCGCCGGCGACGACGAGGATCGGCGGCTCGCCGGTGACGATCGTGTTCGAGTCCGCCCGGTTGTTCTGGCTGAAGGTGTCGCGGGCGGCCTCGACGACCGCGCGGAACGTGTGGAATCCGGCCTCGGTGGGCTTGACGTCGAACGTCACGCGGTTGATGCCGGCGACGAGATCCGCCTGGCGCGTTTGAACCAGGGCCCCGTCGGCGAACAGACGCACGGTCGCCGGCTGGGCAACCGTCGAGCTGATCTCCGCTGTGGCCTCGATCGATTCGCCGAGGTGCGCCGTGGTCGGCGTCCGCAGCCGCTCGATCAGCACCTCGTCGCGGCCGGCGAGGCCGATGACCCGCGTCTCGACCTGGATCCCGTTCGCGGCCGCCAGCGCCGCCTCGCTCTGCCCGGCGCCGGTCGTGTCGTTGCCGTCCGACAGGAGGACGATCCGCTTCTGCGCGTCGTCGGGAAAGAGCGCGGCGGCGAGCCGCAGCGCGGCGCCGATGTTCGTCGCGGCTCGCACGGGCGTCGAGGCGATCCGGTCGATATCGCGGACATCCGACGGCAATCGCTCGACGAGCGCCTCGCTGCCGAAGGCGACGATGCCGGCGACGTCGTCCTTCGGCATCTCCTTGAGGCTCGCCCGGACGAAGGCCAGCGCGTCCTCGCGTCCGACGGAGCCGACCGAATCCGAGAGGTCCAGCACGAACACCGTCGCGAGCCGATCCACCGGCAGGACCAGCTGGAACCCGGCCAGGGCGAGGACGAGTGCCGTCAGCAGCAATCCCCGCACGACGAGGGCGAGCCGGCGCCGCCGCGTCCCGAGGCGCCGCCGCGCGGCGAGATGGAGCAGCAAGGTGAACAGCAACGCGGGCGGCAGGAGCAGCAGGGCGAGCGGCGCGTCGAAGGCGATGCCCATCAGCTGCCGCCCGCCGGCCTGCGCCGCCGTGCACCGATGCCGCGCCAGACGCGAATGAGCGCGTCGCGCTGGTAGACGGCCCACTCGACAGACAGGACGGCCAGCGCGATGAGGAGGATCGGTCCCCACAACTCGTCCCGCGCCGCGGGCCGTTGCGCGACCGCCGTACCGTTGCCCGACGGCGCCGGCGCACCGGAGGCGCCCGGGGTCGCGCCGGTCGTGCCGCTGTTACCGAGGGCGCTGATGGCCGACGCGTTGCCGGGCGCGATGTTCGACTCGCCGACGTCGAACAGGTCGACGGCGAACCGGAATGGCGTGCCGGGATCGATATCCGGAGCCGCCGAGCCGGACGCCCCCGGCGACGGGGATGGGGTGGCCGACGCCGACGCCCCCGGAGAGCCCGAGGCGGACGGCGGAAGCACCGGCGTGACCGTGTAGACGCCGGGCTGGTCGGTCTGGCTGAACGTCACCGTCGTCCCGCCGACCGTGCCCGGGACGAGGTCGACCGACGTCCCGTCCGGACGTGTCACGTGCAGCCCGGTGGCGCCGGACGGGATCGGCAGGCTGACCGGATCGCCCGGCTTGACCGCGTCGTTCGGTCCGCTCGACGCGCCCATCAGCTCGCCGGCGAGGTTCGCGACGAGGATCGGAAAGGCGACCTGCAGCGGCAGGTCGGAGCGGCGCGGCTCGAAGGCCAGGACAGCCGTCCGAAGGCCGGCCCTGTCACCTGCGTACAGCAGCGGCGCGCCGGCCGGACCCGGGATGACGCTCCGCGCCCAGGCGGGCAGGACGAGCTTCTTCGCCTCGGCGATGTGTGTCGTCGACAGGTCGACGTAGCGGAGGATCGGCTCCTGCGGGTCGAGGGATCCGATTCCGGGCGCCGTCAGCGAGCCGGCAACGTCGCCCAGCGGGCCCGACCGATCGGGTGCGATGGCGAGGATCGGCGTGGACGGCAGGCTCTGCGGCAGGTGGGCGTCGAAGACGATCAGGTCGAACTTCTCCGGGTGCGTCGACGGCCCGTAGTTGGCCGGGCTGACGCCGTACAGCTCGGTGTTCGGGAGGTAGGTCAGAGCGGTCTCGAGGTAGGGGTCGCCGTCCGTCACGAGGAGCACCCGGCGGAGGCGATCGCGCGGGACAATCGCCCACGCCCGGTCGTCGCTCGCGAGGCGGTCGCTCGAGGCGGTCTCTTCCGGATCGTCGACGAGGCGGACCTCGATCGCGTTGACGACCCGCTTGTTCTGCTGGGTGATGTCGTCGACGACGATTTCGGCGCGCGCCTGGGGATCGATGTACAGGTCGCGCGAATCGATCAGGGCGCCATCGGCATAGACCTCGAGCCTTCGCTTGGCCTGGACGTCGTCGAGATTGGCGACGCTGACGAAGGCGGACTTCGTCAGTCCGGACGGCGCCGTCCGGATCGCCAGTGCGACGATGGCCTGGTTCTGGCGCTGGCGGCCCACCTGCAGCACGCGCACCGGCGCATCGACCCTCGTCGTCGGCACCGTTGCCAGCGCGGCATCGGTCGCGACGAGGATCTGGGCGTCGCCCGAACGAGCTGCCAGTGCCGAAGCCAGCCGGAGGGCGTCCCCCAGGTCGCCCGTCGACGCGGTCACGTCGATCGAATCGATCGCCTGCCGCACGCGCGCCATGTCGCCCGACCCCGTCGCCACGACGCGGGCCGTGCGTCCGGCGGCGATGACGCTGACCTTGCCGCCGGACGGGAGGTCGCGCAGCGCATCGATGGCCGCCTGCTTCGCGGCCGCCAGGCGATTCGGCACGACGTCGGTGGCGCCCATGCTCGCCGATGCGTCGACGATGAGGACGAGGTCGCGTGCCAACCCTGCCGGGCGCTCGACGAACGGCCTCGCTGCCAGGATCGCCAGGGCGATGACGAGGAGCAGCTGGAGGAGCAGGAGCAGGTTGCGGCGCAGTCGCTGCCATGGCGCGTTGGCCTCGACGTCCGCGACCAGCCGGTTCCACAGCAGTGTCGACGGGACGATCGCCTCGTCGCGACGGAGCTTGAGCAGGTACATCGCGACGACGGCCGGCACGAACAGGAGGCCCAGCAGCGCGAGCGGCGTCGCGAACGGCACGCGCCTACCCGATGACGCGCCGTCGCCGCAGCTCGGCGAACACGAGCTCGGCGAGGGGCACGTCGCTGGACACGGTGACGTAGCTCGCCCGGCGCTTCGCGGCGAGCTCGGCGAACCCCGTCTGCCACGCCGCCAGCCGCGCCTTGTAGCCGTCGATCGTGGCGAGATCGACCGTCACGTCGACGCCGTCGCCGGTCTCGCTGTCGACGAGACGGATGTCGCCCTCGAGCTTCGGGTCCAGCTCGTCCGGTGACAGGACGTGGAGGACGATCAACTCGGCGCTCGTGCCGGCCAGCTCGCGGACGACGCGCTCGGCGTTCGGGTCCAGCAGGTCGGAGATCAGGACCAGGACGCCCCGGCCCGTGAGCATCGCCGCCGCGCGTCGTGCCGTCGCCAGCAGGTCGGTGGGTCCGTCGGCGGGGACGATCGCCGACAGGTTCGTCAGCAACCGGAATACCCGCCCCGACCCTCGCAGCGATGGCTGGCGGCGGGCGAGTCTGCCGCCCAGGACGGACACCGCGACGCGATCCTCGGACGCCAGGCCGATGTAGCCGAGGGCCGCGGCAGCGCGCTTGGCGAACAGCAGCTTCGGCGGCCGGCCGGCCGCCATCGAGGCCGACGCGTCGATGAGGAACGTCACAGTGACGTCCTCCTCCTCGACGAACAGCTTGACGAAGAGGCGCTCCAGCCGGGCGTAGACATTCCAGTCGAGCTGCCGCAGATCGTCGCCGAGCGAGTAGTCGCGGTAGTCGGCGAACTCGACCGACTGCCCTCGCTTGACGCTTCGCCGGCCGCCTTTCAGGCCGCCGCGGACCGGCGATTTCATCAGCAGCAGGAGACGCTCGAGCTGACGAAGAAACGCCTCGTCAAAGACCGTCGGGTCGACGTCGCTCGGGAGGAACGCGTGCCTCCGCGCCTCGTTCGGCCGGCCCGGCTCGGTCAGGGTCATCGCCGGATGGAGGGTGTTGCCGGGCCGGCTATTCGACCGTCGGGGCCGGCACCGCGTCGAGGATCGAGCGGACGATCGCCTCCGCGGTGATGCCCTCGGCTTCACCCTCGAAGTTGAGGATGACCCGGTGCCGCAGGGCGGGCAGTGCGGCCGCTCGGATGTCGTCGATCGAGACGTTGAAGCGGCCGTCGAGCAGAGCCGCGATCTTGCCCGCCGTCACGAGAGCCTGCGCGCCACGTGGCGAGCCCCCGTAGCGGACGTACTCGCGCACGATCTGCGGTGCGCGGGGCTGGTCGGGGTGCGTCGCGGCCAGCACGCTGACCGCGTAGGCCGCGACATGGGCAGCGATGGGAACTGCCCGCGCCAACCGTTGCATCTCGACGATCTCGCTCGCCGAACAGACCTTCGACGCCGACGGCACGTCCGAACCGGTCGTCCGCTCGACGATCCTGATGAGGTCCTCCTCTGAGGGGAACGGGACCATGACCTTGAACATGAACCGGTCGAGCTGGGCCTCGGGCAGGGGATAGGTCCCCTCCATCTCGAGGGGGTTCTGGGTCGCCAGCACGAAGAACGGCGGATCGAGCGGATAGCGGTTGCGCGCCACCGTGACCTGGTGCTCCTGCATGGCTTCGAGCAGCGACGACTGCGTCTTCGGGGTCGCCCGGTTGATCTCGTCGGCGAGGACGAGATTGGCGAACACGGGTCCGGGCTGGAACCGGAAGATGCGACTGCCTGCCTCCTCGATGAGGATGTTGGTGCCGGTGATGTCCGCCGGCATGAGGTCGGGCGTGAACTGGATCCGGTTGAACGCGCAGTCGATGACGTCGGCGATCGTCCGAACGAGCAACGTCTTGCCGAGTCCCGGCACGCCCTCGAGGAGGGCGTGGCCGTTGGCGAGCAGGCAGGTGAGCGTCTGGCGGATCAGCTCACGCTGGCCGACGATCACTCGACCAACCTCGTCCTCGATGCGGGTCGCCAGCTCGGCGAACGCCTCCGGCGCGAGCTGGGGAGCGGCGGTGCGGTCGACGGCGGACGAGGCGTTCATGCGATACCTCCCGGGTGACGGCGGGCTGAGCTCAGCGCGACGGATCCAGTGAGCTGAAGTAGTCGCGGACGAAGTCCTTGACCGAGAGTGGAACGTAGTTGCGATCGAGCGACGTCTGGGCGAACTGGTAGAAGTCGGCATAAACCTTCTGGTAGGGCGTCAGGGCGCCGTTGTCGACGCCGCTCCCGCTCTGGCTGCCCTGCTGCGTTTGCCCATCGCCGCCGGTTCCGGCCACGTATGACGGATCGCCCGGCTTGCCGAGGCGATCGAACGGAGCGAAGACGCTGGCGAGGTCGGGGCCGACGGCCGCCGGCTTGTTGCCGTTGACGGGGCCGCGGGCGATCCCGGTGCTGCTGCCCGAACCCAGGTAGGCGGCGTTGGATCCACCGCCGCCCAGGCTACCCTGGCCCTGACCCTGACCTTGACCCTGACCCTGGCCTTGACCCTGCCCCTGGCCTTGCCCCTGACCCTGCCCTTGACCCAGCCCTTGACCCTGCCCCTGACCCTGTCCGGCGCCGGGGCTGGCCTGTCCGCTCCCCTGGCCCTGGCCCTGTCCGGCGCCGGGGCTGGCCTGCCCGCTGCCCTGGCCCTGGCCCTGTCCGGCGCCGGGGCTGGCCTGCCCGCTGCCCTGGCCCTGTCCGGCGCCGGGGCTGGCCTGCCCGCTG
>JBGPDX010000133.1:0-6363 GCA_041482475.1 Candidatus Limnocylindria bacterium | reverse complement strand
GCAGGATCTCGTTCGTGATACGGGTGCTCCGACGGCTCGATGTTGTCGAGGAACTTGCGATAGATGACCGCCTGCCGGGCCGCCGCGACGGGGGCCAGCAGCCGTGCAGCATCCGCCGGGTTCGAGTCCGTCACGGCCTCCCGCCACAGCCGCTCCCACAGCTCGCGGATGGGATCGACCGCGTCCGACGGGATCCGCTCCAGGAAGGCCGATTGATCCAGCAGCGGATGCCCGATCCCGCTGTCCCCCCAGTCCAGCAGCACGAGCGACGAGGCGTCGCCGCGGACATTGCCCGCGTGGAAGTCGCCGTGGACGAGCGTGTCGGGGATGCCGGTCGCGGCCAGCCTGGCGAACCGGTCCGGCAGGCAGTCGACGAAGCGGGCGAGGGCAGTTCGGTCGTCCGTCGTCAGTTCGGGCGACGTCCGCTCCACGACGTTGACGATCGCGCCGCTGAGCTCCGGCGCGCGCCAGTCCGGCAGGCCCAGGGCTCGCAGCTCGTCGGTTCGGCCGATCCACGCGCGCTGGAGCCCAACGAGCAACTCCACCATCCGCCGAAGCAGCGGTAGCTCGGCGTCGTACATGTCCTCGCCGGGGATCTCCGGCATCAGGAGTCGACTGCCGTCGCGGGCGAGCACAGGGGGGACAGGTCCACCCGCCAGTCGCTCGAGCATCCTGCCCTCGTGGGCGAAGAACGGCGGCACCACCTTGAGCCAGACCGTGCCGCCTGGTACGGGCAGCCGCC
Source organism: Candidatus Limnocylindria bacterium (assembly GCA_041482475.1). Classification (GTDB taxonomy): domain Bacteria; phylum Chloroflexota; class Limnocylindria; order Limnocylindrales; family CSP1-4; genus JACDAV01. The sequence continues at coordinate 5,621 of JBGPDX010000133.1, read as the reverse complement.
ACAGGCTCGACAGGTTCCACGTCCGAACCTGCTCGGCCGGCCCGACTCGCCCCAACGCTCGTTCGGCGAGCACCGAATCCGCCCAGGCGATGTCCGCGTCGGGGCCGCCTGGCCGGGCCCAGGACTGCCGCAGCGGGTTGTCGTCGAGCGTGCCGAGCCACGGCTGCGTCGACGGCCGATCGTCCGTCTCGGCGAGGTAGGTGACCGTCCCGCCGGCGTGCAGGCCGGGCTCCGTCTCGAGCAGCCGTAGGACGGTGACCTCCACGCCGTGATGGTCCCGGGCTCCCTGGACGACCGGCTCAGCGTCCGGCCACCACGACGTGATGACGGGAAACGGGGCAAGCGCCCCGAGCAGCTCGCCGGAACGCGTCACCAGGACGAGTCGAGCCGATCGAGCGGGCGGCCGCTCGCCGGCCTGGCCCTCACCTCCGTCAGTTGTTGCCACGAGCGGCGATGCTAGCAGCGCCCCGAGGCGTCTCCCCGTTGCGTCGGGGACACGCGGCGCTCATGGACCTATGGATCGCGCGCGGGCGGCCGTCTAGGATGGCGTCATGAGCGAGCGGCGGGCGGGGATGCGCGGAACGAGCGCCGCCCCCGTCCGACCGGCCGCCTTCTGCTTCGGCTCAGGGCATGTCGTGATGCACGGTAATGCCGCCTTCCGGGCCTCCTTCGGCGAGCGCGCTGTCGGCCTGCCCGCCCGCGAGGCGCTCCTCGACCTCCCGTCGGAGGCGTTCGACCTTCTCGACGCGGTCCTGGGACAGGGTCGGCCACTCGCCAGGTGGATCACCCGCGGCCAGGAGGAGTGGCGTCTCACCGCTGCGCCGCGGATCGACCCCGAGACTCACGAGGTCTACGGCGTCCTGTTCCACCTCCGGGCGCGGTCCGACCTCCCGGTCCTCGTCAGGTCGGCGGACCGCGGCTGAGGCATCGGCCGGCGACAGCAGTCGACTAGCCAGCCGCACCCGCACGAAGTGCCGAATGCCGAGCCGGGCGACCAGGAACCGCAGCGCCGGGTTGAAGTAGGTCCGCACGTCCGGCCACTCCACGATCTCGGGCTCCCTGACCGGCCATTCACGACCCGCGACACGGAGCGTTCCGCCGCCCCCGGCGACCAGGTTGCGCGCCCACTGGGTTCTGTTGCCGAACGGCAGCGGGATGACGAAGCCGTCCTTCGTGGGGCGAGCGACGACCGGCGTGGCGTAGGCCGCCCCGGAACGCCGGCCGGTGTGGCGCAGAACAGCCCACAGGGGAAAGAAGCGACCGCCCGCCAGAGGCTTCAGCACGGGGTTGACGAAGCGGGCGAGGCTTCGGATGGGGACGCTCAGTCGAGGAGCGCCGGCGACGACCTCGGTTTCCATCCGTTGAATGTTAGGCCGCCGCGCCGCGCCTGACTTCCCGGTGATCCGCCATCGAGCGATGACGGAAAGCCGTCAGGCGAGCCCCCGCCGCACGGCCAACGCCGTCGCCTCCGCCCGACCGCGCACGTCCAGCTTGCGGTAGACGTTTCCGACGTGCCGCTCGACCGTGTTGATCGACAGCCCCAGGCGAGCGGCGATCTGGCCGTTCGTGTCGCCATCGGCCAGGAGTCGAAGGACCTCCAGCTCGCGAGCCGACAGGCCGAAGTCCTTCGACGGCGCCTTCGGTGGCCTCGGCCGAACGGGTCCCCGGTACGCCGTCGGGTCGAGAGTGAAGTCCATCAGTCGCCGTACGACGTCGTCGGTGGCCTCGAAGAACAAACTCGCGGAGGTTCCGCGCAGCGTCTCGAGACGCCCACGGGGCAGGGCAGCGGCCAGCTCCTGAGACATCGCCAGGGGGATGACGGGCGCGTCCTCCCGGTGCAGGACGAGGGCGGGGCACCGAACGGCGGCGGCGTCGGCCGTCACGTCGATGGCGCTCGCGGCCTGGAGGGTGGCCCGGGCGACGCCCGGGGTGGTCGCCGTGCGGAACCACTCGGCCGCCAATCGGCCCTCGGCGCCGTCCGGCCAGCCCAGCCAGGCGTGCGCCGCCGACTCGGCGAACGTGTCCCAGTCGCGCTCGATGAGGCTGAGGAGCGCCTGCATCCCGGGGCTGCTCATGGGATCCCAGCCGCGGAGGGCCCCGCCGAACAGGACGATCCCGGCGACGCGCTCAGGGTGGCGGGCGGCGTAGGCGATGGCGTGCGTGCACGAGTGGTAGAAGCCCTGGAGGACGACCGACCCGACCCCTGCGGCGTCGAGGACGGCGTCGATGTCGGCCAGCATCGCGTCCAGCGACAGGTTGGAGATGTCCCGTTGCGAGCGACCCGTTCCGCGGCCGTCGTACTGGATCAGCCTGACGGTCTCGGCAAAGGTGGAGAACGCGCGCCGCAGAACGGGGATCCGCCATTCCGCCTCGAAGTTGCTGAACGGCACTCCGGGCATGAGAACGAGGGCCGGCCCGGTCCCCGCGACGCTCCACGCGATCGACACGCCGTCGGCGCTGCGGGCGTGGCTGAGGCTCGGATTCATCGCGTCGAGGGTAGATCAACGCGCTGGGCTCCTCGTCGGCCCCCGCTTCGACGGCTGGTGAGGCCCGTCGCCGTCAATCCCTGACGCTACATGACGAGGCCGCCGGCCCGAAGGACCGGCGGCCTCTCGCTATCCCTTGACGACACCGAGCGGCGTCAACCGCTTGACCGGCCGCACGAGGGATGCCGACGCGGCCATGACGGACTCGATGTCCTTGTATGCGAACGCGGCTTCCTCGGCGACCGTCTTCGGGTCGCCCGAGTGCAGCATGACTCCCAGCGAGGCCATCTCAGCGTAGACCTCGTCAGACGTCTTCGCCTTCCTGGCGGCAGTGCGGCTCAGCGCACGACCGGCACCGTGCTGACAGGTCTCGAAGGACTCGGCGTTGCCGAGACCCTCGCCCACGTAGGATGCGGTGCCCATCGATCCCGGGATCAGGACGATCTCGCCCATGCGAGCGCGCACCGCGCCCTTGCGGTGGACGATTCCGTTCTGCCCGAAGTGGTGCTCCCACGCCGCGTAGTTGTGATGGATGTCCACGACCAGTTCGACGCGGCTCACCGGCGTGAACGCACGGAGCGCCTGGTCGACGACGCTGAGCATCCGGGACCGGTTCACCTCGGCGAACCGAAGCGCGTATTCCATCGCCGCCCAGTACCCGACGTAGTCGTCAGAGCCAAGCGGCAGGTAGGCGAGCTCCCGATGCGGCAGCGCCGAGTGCCAGGCTGCGTTCTGGGCGAGTGCCCGCTTGTGGAACTCGTCGCAGATCGCCTTTCCCAGCGCCCGGGATCCCGAGTGGAGCATCACGAAGATGCGCCCCTCCTCATCCCGCTGAACTTCCAGGAAGTGGTTCCCGGAGCCCAGCGTGCCGAGCTGCGACAGCGCCCGATCCAGCCAGACGTCCTTGACCGACGCCGGCTTCTCGAGACCGAAGGCCTGGTCGGCCTCGGCGCGAGGTACGGCGTCCGCCAGCGTCGCGAAGCCCACCGGGACGCGGTCGGCGATGTACGCCAGCACGCGACCGAGGACCTCCGCCGGCAGCGTCTCGACCGTCAGGTCGGTCTCGACGAGCGCCACGCCGCAGCCGATGTCGACGCCGATCGCGTAGGGCACGACGGCGCGCTCGGCGAACAGAACGCCGCCGATCGGCATCCCGTAACCCGTGTGCGCGTCCGGCATGAGGGCGACGTGCCGGATGGCAAAGGGGAGGTTGGACAGGTTCGTTGCCTGCTCCAGCGCTCCCTCTTCCAGGTCTGGCGCCCAGCTCTTGATCGGCACGCGTCCGGGCCTGGAGACCCGCGGGAGCGTCCCGATCGAGGTGGACGAGTCGATTGTGTCAGTGTCCCTGGCCATGGCTGCCGGACCTCCGGCCGGCAAAGGGGCGACGCGGCGCCCAATCCTGGAGCGACGACGGGAGAAAACGAAGACCGGCCCCCTTGGGTTCGAGAGGCCGGTCTGATGAACGCTGGAGGTGACGCCCTGTTACCCCAGCCGAATCCTCCGACCCTGCTTCCCGCTCCCGAGCTGCGCGGCCACGACGGACTGACCGATCGCCACCCGGGCAGATCGGTCGACCCGATTTCGTCGCCTCTCGTGCTTCATTGGGAAGCCTCGCTCTACGGTAGACAGCCCGTGCCCGCCGAGGGCACAGGGAGGGTAACGGTACGACGCCCTGTCAAGTCCGGTTGGCTGGTTCGAACAAATGTGCTAGACTACCGGTCTCGTCACCATACGTGACGTGCGCCGTGTGGTCGACCCCCTTCTCGAACTGACCGTGCGTCTGCAGTTGTCGTTCGAGAAGACGTGGAGGTCCTTGTGACCACCGGAACCATCAAGAAGGTCATCGCCGATCGCGGCTTTGGCTTCATCGCTGCCGAGGACTCGAAGGAGTACTTCTTCCACCGCGGCGGCCTCAACTCCTCGCTCGACTTCGACCGACTTGTCGGCGGAGAGCGAGTGACGTTCGAGATCGAGCAGAGCCCCAAGGGCCCGCGCGCGAAGGACGTCTCCGCCGCATAACCCCGGCACCGAGAACCGCCCGCACGTCTGCGGGCGGTTTTTGATTCCGTGGGCAAGGGCTCGGTCAGGGCCCTGAAATGATCAGCCCCGCCGCGAGGGCGGGGCTGATGCTATCCCCCGTCTTGAATCGCGGTCGAGATCCGACCTGGACCGCGTCCTCCTGACGCTACTTCTTCTTGGTCGTGGACGCCTTCTTCTTGGTCGCTTTCTTCGCCGTGGCCATCGTCTGCATCACCTCCTTCCTGGCGGTGTGCGGAGGTATGGACCGCCCTGGTCAGCTGCAGCCGCTCGTGCTGCCGCAGTTGAGGCACTTATAGCAGCTACCGTTGCGGACCATGATCGAGCCGCACTCGGCACAGCTGGGCGCATCTTCCTGGATCTTGAAGGCGACGTTGGTCGCGCCGAGCGAGAGAGTAATCGCCTTTGGCGCGCCGTTCCCGTTCGCGGCGTGGCCGCCGGCATGGCCGTTCGTCGCGACGACCTTGAGCTCCGACTCGCCTGAGGCGCGATCCGACGTCGGCGCGGGTGTGGAGGAGATCACCCGCGCCGCGTCGGTGGTGGAAACAGCCTTCTTCGCCGTCGGTGCGTCGTCGACGGCGATCGAAGTCTTTGGCTTGTCGGTTGTCCTGGGGGTTTCGTCGGTGGCCGGAGCGCCGGACCCGCCGGCCCGGTCGCCGATGGCGTCGACCGAAATCTCGGCCGCGTAGGGCCCGCCGGGAGCATCCGAGACGACCGCAGAGCGATCGATCAGCCCCAGCATCGCCTTGTCGTCCGGCGACAGGAACCGCGAGCCGAGCCAGCGGAAGATGTAGTCGACGATCGACTTGGCGATCGGGATCTCCTGGTTGCCGGTGAAGCCCGACGGCTCGAACCGCACGTGGGCGAACTTGTTGACGAGGTCCTTGAGCGGCACGCCGTACTGGAGCGCCACCGACACGGTCGTTGCGAAGGTGTCCATCAGGCCCGACACGGTCGAGCCCTCCTTGGCCATCTTGAGGAAGATCTCGCCCGGCTGGCCGTCGGGGTAGAGCCCGACGGTGATGTACCCCTCGTGCCCGGCGACGTCGAACTTGTGGGTGACCGCCGTCCGCTCCGCCGGGAGGCGGTGGCGATGCG
>JBGPDX010000132.1:0-6470 GCA_041482475.1 Candidatus Limnocylindria bacterium | reverse complement strand
TACGTCGCTGACCTCGTCGCCGACGGCGCCACCATCCAGATGGGCATCGGCGGCATCCCTGTCGCCGTTGCCCAGGCGCTGTCGACCAAGCGGGACCTTGGCGTCCATACCGAGATGTTCACCGACCCGATCGTCGATCTCGTCGAGGCGGGGGTGGTCACGGGCGCCCGAAAGGAACGGAACCGGGGCAAGATCGTGACCGCCTTCCTGATGGGGTCTCGCCGGCTCTACGACTTCGTTCGCGACAACCCGATGGTCGAGATGCGCCCGGTCGACTTCACCAACGACACCAACGTCATCAGGAGCTTCAGCCTGATGACGGCCATCAATTCCGCCATCGAGGTCGACCTTACCGGCCAGGTTTGCGCCGACTCCATCGGAGACCGGCTCTATAGCGGTGTGGGCGGACAGATGGACTTCATCCGCGGCGCCGCACAGGCCGAGAACGGTCGGGCGATCATCGCCCTGCCGTCGACCGCCGCCGGCGGCCGCCAGTCCCGGATCGTCCAGTACCTCCGGCAGGGTGCGGGCGTGGTGACGACCCGCGCGCACGTTCGCACGGTCGTGACCGAATGGGGCGTGGCCGAGCTGTTCGGGCGGAGCATCCGGGAGCGCGCCAGGGCCCTCATCTCGATCGCCCATCCCGATTTCCGCGACGAGCTCACGGCGCTCGCCCGACGGACCCACGAGCTGTAAGCGGCCGCCGGCGCCCGGCACCGGGCCCGGGGCTGGGGTCCGGGTGGCCCCTGCGAATGGTCGCCTCGGCACTCGACCAGGGCCTCGCGGACGGGCGATCGTCATGGTGTGACGATCAGCATGGGGGCTGCCATCGACCCCGCGATCGCGGCGGAGCTGCTGGCCGGCTGGGGCTTCCTGGCCGACCCGGACCTTCCCGCGCATCCCGGACCGGCTCATCTGCTGGTCGCCATCCGCGATCGGCCCACGCTCCATCATTTCGATCCTGAGCTCATCGAGTTCTGGACGACGGTCCGGGACCGGGGCGTGCGGCAGACGCTCAACGGCCTGAGCCCGATGCCGCTCGAAACCAGCTTCTCGTGGGGCGCGATCCGGATTGTCGATCGGCTCCGCGTGTCCAACGAGTACCTGACCTTCGGCGGCCACCTGTCGGCGGCATCGATCGGCGGCGCCGTCATCGCGGTATTCACCTCGCCGGCCCCGCTCCTCCGTCGCGGCGGACACTCCCAGGGCTGGGATCCGGCGGCCGAGAACCTCGGCGCGTTCTTCGGGCGGCTCAAGATCGCGGTCGACTACGCGCCCGGCTTCGAGGCTCGCGTTGGCCGAGCGGAGCCGGTGGCCCGCTTCTCCTGCTTCCTTGCCGACCTCGCTCACCGCTACGGCGCCAGCCCGGAGCTCCGGGCGACGGATCCCGGTCTGTGGCAGCTGATCCAGTCCGAAGAGGCACGCCTGCGGCGCGAGCATCGCCACGCCTGGGCCGACGGTCTCGAGCTGCTGGCCGCCGCCGGCGCGGGATAGTCCGCTCGACGGGCCGATTGAACGGGGCAAGTCCGCCAGGTCGCCGTCCCGGTCGTGACCGATGGCACTACCGTGCCTCGGCGGCGAAGGCGATGCTCGAGGCCAGGACGAGCGACCTGGCGAGCATGTCCTCGCGTCGTCCGGGAGGTCGAGATGGCTGAGTTTCCGCACGGCGCCATCGCGGAGCATGCCTTCGTGGCGCACGAGCATCGCGAGCTCGCGCGCGGCATCAACCACCTCAGCGACGTGGCCCGCCTCGTTCACGAGATCGCGGCCCCGGACCTCTCACGAGAGGTCGCGGCCGTCGTGCAGTGGGTGGACGAGGTTCTCGAGCCGCATACCGCGTGGGAGGAGCTGTTTCTCTACCCCGAGCTCGACGAACGGGCTCACACAACGTGGGCGACGAGGCTGATGCGGTTCGAGCACGGCCAGATCCGAGCGCTTGTCGATCGAGTCCGGGCGGACCTGTTCCGCCTCCACCACGAACCGAGCCGCGAAGAGGCGCAGCAGCTGCGCGCCGATCTACTGGGGCTCGACGCGCTCCTTCGAGCTCACGTCGAGCGCGAGGAGGCGTGTCTCTTTCCGTTGCTGGATCTGGATCTGAGGTCCGGGATCAGCTAGGCCGGATGGAGCGCCCCGGCTTCCCTCGCCGACCTACCGGGACGGCTGCCGATCCGCCTGCCAGCAGGTGACTTTCGACCCTGTGCCCGTCGCCATCCGCCCGCGAAGCTCGTAGCACGAGCGGGCCCGCTCCGTGCCGGAGCCGAAGGATGGGTGATCGCGATGAGGACCGTCGCCGACGTCATGACCAGGTCAGTGATCAGCGTTCGACCGGACGCGCCGCTCAAGGACGTGGCCCGGCTGATGGTCGATCACTCCATCAGCGGTGTGCCCGTCGTCGATGGCAAAGGCGCCGTCGTCGGGATGGTCTCCGAGGCCGACCTGCTGATGAAGGAGCAGGGTCCGGAGGCCATCGAGCATCGCCGGTTCGCCCGTTTGCTCGGGGAGTCGCGGGCGACCCGCACGGAGCTGGCGAAGATCGCGGCGACCACCGCGGCGGAGGCGATGACCTCGCCGGCGATCACGGTCGAGTCCGGCCGGACGGTGCAGCGGGCAGCGGCGACGATGGTCGATCGCCACGTCAAGAGGCTCGCCGTCGTCGACGACGGGAAGCTCGTCGGGATCGTCACCCGGGCGGACTTGATCCGCGCCTTCGTGCGATCGGACGAGGAGCTCGCGACGGCGATTCGCGACGACGTGCTGCTCCACGTCCTGTGGCTCAACCCGGTGCTCTTCGACGTCATCGTCGAGAACGGGCAGGCCACGATCCGCGGTCGCGTCGAGCGCAAGTCCACCGCCGAGATGATCCAGCGTGTCGTCGGCATGGTCCCCGGCATCGTCGACGTCCTGGTCAGCGTGACCTGGGAGGTCGACGACACGCGGATCGAGGCGCCGGAACGAGACCGCGTCCTTCCGACGACACAGGTCCGGTAGGCGTCCAGGTGGCCGACGGCCGGGACGTGGTCGCCGAAGCCATCGGCGGCTGGTTGTCCGGCGACGTTCCGCCATCATCGCGTGATCGCCTCGTCGATCTGGGCCGGGTCCGCTGGTTCGAGCCGCTGACCGAGATCGACCGGGAGGGCGACGAGACGCGGGAGTTCGGCATCGTCCGGCACGGCCGAGTGGCGTTGCGGACGTTCGTCCCGAGTCGCGGATGGGTCGCCACCCTGACCATCGAGCCGGGCGACGTCTTCGGCTGGTCCGCGCTGGTGGCTCCGCACCGCGCGACCGCAACGGCCCTCGCCATCGAGGCGGTCGAGGCTGTCGTGTTCGACGCCACGGCCCTTCGAGCCGCCGTCGCGGCCGACCACGCCCTGGCTGCCGCGGTCTACGCGCGCCTCCTTGAGGCCGTCGCCCGGCGCCTGGCATCGACTCGGCTGCAGCTGCTGGACCTGTTCGGTGCGGCGGGCTACGCGCCGTGGTGACCATGCCCGAGTCACCTGGCTTCCTGCCCCGGGCCCAGCTCGAGAGGCTGATCGGCCTGCTTCGCGAGGACGGGCGGCGCGTCATCGGGCCGACGGTCTCCGACGGCGCCATCGTCTACGACGAGGTGACGTCGATCGACGATCTGCCGGCCGGCTGGCACGACGAGCAGGCAGCCGGCCGGTACCGCCTTCGCCACGATGACGGCCGGCAGGTCTTCGGCTATGCGTCGAGCCCCACGAGCTGGAAGAGGTTCACCTTCCCCCCGCTCGTCCCGATCTCGCGGGTCAGGCGGGACGGGTCGTCCCTGGCCTTTGAAGCCGTGTCCTCTGACGCCGCACCGATGGCGTTCCTGGGCGTCCGGGGCTGCGACCTGGCGGCGCTGCGGATTCACGATCGGGTGCTGAGTCAGGGCCCGGTCCAGGACGCCGACTACACGGCCCGTCGGCGGTCGGCCGTGGTCGTTGCCGTCAACTGCACGCGGCCCGCGAGCACCTGCTTCTGCACCTCGATGGGGACGGGCCCGGAGGCGGGCCCCGGGTATGACTTGGCCCTCACCGAGCTCGACGACGGGTTCCTGGTGGACACCGGATCGCCACTCGGCGCGGAGCTGGCAGGACGGCTCGGAACGCGCCCCGCGACGAGCGCCCAGGCGGCCGCGGCGGCGACGGCGGTGGGCGACGCGCGCTCGAGGATCGGAAATCCCGTCGACACGGGGCGCGTCCGCGACGGATTGCTGACGAGGCTCGAGGATCCGCGTTGGGCGCAGGTCGCCGAGCGCTGCCTCAGCTGCTCGAATTGCACCCTCGTCTGCCCGACCTGCTTCTGCACCGGGATCAACCAGCGGTCCGACCTGGCGGGGCAGGAGTCCGTCAGCGAGCGGGTCTGGAACTCGTGCTTCAGCGACGGGTTTGCCAGGGTCGCGGGGGGCGACTTCCGCCCGCGCTCCCAGGACCGCTACCGCCAGTGGCTTACCCACAAGTTCGCGACCTGGGTGGACCAGTTCGGCACATCCGGCTGCGTCGGGTGCGGGCGCTGCATCGCCTGGTGCCCGGCCGGCATCGACGTCCGCGAGGAGTTGTCGACGTTCACGGCGACGCAGCCGTCGACCGTGCCGCTGGCCATCCCCCGGGCCACGCCGTCAGTCGCCGACGGCTTCTCGACTGCCACCGTCCGCGAGGTCCGGGTCGAGACCGCCGACACGACCACGCTGGCCCTTCGGTGGGCCTCGGACCTGGCTGCAGCTGGACGGCCCGGGCAATTCGTCATGCTGACCCGGCCCGGCTTGCCGGCCATTCCCATGTCCGTCTCGCGCTTCACCGATGGCGGCATCGAATTGACGATCCGGGCCGCCGGGCCGGCCTCGGCGACGCTGGCGTCGTCGAAACCCGGCGATCACGTCGGCCTGCGCGGCCCGCTCGGCGTAGGGTGGCCGATCGACCTGGCGATCGGGCGTGACGTCGTGATCGTCGCCGGGGGGATCGGCCTCGCTCCGGTCCGTCCGATCGTCGACCAGGTCCTGGCCGACCGCGGACGCTTCGGCGCTGTTCGCCTGTACTACGGGGCGCGGACCCCGGTGGATCGGCTGTACGTTGCCGAGTACGCCGCCTGGGCCAGCCGGCAGGGCCTCGAATTCGCCGAGGTCGTCGACCGCGCCGGCGGCGACTGGCTGGGCCGGGTCGGCGTCGTCACCCAGCTGTTCGACCAGGCCGACTGGGATGGGACGTCGGCGGTGGCGTTCGTCTGCGGACCCGAACGGATGATGCAGGCGGCCGCCACCACGCTCGCCATGCGGGGACTGGCGCCGGAGCGGACCTTCCTGTCGCTCGAACGCCACATGGAGTGCGGCGTAGGCCTGTGCGGTCACTGCCAGATGGGCCCGTACTTCGTCTGCCGCGACGGGCCCGTGTTCTCGCTCGCCGGGCTGGGCAAGACGTTCGGTCGCGAGGGAATCTGATGGCCGCGGCGACGTCCGGTCCCACGTCCCCCGTCCGGCCCCGCGTGGGAATCGTCAAGTTCGCGTCGTGTGACGGATGCCAGCTGACGCTCCTCGACCTGGAGGATCGGTTGCTCGAGATCGCCGACCGATTCGAGATCGTCGATTTCCCGGAGGCGAGCTCGACACGGTCCGAGGGGCCGTTCGACGTCCTGCTCGTCGAGGGTTCCGTCAGCACCGCCTGGCAGGCCGACCGGATCGTCGACCTCCGTCGGCGAACGAAGGTGCTGGTGACGATCGGGGCGTGTGCCGGCGCCGGCGGCATCCAGGCCCTCCGGAACTGGGCCAGCCATGATGCGTGGCGTCGTGCCATCTACCCGCGACCCGAGTACGTCGAGTCGCTGGCAACCTCGACCCCGATCTCGAGCCATGTCACGGTCGATGCGGAGCTTCGCGGCTGCCCGATCGATCCAGGCCAGCTCGTCGAGCTGCTGACCGCCCTCCTCGTCGGGCGACGTCCGCAGCTGCCCGACATCGCCGTTTGCGAGGAGTGCAAGCGGCGGGGAGCCGTGTGCGTCGTCGTGAGCGCCGGCTTGCCCTGTCTTGGCCCGCTGACGCGCGCCGGTTGCGGCGCGATCTGTCCCGCGTTCGGTCGGGGCTGCTACGGCTGCTTTGGCCCTCGCTCGCAGGTCAACCTGCGGGCGCTCGACCGGGTGCTCGACGCGCAGGGCCGTTCCGGGGACGAGAAAGGCCGACTGTTCGCCGGCTTCACGGCCTGGGCGCCGCCGTTTCGCGACCGGGTGACGGACTGGGTTGGCGCGCCACCCCGGTCGACGGGAGGTGGCGATGCACCGGACCGCTGAATCGGACCCGGGCTCGGCCGGCGAAGCCGCCGAGCAGCGTTTCGAGGTCGCCGAACTGACGCGCGTGGAGGGCGAGGGATCGTTACGCCTCGTCGTCCGTAACGGACAGGTGGTCGAGGCACGCCTGGGGATCTTCGAGGCGCCGCGCTATTTCGAGCGGTTGGTGATCGGACGAACGCCGGACGAAACCCTCG
>JBGPDX010000131.1:0-6699 GCA_041482475.1 Candidatus Limnocylindria bacterium | reverse complement strand
GCTCGGCTGCCGAACGCGAGACGAAGGTGACGCACGTCGCGGGGAGGGCGCCGCCGAGGGCGCCGAACATCGGCCGGAAGCGAACCGGCTCCGGGGTTGGGATCGAGGCGTTCGGATCGCCCATCAGGGCCCACGCGATGAGCCCGCCCTTGACCACGAGTCGTGGCTTGACGCCGAAGAAGGCGATGGGCCAGAGGACGACATCGGCCAGCTTGCCGGGTTCGAGCGAGCCGACGACGTGGCTGATGCCGTGGGCGATCGCGGGGTTGATCGTGAGCTTGGCGAGGTAGCGCAGGATCCGGCCGTTGTCGTTGCCCTCGTCGCCGTCGAGCGGGCCGTGAAAATGCCGCATCTTGTGTGCGGTCTGGAACAGCCGGATGAACGACTCGCCGATGCGGCCCATCGCCTGGGAGTCGGACGAGTACATCGACAGGACGCCGCGGTCGTGGAGGACGTCCTCGGCCGCCATCGTCTCCGCCCGGATCCGGCTCTCCGCGAAGGCGAGGTCCTCGGGGACGCCGGGGTTGAGGTTGTGGCAGACCATGAGCATGTCGAGGTGCTCGTCGAGCGTGTTGATCGTGTAGGGGCGAGTCGGGTTGGTCGACGACGGCAGCACGTTCGGCTGCGCGGCGATCCGGATGATGTCGGGCGCGTGGCCGCCGCCGGCGCCCTCCGTGTGGAACGTGTGGATGGTCCGGCCGGCGATCGCCGCGATCGTGTCCTCGACATAGCCGGCCTCGTTGAGGGTGTCGGTGTGGATCGCGAGCTGGACGTCCTCCTCGTCGGCCACCCGCAGCGCGGCGTCGATCACGGCCGGCGTGGTGCCCCAGTCCTCGTGCGCCTTGAGACCGCATGCGCCCGCCCGGACCTGCTCCCGCATCGCCTCCGGCAGGCTCGAGTTGCCCTTGCCGTAGACGCCCCAGTTGACCGGCAATGCCTCTGCCGCCTGGAGCATCCGGGCGATGTTCCACGGACCCGGCGTCGCGGTCGTCGCGTTCGTGCCGTCGGCCGGGCCGGTACCGCCGCCCAGGATCGTCGTCACGCCGTTGCTCAGCGCGGACCAGACCTGCTGCGGCGAGATCATGTGGACGTGGGTGTCGACGCCCCCGGCGGTGGCGATCAGGCCTTCGCCCGAGATGACCTCGGTCCCGGCACCGATGACGAGATCGGGCGACACGCCGTCCATGACATCGGGGTTGCCGGCCTTGCCCAGCCCGACGATCCGTCCGTCGCGGACGCCGATGTCGGCCTTGATCACTCCCAGCCGGGCGTCCAGGACGACGGCATTGGTGATCACCAGGTCGAGCGCGCCGCCGGCATTCGTCGCCCCCGAAGCCTGGGCCATCCCGTCACGGATCGTCTTGCCGCCGCCGAAGACGGCCTCGTCCCCCGCCACGGTCAGGTCGCGCTCGACCTCGCAGATGAGGTTCGTATCGGCGAGCCGGAAGCGGTCCCCGGTCGTGGGCCCGTACAGCTCGGCGTAGCGGCGGCGATCGATGCGCATCGCGGCGCCGCCTCAGCGGCGGGTTCCGCCCGACGTGTCGGCGTCGTCGCGGATCTCGAAGCCGCGGGCCCTGGCGGCCGCCGTGAAGGCCGCCACCGCGCCCGGCGCGTCGAGCGCGCCGCCGACCAGGCCGTGGCCACCGGTGATGATCCGGCGCCCGGTGAAGGCAACGAGTCGCACGACGCGCGTCTCGCCAGGCTCGAACCGGGCGGCCGTCCCGGCCGGCACGTCGAGCCGGCGGCCATAGGCGGCCAGCCGGTCGAACGCGAGTGCGCGGTTCGCCTCCGCGAAGTGGTAGTGCGACCCCACCTGGATCGGCCGATCGCCCCGGTTGGCGACGTCGATCTCGATGACCGCCCGTCCCGCGTTGAGCTCGATCTCGCCGTCGGGATGGATGTATCCGCCGATCGGCCGGCCGCCGCTCACGGGATGGGGTCGTGGCAGGAGATGAGCTTCGTTCCGTCAGGGAACGTCGCCTCGACATGGACCACCGTCAGCAGCTCCGGCACCTCGTCCATGACATCGTCACGGGTGAGGACGCGGCGCCCGATGGCGCGCACCTCGGACAGCCGGCGGCCGTCGCGGGCCCCCTCGAGCATCGCTTCGGTGATGAGCGCGACGGCCTCCGGGAGGTTGAGCTTCAATCCCCGGCTCCGGCGACGCCGGGCCAGGTCCGCCGCGACATAGACCAGGAGCTTGTCGGTCTCGCGTGGGGTGAGCTGCATGACGCGTCCCGCTGCGGGAAGGGAGGCGCGCAGTGTAATCCGGCCGACGCGGGGAACTCAGGTTCGCGGCGACGAGCGGCGCAGGCGGAGCGCGAGACCCAGCGTCAGGCAGCGGTCCGGGTCGTCGACGAACGGGCCAAGGACCTGGGCGATCCGCTCTAGGCGGTTGGCCAGCGTGTTGTAGTGGACGTACAGCCGCCGCGCGGCGTCGGCCACGTTGCGGGTCGCGAGGTAGACCTCGAGCGTCTCGACGAGACTGGTGCGCCGGCGCTGGTCGTAGGCGATCAACGGGCCGACGGTGGAGTCGATGAACGTGGCGCGCTCCACCTCCGGCGTGTTGAAGAGCAGTCGGTCGAGGTCGAGCTCCTCGAACAGCGACACGACGCCGTGGGCGCGACTCCAGCGCGCGACGGCGATCGCGTTGCGTGCCTCACGGAAGCTCTCGTCGAGCCGCAGCGGATCGTCGACAGGGCGGCCGAGGCCCACGTCGATCAGGCTGGCGGGCAGGCGTCGGGCGCCTTCGGCAAGCAGCTCCGAACCGGCCAGCCGGGCCGCCTCCCGCCCCCGCGTCGTGACCGGGACCAGGGCGGCGATCCCCGCTGTCCGCTCCCAGACGATCGCCCCGTGGCCCAGGGTGAGCCGGGCCGCCTCGACCAGCCGGTGGCGGGCGATCAGCTCGTCCGACGTGCCGGCCAGCCGGCCGAACGGCCGGCCGTCGAGCTCGTGGAGCTCGGCGACGAGGACGGCGTGCGGCTTGGCGAGCTCCCAGTCGAAGGCGGCCGATCGTTCCATCAAGGCCCCGCGGTCCGTGACATGACCGGTGACCAGCTCCTCCAGGCAGACCGCCTGGAAGCGACGATCCGCCTCGGCCACGGCACGGGCCTGGACGAGCCGCAGCGCGGCGACCGTGGCGGCGTAGTCGAGCGCCTCGAGATCGTCGTCTCCCAGTCCCGCCGCCGGACCCAGGGCGACGATCGTTCCATGCCGCTCGGCGCCGACGCGAACGGCCTGCAGGATGGCTTCGCGCCCTCCCACGACGGTCGATCTCGACTCGCCGGCCGGCTCGACGACCAGCGCCTCGGCGAGGGCAGGCACCAGCCCGTCGTCGAACGCCGGCGAGCGGGCGAGCAGGACGCCCTGGCCGTCGAGGATCGCGACCGGCAGGCCGATCGCCTCGGACAGGGCTTCGGCGATCTGGCGCAGTCCGCCGCCGCTGAGGACGATGTTGGTGAACCGCTCGTGGATCTCCGCGGCACGCTGGAGGCGGACCGACTGGACGTCGAGGATGACGCCGAGCACCGACCCGATGATCTCGTTGAACGACGCCGGCGGCGGGAGCTCGATCAGCGGGAAGTCGAGCCGTTCGGCCTCCCTGGCCATGAGGGCCGGAATCGAGCCGATGTAGCGGTTGGGCTTGATGGCCATCCCGGCGAGCCCGCGGTCGGCCAGTCGCGGGACCAGCTCGCCCAGCGCGGCCTGATCCTCGCGCAGCGGGTAGGCGGTCGTCAGCAGCAGCTCGTCCGGCTGGACCCAGTCGAGGATGTCCGGCACTTCCATGACGTTGACCGACCGCACCACCCGGTCGAGGCCGCCCGCCCCCGCCACCAGCCGAGCCCGCGACATCGACGGCAGGGCGAGCACGTCCCTGACCGGGACGCCCCGCAGCCCGCGGCGCTCGGAGGGGATCGCGGACGGAGCGACGACGGCTGCCATCACCAACCTCGCTGTGGAAGGGCCCCAGTCGGACGCTGCGCGGAGTATGACAGTCTGCCAATGACGGCCGACTGCGCCGTCCATAGCATGGGCCCGTGGAGCGGCCAGTCATGCTCACCGCCACCCGGCTGGACCATGCCCTCGCCATCCGGGGTCCCCACTTCCGCGGCGAGGTCGAGCGCGCCTATCGCGCGGCCTTGTACATCCGTGCCGAGACGTCCCGCGAGCTGGTCGTGGTTGCCCTGGACGACGTCGGCGGCGTGCCCGGCGGGATCCTCGTCGGCGGCCCGGCGGACCTGCGAGCGTTCGGCATCGGGCGGCGTTGCCTCGTCGACGTCTCGAGGGCCGCAACCTGGTCGGCGCGGCTTCCCGCTTCGGCCAGATGCACTCCGGGTCCTCGTCTCGCTGCCCGCGTCCACGTCGCCCGTGAGCTGGCGGCCGAAGGGGCCGGCGAGGGCGGGTTCGGGAGACTGCTGGCGCCGGGCGAGGTCGCCGATCCGTTCGCCCGGGCGGCCGTTCCGCACATCGCCGCGCTGCAAGACTCGCTGCTCGTCGCCGACGCCGACGGAGCCGCGACCGCGGCGCTGTCCCTGATCGGCCTCGGCGTCGGGCTCACGCCCTCCGGCGACGACTTCCTCGTCGGACTGCTGGCCGGCCTCGAGGCCACCGGCGATCCGGCGCGCGGGCGGATCGTGGCCGCGATCGGGGAGGAGGCGCCGCGTCGGACGACGACGATCGGCGCGGCCTCACTCGTCCACGCTGCGGCGGGCCAATACGCCGAGCGGCTGACCGACGTCCTGCTGGCGCTGGCGACCGAACGGGCCGTCGGGCTCGGCCGCGCCATCGCCAGGGCCATGGCCTACGGCGCGACGTCCGGCGCCGACACCCTGGTCGGGCTGTTCCTGGCCCTCGATCCTGCGGCCGCCAGATGGCTCGGCGAACGGAGGACGGCCGCATGAGCCAGGTCGTCCGCGGCGCGGTCCACCGCAACAGCTACCGCGACTCCGTGGAGCTCATGGGCATCGCCGCGCAGCTCGAGCAGCTGCCCGGCGTCAAGCGGGCGGGACTCGTCATGGCGACCGCGGCGAACCTGGCCGTGCTTGCCGCCGCGGGGCTGTCTGGAGCGGCCACCGGGAGTCCCGGCCCGAACGATCTGGTCGTGGCGGTGGCGGCGGACGACGCCGACGCGGCCGACAGCGCCCTCGCCCGGGCCGCGACGCTCCTCGCGGCCGGAACCGGCAGCCGCGACGCGACGGTCGAGACGCCTGCCGCGCAGACGATCGCCGAGGCGCTTGGCGAGCTCCCCGACGCCAATCTCGCGCTCGTCTCGACGCCCGGAACGTACGCCACGGCCGAGGCCATCAAGGCCCTCAAGCACGGCCTTAACGTCTTCCTGTTCAGCGACAACGTGTCGATCGAGGACGAGATCGCCCTCAAGCAGCTGGCCGAGGAGCGGGACCTCCTCGTGATGGGACCCGACTGTGGCACTGCGATCGTGGGCGGCGTCCCGCTCGGCTTCGCCAACGCCGTCCGCCGCGGACCCATCGGGCTGGCCGCCGCGTCCGGAACCGGCCTGCAGCAGGTGAGCACGCTCATCCACCGGTTCGGGTCCGGCATCTCCCACGCCCTGGGCACCGGCGGGCGCGACCTCGACGAGCGGGTGGCTGGTCGGACGATGCTGGCGGCGATTCGCCTGCTGATGGGCGATCCCGCGACCGAGGTGGTCGTCCTCATCTCGAAGCCGCCGTCGCCGCTCGTCGCGACGAGGATTCTCGACGCAGTCCGGAAGGCTCCCAAGCCGGTCGTGGTGAACTTCCTGGGCGGCGACCCGGCCGCCGTCCGCGCCGCGGGCGCGCATCCCGCGGCGACCTTCGAGGACGCCGCCCGGCTGGCCGTGGCGCTGGCCCGCGGCGAAGCGCCGGGCGCAACGGATGGAGCCGCGGATCCGCAGCTCGACATGCTCGCCCGCGAGGCAGCCGAACGCCTCGCGCCGGGGCAGCGCGACATCCGCGGCCTGTACTCGGGCGGCTCGCTGGCCGGCGAAGCCAAGCTCATCCTGAAATCCATCCTGGGGGCCGAGCGGCACGACGCGATCGTCGACCTGGGCGACGACGAGTACACGGTCGGTCGCCCGCACCCGATGATCGACCCGCGTCTGCGCAACGAGCAGATCCTCGCCACCGCCGCGGACCCCGCCGTCGCCGTCCTGCTGCTCGACGTTGTCCTTGGCTTCGGGTCGCATCCGGATCCGGCCGATGCGCTCGTCCCGGCGATCGCCGACGCGATGGCCATGGCCGTGTCTTCGGGGCGGCATCTCCTCGTCGTCGCGTCGGTCTGCGGCACCGACGACGACCCGCAGGGGCTCGACCGCCAGGAACGGCTCCTCGCCCAGACGGGCGTGATGCTGGAATCGAGCAACGCTCGCGCCGCGATGCTGGCGGCCTCGATCGCGAAGGCCGCGACCAAAGCCCGCCCGGCCGCGGCTCCGATGGCGGCCCTCCAGCCATGAGCCGGTCTGCCGCCGTGCCGGGCTTTCTTGCCGAGGGCGTCCGCGCGATCAACGTTGGCCTCGCCGGGTTCGCCGACCCGATCCGCAGTCACGGCGCCCCCGTCGTGTCGCTCGACTGGCGTCCGCCGGCCGCGGGGGATCGCGAGCTCGGCCTGCTGCTCGCCCACCTCGAGGACGACCCGAGGGACCGGGTCGGCGCGGCGATCGCGGCAGCCAACCGTACGGCCGTCGAGCGAATCCTTGCCGCG
>JBGPDX010000130.1:0-6763 GCA_041482475.1 Candidatus Limnocylindria bacterium | reverse complement strand
CGCGCCCCCTCCGCCGCGACCACCTGGGCGATCCCGGCCCCCAGCCCGCGGCTCGCGCCTCCGACGAGGATCCGCCTGCCCTTCAGCCCCAGGTCCATGTCGTCCCTCTCGCCGCCTGCCGTTCGCGGCCATCGTAGCCACACACTCCCGTCAGCCGGCGGTGCGCTCCGGCTTCCAGCCGGCGAACGCGGCGCGCAGGCTGTGCGCCGTCGGCGGGTCGACGGCATGGCCTGCCAGCCGATCGAGCCCGATCAGCGCGGCGCCGACGACCGGCGGGGCGGCGAGGCGGACGAGCCGCGCCCCGGGCGCCACCTCGGCGATGCCCTCGGCGATGGCGTTGAAGAAGGCCTTGTCGTTGGTCCGGAAGACGCCGCCGCCCAGCACCACGTCGGGGTCGAGCCGCGACAGGTGGAGCCGCCTGATGAGGGCCCTGGCCATCGCCACGAGCTCCGTCGCGAGGCGGTCGACGATCGAGCGGGCGACTGGATCGCCGGCGGTCGCGGCGGCGAAGACGACCGGCGAGAGCTCGGCCACGCGACGCTCCCGGATCCTGCCGGTGTACATCGCCCGCGTCACCGCCGCCGGGTGGGCGAGCCCGAAGTGCCGCGGCACGAGTCGCTCGAGCGACGTCCGCGGGCCCCGGCCATCGCGACCGCGGATCGCCGCGCCCAGGCCCTCCATCCCGACCGACGTGCCCGCGCCCCAGTCGCCGGCGATGTCGCCGACCGCCGGGAACCCGGCGCGCCGCCCGTCCGGTGCGACGGCCGCGGCGTTGATGCCCTGGCCGCAGATGAGGACGACGCCCCAGTCGCGGTCCGTCCCGGCCCGCAGCGCGCCGAAGCTGTCGTTGAGCACGAGATCGGTGGCCGCGAAGGACCGCAGGCCGAGGGCGCGGGTCAGGAGCCGG
The DNA here is from genome assembly GCA_041482475.1 of Candidatus Limnocylindria bacterium. Lineage (GTDB taxonomy): Bacteria > Chloroflexota > Limnocylindria > Limnocylindrales > CSP1-4 > JACDAV01. The sequence goes on along the minus strand of JBGPDX010000130.1, from coordinate 5,856 downwards.
ATGTCCGACGGGTAGTCGGCGCCGGCGAGCGTGTAGACGCCGATCTGCGCAAATGGCTGGGCCTCGATGCCGGCCGTCGAGGCCGCTTCCCGGACGAGCTCGTCGAGGCGCTCCATGCCCGACTCGAGCCCGATCGCCTGGTGCGAGACGGTCGGCCCCCGAACCGCCGCGAGCAACTCGCCAGAAGGCCCGACGAGCGCGACGTCGGCCTTGGAATTGCCCCCATCGACGGCCAGGACGGCGGCTCTCATGGACGCCCATCCGGGGCGCTGAAGGCCCCAGCTTCGGGGGCGGCCGGATCGCGGGCGGTCTCCGACGTCGCCGCCTGGGGCGTCGGGCCGGGGAGCCGCGGCAGCTCGTCGACACGGACGAACGTCGCGCCGGCGTCGCGCAGCCGGGCGATCAGGTCCGGCAGCGCGAGCGGCGTGATCTTCGGCCAACCGTGCATGAGGACCACCGCCCCGTCGCCCCGCTCGATCGTTCGTGCGGCGACCGACGAGGTCATTCGGCGCGCCGAGTGGAGCTGCCAGTCGCGGGCATCCACGTCCCAGCCCACGTCGCGATAGCCGAGCGCTTCGAGCCGCCGCTGGATCCGCGGCCGGCCCGCCCCGGCGCCGAACGGACAACGGAACCACGGCCGCGGATCGACGCCCAGGCGATCGGCGATGACCTTCTGCGCGGCGCGGACGTCGGTCGCGAATCCCGTCGCCGACAGGAGCGGCATCCTGGCGTGGTAGTGGGAGTGGTTGCCTACGAGATGGCCGGCCGGGGCGATCCGCGCCGCCACGTCCGGATACGCCTCCACCCACCGACCCTGGACGAAGAAGGTGGCCCGGACGCCGGCGTCACCCAGGGTGTCGATCACCCGCTCCGTGACGCCCGGCACCGTCGGCCGGTCCGGGTGCTCGGCGTCGAACGTCAGGGCGACGCGGAAGGCGGCTATCGCTCGACTCCGGTGATCACGATGCCACGGACGAAGAAGCGCTGGAAGATGAGGAAGAGGACGACCGGGACGATCATCGTCATCAGCGTCCCCGCCTGGATCAGGCCCGGATTCTCCGCCACCCTCGCACCGCTGAATGCGGCCAGACCGACGGGCAACGTCACGAGGTCGGGATTCGTCGACAGGTAGATCAGCGGAGCGAAGAAGTCATTCCACGAGTAGACGAGGTGGAAGATGGCGACGGCGATGATGACCGGCCAGGCCTGCGGGATGAGCACCGACACGAGCGTCCGGAACGGACCGGCGCCGTCGATCGCAGCCGCCTCGTCCATCTCCCGCGGGATCGTCCGGAAATACTGGCGGAGCAGGAAGACATCGTAGGCGTTGGCGAAGAAGGTCGGCACGAGCAGCGGCAGCCAGGTACCGACCCAGCCGATCTTGGCGAAGACCGCGTACGTCGGGATGATCGTGACGGCGCCCGGCAGGAAGATCGTCGCAATGACCAGGACGAACAGGAGGTCCCGGCCGGGGAAGCGGAAGCGGGCAAAGCCGTAGGCGACGAGGGTGCACGAGACGATCGTGCCGATCATGCCGATGAGCGCGATCGCCACCGTGTTGAACAGCAGGCGCGGGTAGTTGATCTGGTTCCACACGTCGATGTAGTTATGCCACTGGGGATCGAACGTCCAGGCGGGGCTGAGCGTCCGCCACTGTCCCTCCCACGTGATCAGCGCCGCCGCCGCATTGGCGGGATCGGCGAACTCGCTCGACGTGCGGCCTTTTCTGACGAGGGCGAGATTCCTGGTCGTGCCGTCTGGCAGGGGCACCACGTAGACGTCGTAGGCGCGGCCGTTGTAGGTGAACTTCGCCGGGCTGGCCGGATAGAGCGGGCCGTCCACCTGCTGAACCTGCTCAGGGCTCTTGATCGACAGGGAGAACGACCGGACGAGGGGTGACAGGAACGCCGCCAGCGCGACGACCGCGATGAAGGTGACCGTGAATGAGCGGGCGGCGTCCTTCGCGGACCGCGGCCGCACCCGTGGCCGGCTCCTTCGTCGCAGGCGGCTGAAGAGTCCCGGACGGCTCGCGGCCAGATCCGGCAGGTGGGCGCCGCGATCCAGACCGGTCATCGTCACCGGTCGCTCGCGTAGTAGACCCAGCGGCGCGCCGTCCCGAACAGGACGAGCGTGATCAGGAGGGTCAGGCCGAACAGGAACCAGGCGATCGTCGATCCGTACGCCAGGTCGTGGTAGCCGAAGAAGCTCTTGTAGATGTAGAGGTTGAGGAACAGGGTCGAGCCTCCCGGCTCGCCGGTGCCCTGGTTCAGCACCAGTGGAACGAGGAAGTACTGGAGAACCTCGACGATCCCCAGCACGAGGGTGTAGAAGATGACCGGGGTAAGCATCGGGATGGTCACGTGGCGAAGCTGGGCGACGTAGCCCGCGCCATCGATCCGCGCCGCGTCGTACAACTCGCTGGGGATGCCCTTCAGACCGGCCAGGTAGACGATGACGCCGCCCCCGATCCCCCACAGCCCCATCATCACGAGGCCCGCGTAGACCCACGACGTGTCGCGCAGCCAGTCGGGTGGGTCAGCTACGCCGATCGCCCGCAGGAAGACGTCAACCCAGCCGTCGGTCGGGTTGAGCATCGTCTGCCAGATCAGCACGCCGGCCACAAACGGCACGACGTACGGCAGGAAGAACAGCACCCGGAACACGCCGGCTCCCTTGAGCTGCCTGCTGCTGAGGAGCAACGCGACCAGGAACGGCAGGATGACGCCGACCGGCAGGGCGATCAGCGCGAAGCGGAGCGTGACCCCCAGCGAGTCCCAGGCCTGGCCGTCGTTGAGCAGGGCCTGGTAGTTCCGCAGCCCGACAAAGCTCAGCGGGTCCTTCTGCTCGAGGTTGATGTTGGTGAACGTGAAGGCGAGGGTCGCCACCATCGGGATGAGGGTGAACGCCAGGAATCCGATGATCCAGGGCGCGATGAAGAGCACGCCCCAGCGCGCCTCGCGGCGCACAAGGGCGGAGCGTCGTTGCGGGCGCCGAACTGCGATCGCCGTCATCGCCGTCCTCGGTGATCGTTCGGCCCGTCCGGACGAGGGGGACGGGCCGAAGCGTTGGGTTCTATGACGCCTTGTCGAAGACCGCCTGGAGCTCGGTCTTCATCTTGCCCAACTCGGTGTCGATGTTGAGCCCCTTCGTGCCGGTGAACCGGGTCAGGTATTTCACGAGCACGTCCAGCGACTTGTTGTAGTTCGGCATGAAGGCTTCGGAGTTCGGGTTGATATCCGCGAACTGGATGGCCTGGGTCACGACGTCCCAGTTGATGGCGGACGGATAGATCAGCTTGCCCTTGTCGTCCTTCTGCTGCTCGAGCTGGGCGAAGTAGCCGCCCTGGTCTGATTTGAGGGCCGGGAAGCCGGAGATGGCGTTGAGCATCGGCGTCTTGCCCGCGCCGGTGACGAGGAAGTTCAAGAACTCGAAGGCCTCGTCCGGATGCTTGCTGTTCTTGGTGATGCGGAAGGTGTCGGCGTTCATCGCGGCCGTGACCTTGCCGTTGTAGGACGGCAGGGCGGCCAGGTTCCAGTTGCCGCCGGCCTCGGTCACGCAGCAGACATCCCACAGGAAGTTCTCTTGCATCGCGACCTTGCCGGAGTTGAAGGCATAGCCGCCCCCGTTGAAGGCGGGCGTGCGATAGACCTGGTCGGTCATGATGAAGTGGTCTTTCCACATCCCGTCGTAGACCCACTTCCACGCGGCGGCCCAGGCGTCGGGGATCTGGGCAGTCTTGCCGTCGTCGGCCAGCAGGCGGGCCGAGGCGAAGAACGCCGCTCCCATCGTCCGCAGGTCGTCCCGCTGGGGTTCGAAGCCGTACTGGACGATCTTGGTGGGATCGAAGCCGGCCTCGGTGGCGTTCTTGCCGCTCTTGTCCAGGGTGAGCATCAGCGCCACCTGGCGGACGGTGTCGTAGTTCCAGTCGACCATCGATCCGTCGGGCATCTTGTACTGGTCGCCGTACTTGACCGGCGGGTACTCAAGTTTGGCTTCGTCGAACATGTCGGGCTGGAAGTACAGCTCGGAGGGATAGATCGCGAACGGAATGCCCAGCAGGCCCTGGCCGCCGGCCTTGTACAGGTCGACAGCCCCCTGGTCGTAGGCACTCAGATCGATCTTGTTCCTGTCGACGTACGGCTGGAGGTCCAGCCACTGACCCTCGAACGCCGATGCGCCGCCGACGCCGAGCGGGCCGACGATGTCGGGCGGATTGCCGGACGCCAGCTTGACCGAGAACGCCTGGCGGGCACCCTCGTAGGAGGTATGGTCGAAGACGACCTTGATGTTCAGGTGCGACGCGTTGAACGTCTTGATCAGGTCGGCGAACGTCTTTTGCTGGCTCTCGTCGTCACCGCCGCCAAGGCAGCAGAACCAGCGAACCTGGACCGGCCCGCCCGGCGGAACGGTCGCCGGACCGCTGGGCGTGGCGACGGCCGCGGTCGTCGCGCTGGGTGCCGTGCTCTCGGTGCTGGCCGACGGGCTCGTCGTGCCGCCTCCGCACGCGCCGAAGGCGAGGGCGGTCACGGCCACCAGGGCCGCGAACCGCATCAACGGTGTACGCATCGAACTCCTCCTGCTTCGAATGCCTGGGACGGTACGGACTCAGACGGGTCGGCTGCTGTGCTCCTCCTCCGGCCGGGCCGATGCCGGCGTCCCGGCGCCGCGGACGGCGCCGACGAGGTCACGCTGCTCGCCGCGCCCGGCACGCTCCCGGGGGGCGACGACGACGGTCCGCTCGAGGTAGTAGCGAGTCCGATCACCCCGGACGAAGGTTCGGCCAAGCTCCACCGGACGTCCGTCCGCCGTGAAGGCGATGCCCTCGACGAGCAGGGCAGGGGAGCGAGGCGGCTGGTCGAGCAATCCCGCCTCCCGCGTGCGCAGGAGGACCGGCTCGAACGTCTCGCGGACGCGGGCGATGGGAGTGTCGTAACGCTCGGTCAGGATGCCGTAGAGCGACTGCCGTTCGAGGTCCGAGGCGAGCAAGCCGGGGAACCGCTCGGCCGGGAGATGGACCTGTTCGAGGAGGAGTGGCTGGCCGTCGGCGAGTCGCAGCCGCTCGAGGTACAGCGTCGGCGAGTCGGGCTCGAGGCCCAGGGCGGCGGCGACGGCGACGCCGGCCGATTCGGGTCGCGCCGCGATGAGCCGCGTCTCCGGGTCCAGGCCCCGTGTCTGCATCTCCTGGGTGAACGTCAGCGGCTCGACGAGGTCACGGTCAATCTTTGGATGCAGGACATAGGTCCCGCGACCGCGCGTCCGCTCGATCCGCTGCTCCCGGGTCAGCTCCATCAGCGCCCGGCGGACCGTGATCAGGCTGCAGCCATACCGCGCGGCCAGCTCGCGCTCCGGCGGCAGCCGGTCGCCCGGGCGGAACTCGCCGGAATCGAGGGCGGATCGCAGGTCCAGGTAGACCTGGTGGTGCAGCGGGATGGGGCCGAGCTCGAGACGGAAGCGAGCCAAGTGTGTCCACCGCCGGTAGCCGTGGGGTCTTGCCGCCGAATCGCTTGCTGATATGCTTATAAGCAATCACCGGCCCGGCGTCAAGGTCGAATCGCGGCCGCAGCGGCCGCGGGGGCGTGGAGGCAGCGATGGGCGTCAAGATCGCCGTCGTCGGCGGCGGTAGCACGTATACGCCCGAACTGATCGAGGGTTTCGCGACCCGCCCGGCGCGCCTGCCGATCGATGAGCTGGTCCTCCTCGACATCGATCGCGAACGGCTCGACGTCGTGGGCGGCCTCGCCCGTCGGATGCTCGACCGGTTGGGTTGGGGCGGTCGGCTCGTGACGACGCTCGACCGCGACGCGGCGATCGACGGCGCGGACTATGTCCTGATCCAGCTGCGTGTGGGCGGCCAGG
>JBGPDX010000129.1:0-6839 GCA_041482475.1 Candidatus Limnocylindria bacterium | reverse complement strand
GCGTTCGGAACGCTTCTCCCGTTCATCGCCGACGATCCGAAGGAAGCGGTCAACCGCAAGCAGGTCGAGATGACCCAGGACGTGATGGCCAACAGCCTCGTCTACTGGGTCCAGGACCTCTATCGCGGCGGGTTCCTGGGTCGCGGATCGCGGATCTACGCGATGACGTCCGAGGGCTCGACGCGCGTGGTCCCGACCTATGGCGCGGTGTCGTCGGCCAAGGCCGCCCTCGAATCGCACTGCCGGCAGCTGGCCATGGAGCTGGCGAAGAAGGGTTCGGGGATCAGCGTCAACGCGATCCGCGCCGGCGTCACCGTGACACCCGCGCTGATGAAGATTCCGGAGCACGACGCGATCATCGAGGCGAGCGTACGGCGCAATCCGTCCGGGCGGATGACGACGCCGCAGGACGTCGGCGACGCCATCGTCGCCCTGTCGCGCGACGGTCTCGACTTCGTTACCGGCAACGTCATCGGCGTCGACGGCGGCGAGTACATCACGGGCTGAGGCGCGGCCATGAGCGTCGCGGCGATACTCGTTCTCGTGGCCATCAGCCTGCTGGGACCGGGACCGTTCTCGCTGGTTGCCGCCGTCGTCCTCACCATCGTCGTCGGGCTGGCCACGGCGGGCAGGACGTAGCACGGGATGGGCGGGCGCGTCATCGTCGTCGGCTCACTCAACGTCGATCTCGTCGTCACCGCCGACCGGCTCCCGGCGGCCGGCGAGACGGTCAGCGGCGGCCGGTACGCCAGGCATCAGGGCGGCAAGGGCGGCAACCAGGCGGTCGCAGCGGCCAGGCTCGGCGCGCGTGTCGCCTTCGTCGGGGCGGTCGGTGACGACGCGTTCGGGAGGGAGGCGAGGGCCGCCCTCGAGGCGGACGGCGTCGACACGTCCGAGCTGCGGACGATGCCGGACCAGCCAACCGGCGTCGCCCTGATCGTGGTTGCGACCAGCGGCGACAACCTCATCGCGGTCGCCTCGGGTGCGAATGCCGCGCTGGACGCGGCCCAGGTCCGCGACGCGCTTGGGCGGCTCGCACCTGGTGCTGGCGACGTCGTGCTCGTCGGCCACGAGGTCCCGACCGCGGCCGCGCGCGAGGCATTGCGCGTGGCGCGCGAGCGAGGCGCGACGACGATCTTCAATCCGGCTCCGGCAACCGGTCTCGATCGCGCGACGCTGGCGCTCGCCGCGGTCGCGACGCCGAACCGCCAGGAGCTCTCGACACTCGTCGCGGCGGACGCCGCTCGTGCCGGCGGCTATCGCTCGGCGAACGACACGGCGGCGGCCGCCCGATCGCTCATCGAGCCCAGCGCCGAGGGCGCGGGACCGCCGGCGATGCTCGTCAGCCTGGGACCCGCCGGCGCGCTCCTCGTCCGCCGCGACGCCCCGCCGGTCGAGATCCCGGCCGCGCGCACGACGGCTGTCGACACGGTCGGCGCCGGGGATGCGATGAACGGCGCGCTTGCCGCGGCGCTGGCGGCAGGAGCGCGCCTGGAGGACGCCGCTCGCGAGGCCGTCGTCGCGGCGTCGCTGTCGACGGGCCGGGCCGGCGCTCGCGAAGGGATGCCCACCCGGGCGCAGCTGGATGCCGCCCTCGGCGCCTAGCCCGCCGCGGCCCCGCGCCGCTCGCCCCCGCGGCCCCGCGTGCCTATCCCGCCCCGGCAGCCCGCCGTGCGAGCAAGCCCGTCCGCGGACCGAGCACGAGAGCCAGCAGGAACAAGCCGGTCTCGACGAGGACGATGGTCGCGCCGGTGGGTGGGTCGAGCCAGAACGACAGGTACAGGCCGGCGACGGAAGCCAGGATCCCCACCGCCACGGCGATCGCCATCATTCGGCCGAACCGCACCACCAGCAACTGGGCCGTCGCCGCCGGCGTGACGAGCATGGCGACGACGAGGATGATCCCGACGGCCTGGAGGCTGATGACGATGGTCAGCGCGACCAGGGCGAGGAACAGCGACTCGAGCAGGTCGACGCGCAGTCCTGACGCCGCTGCGCCGAGCGGGTCGAAGGTCGAGTACAGCAGCTCCTTCCACAGCAGGGCGACGATCCCGAGGACGATCCCACCCAGGACCGCCAGCCCGACGAGGTCCCCGACCGACGTCGACAGCAGGTAGCCGAACAGGAAGCTGAACAGGTCCGCGACGTAGCCCTGGATCGTGCTGAACAGGAAGATCCCCAGGGCGAACGTGCCGGCGAACAGGACGCCGATGGCGGTGTCGGTTCGGATGCCCGCCCGCCGGCTGACGAAGCCGATCCCCAGGGCGGTGGCGACCGCCGCGATCCCCGCGCCGAGCAGGAACGGCCCCTTCAGGAGGAACGCCGCGACGACGCCCGGAAAGGCCGCGTGGCTGATCGCGTCGCCGATGAAGGCGAGACCCTTGAGGACGACGTAGGTCCCGACGACCGCGCAGACGGTGCTGACGATGACGGCCGCCGCGAGCGCCCGCAGGAAGAACGCGTGGCCGAGGGGATCGAGGAGGAAGCCCAAGCTCAGCGCTCCCCGCCAGGTCGACGCCTCCGGCGCGGGGCCGCGTCGCGCGCGTCGTCCCGACCCTCGTGGAAGTGTCGCTCGCCGCCCGCGGCGTCGTCGTGGTGATGGGCGTCGTCGAGGATCACCGCGCCGCCGCCCAGGACGAGCAGGTGGCCGCCATACGTCCGGGCCAGGACGCCGGGATCGAGGACGAGCGACGACGGGCCGTGGGCGATGACGGTTCGGTTGATCGCCGCGACGCGCTGGAAGCGCTGGGCGGCGCAGGCCAGGTCGTGGGTCGTGGCGATGACCGTCTTGCCGCGCCGCGCCTCGGCCTCGAGGATGTCCATCAGGTCCTCCTGCGTCGTGGCGTCGACGCCGGTGACGGGCTCGTCGAGGAGGAACAGGTCGGGTTCGGCCGCCAGCGCCCGGGCGAGGAAGACACGCCGTCGCTGGCCGCCCGACAGCGACCCGATCTGCGTCTCGGCGTGGTCCGCCATCGACACCTTGACGAGCGCGTCGTGGACGGCTCGCCGGTCGGCGGCCCCCGGGCGTCGGAACGGCCCGAGCGCCGGATAGCGGCCCATCATCACGACGGCCGAAACGGTGACCGGAAACGCCCAGTCGACGAGCTCGGCCTGCGGGACGTAGGCGACCCGCCGCGCCTGCTGCCCGGCCGGGTGGCCGAGCACCTCGACCCGTCCGCTCCATGGCTGGATGAGGCCGGCGAGCAGCTTGAGCAGGGTGCTCTTGCCGGCGCCGTTCGGGCCGACGACGGCGAGGAGGCTGCCCGCCTCGACGGCCAGATCGACGTGCTCCAGCGCGATGCGGTCGCCGTAGCCGGCCGACACGTCGGACAGCCAGGCGTCGGCGTGGGCGCGGGCATGGCCGGAATCGAGTCCCGCGTCGACCGTGGGGAGGCGTCGCTCCTGCGGATGAGCGTGGGGGTGGGCGTGCGGATCGAAGTCGGACGCGGCGTCGCGAGGCATCGAACCGATCCTAGCCGCTGCCGAGCCCCGCGACGAGCCGCTCGAGGTCGTAGCGGACCAGACCCTCGTACGAGTCGATCGGCGGATCGCCCAGCGAGTCGTCGTACAGGTCGCTGACGATCGTGGCGCCGGTCTCGTCGGCGACGGTCCGGGCGAGCTTGTCGCTGAACTGGACCTCGCTGGCGACGACGTGGACGTGGTTGTCGCGGATGGCCGCGACGAGCGACGCGATCTCGGCGGCCGAAGGGTCCTGGCCGGGTGCCTTGACGATGACCCCGACGATGTCGAGTCCGTAGGCCCGGGCGAAATACGGCAGCGCGTCGTGGAACGAGATCAGCTTGCGGCGGTCCGGCGGCAGCGTGGCGACCAGCGCCTGGCCCCACGCCCGAAGCTCACGCATGCTCGCCTGGTAGGCCGTCGCATTGGCCTTGAAGAGCGCCGAATCGGCGGGGTCCAGCCGGGCGAGGGTGTCGGCGATCATGGTCCCGTACACGGCCGCGTCGTTCGGATCGAGCCACAAGTGCGGGTTCGGGATGCCGCCCTCGACGATGTAGTCGTCCTTCGGGATGCTGTCGGCCAGGTGGACGATCTGCGCGTTCGTCCCGGAATCGGCGGCGAGTCTGGTCAGCCACTCGTCGAGGCCCAGTCCGTTGGCGACGACGAGCTGGGCGTCCGCGACGCGGCGGATGTCGCTGGGGTGGGGATCGAAGGTATGGACGTCGCCGCCCTTCGGGACGAGGCTCTCGACGGTCACGCGGTCGCCACCGATCGACCGAACGAAGTCGGCGAACACCGTGGTCGTGGCGACGACCCGGACGGTCGCGGCTCCCGGGGATGGGGTCGCCCCGCCGCCGTTCGGAGCGCTGCAGGCGACGACCGCGATCAGGCAGCCGAACCACGCAAGCGCGTGCGCGAGGCGGATCACGCCGTCTGCTCCGATCGACAGGACGGGCACAGGCCGAACAGCTCCAGCCGGTGGCGGTCGACCCGGTAGCCGGTTCGGCGCTCGATGTCGTCGACCACGCCGCGCAGCCCGGCGTCCTCGATGTCGGTCGCCCGGCCGCAGCGCGAGCAGACGACGTGGTGGTGATGGCTGGGCTCGCAGGCGAGGTAGGCATGCTCGCCGCTGGGCAGGTCGATCCGTTCCACGACGCCAAGCTCGAGCAGCACGTCGAGGGCCCGGAAGACCGTCGCCCGGCCGATCCCCAGCCGCCGGCTCCGCGCGTCCGCCAGGAGCTCCGCCGACGTGAAGTGCCCGTCGTGGGCGGCGATGAGGTCGGCGACCGCACGCCGCGGCCCGGTCAGCCGATAACCGGCCGCGCCCAGGGCATCATCGAACGGACCGCGCTCGCTCATGGGCCCGGATGATACCCAGTCTCATTCAGCTTGTCGAGACTGAGTATCAGCGAGGCGGGCGGCCAGGGGCGACTGGCGCGGGCGCCGCCGATCGCCGCGGCCGTTCCGGTACTGCCCCAAACCGGGACGATCGTTACCCTGCCGGGCCAGTCCCCTGTAGGCCAGACTGCCCCCGCGGCCACGGTCGCGGAGGCGATTCGCCGGTGACAGCCGTCACATAGCGCCGAGGGACGATGACTGCGGAGGTAGTCGGGGGACGCACGGGCCCGCGGAAGACGCCGCGCCGTACGAAGCCGCGCCCCGCGGTGAGCCAGCAGCCGATCTCGATCGGCGAGGTCGACGCGAACATCTTCAGCTGCCCCGTCTGTGCGCGGCCTCTGGCGACCGGCGCCCAGCGTTGCCCCGGCTGCGGCACCCGACTGATCCTCGCCACCCCGGCACGACGAGTCGGCATCTTTGTGTCCGCCGGCCTCGTCATCGGCCTGCTCTTCGGCTGGAGCTTCTCGGCGGCCGTCGGCGCGATCAGCGCGCCTCGGACCGCCGGGCCGACCGCCTCGGTGAGTCCCGCCGGGAGCGTGCCGATCATCGTCGGTCAGACCCCAACGCCGACGATCCCCGCGATCAGCCGATCGGCGGTTGGCCAGGCGGCCGCCCTCGATGGCCGCCTGATGGACGCAGGCACGTCGCTCCGGACGGCCCTCCGCGAGAAAGCCCTCGACAGCGCGGCCGTGGCCGACACGCTGCGCTCCCTGGCCGCGGATGCGGCCTTCGGCGAGGACCTCGCCTCGCGGATGGGCGCGTGGGACGAGGCCTATGCCCTGTCCCTCGATCTCGGCAACCTCTACGGGTCGGTTCGGTCGACGGCCCGCGAGGGCCTTGCGGCCTCGATCACCAACGCTCCGGCCTACCGCGCGGCCGCCCAGAAGATGCTGGCCGTGCTGGCCGCTCTCCCCCGGCTCGATACGCGCCTGCGCGACCTCGCCGCAACGACCGACATCAAGCTGCCCGGCGTCGGCGCGAGCGACCCGCCGCCCTGATCGCGGATCACGGCGGCCCGTAGCCGGTCAGCTCGACGTACGCCGCGCCCGCGATCGGGCGTCCATCGAGCGTCGCCGTCACCCGCTGTGAGCCCTCCCAGTAGACGACGCCGGTCGTCGCCCGCGTGTCGAGCTCCTGCTCGGCGACTGTCGGGCTGAGATCGATCACGAGGCGCTCGCCGGGGATGAGGATCCGCCAGCCGGCCGGGTAATCCGTGCCGGTCGTCGGGCTCCGCCAGCGCGCCGTCGCCTCCACCCGGAACGCGTCCCGTTCGAGATGCTGCGTCCTGCCGGGCGGCTTGACCAGGGTGCCGTAGACGAGTGGATAGCCGCCGTCGCGGTTGCGGACGAGCGACAGGGTGATGTCGGCGCCGTCCTCGAGATTGATCGCGAACCAGTCCCAGCCGCCGCCTCCGACGGCGATGAAGTCGCCCCACTGGTGGTCGAACCAGGCGCGCCCCGAGACCTGCATCGAGCGGCCGCCCACCTCCAGCCTGCCGGTCGCGGCCTGGGCGGTTCGGGAGTAGTAGTACGACCCGCCGGCGGACCCGAAATCGACCCAGCCGTCCCGGTCGTGGAGGGCCGGCGGTTCGAGCGGCGCGAGCCTCAGGTCGATGGCGAAGGGCGTCCCGGCACCGCTCCCGGCGACCTCGTCGGCGGTCGCGCCCGCCTGCAGTCGGTCGTTGCCGCCACTGCCCGTCATCGACCATGCCGACCGTCCGCGCGCCGCGGTGGCCGACGGGTCGACTCCCAGGATGGCCAGGGCGAACCCTGGCGCGGCGCCGCCGGTCGTCGCCCGGTCGACCTGCGGCCCGATCTCGGCCCGCTGGGCGTAGCGGAACCGGTTGCCCGTCTCGTCGGTCAGCGCCAGGTGCGAGGCCCACGACACCGGAAAGCCGCCGCGCTCGGCCCGGAAGACGACGAACTCGAAGCCCCAGCGGCCGCCGCTGTCGTCGACGAGGTGCCCGGTGTAGTACCACCACT
>JBGPDX010000128.1:0-6879 GCA_041482475.1 Candidatus Limnocylindria bacterium | reverse complement strand
GGCATCTGCCTGGGACTCCAGCTCCTGTTCGAGGCGAGCGACGAGGACGGCGCGGCGACGCTCGGCGTCCTCGGCGGCCGAACGGTGCGACTCGAGGGCGCGCCGACCCTCCCGCACATTGGCTGGAACCAGGTGTTCCGACGGCGCGACCACCCGCTCTTCGCCGGGGTCCCCGACGGAGCCGACTTCTACTTCGTCCATTCCTACGCCGGTCGACCGGCACGCGAAGCCGGCAGCGGTGGCCAGGACGAGGACATCGTGCTGGCCGATACCACCCACGGTCGCCCGTTCGCCTCGGCCATCGTTCGCGACAACCTCATCGGCGTCCAGTTCCACCCGGAGCGGAGCGGCCGCGACGGATTGCGCCTGCTGGCCAACTTCGTGGCGATCGCCGCCGGTTCGCCGCCCGGCCTCCCACTCCGCGAGGCCGTCTCTGCCGGGTCGGGTCGCTGATGCTGCGCCGTCGGGTCATTCCGTGCCTGGACGTCGCCGACGGGCGTGTCGTCAAGGGGACCCGCTTCGTCGACCTGACCGACGAGGGCGACCCGGCCGAGCTGGCCGAGCGCTACGCGGCGGAGGGCGCCGACGAGCTGGTCTTCCTCGACATCACCGCCGCGCCAGGCGGGCGGGCGACGCTGCTCGACGTCGTCGAGCGGACGGCGCGGCGCGCGTTCATCCCGCTCACCGTCGGGGGCGGCGTGCGGACCGTGCTCGAGATGCGCGACGTGCTCCGTTCCGGCGCCGACAAAGTGTCCCTCAACACCGCGGCGGTGGGCGATCCCAACCTCATCTCCCGCTGCGCGGCGCGGTTCGGACGACAGGCGGTGGTGGTCGCCATCGACGCCCGCCGGCGCGACGGACGGGCGGCGGAACCCCCGCGCTGGGAGGTCATCGTTCGCGGCGGACGGGACTCGACCGGGCTCGAGGCGGCCGCGTGGGCGGAACGGGCCGTCGATCTGGGCGCCGGAGAGCTGCTCGTCACCTCGATCGATCGCGACGGGACCCGGAGCGGGTTCGACACGGACCTGCTCCGTTCGATCAGCTCGCGCGTCGGGGTGCCGGTCATCGCGTCCGGCGGCGCGGCCGGACCGCAGGACTTCGTGGCGGCAGTCCGCGACGGCGGCGCCGATGCGGTCCTCGCGGCATCGATCTTCCATCGGCGCCTCCACTCGATCGCCGACGTCAAGGCGGCCATGGCGGCCGCCGGCCTGCCCGTCCGGCTCGTGCCAGTCGCCGCGTGACGATCGCCGCGCCCGACGTCCGCTTCGGGGCGGACGGCCTCGTCCCGGCGATCATCCAGGACGCCTCCGACGGTGCCGTCCTGATGCTCGCCTGGATGGACGCCGAGGCGCTGGCGGTGACGCTCGAGACCGGCGAGGTCCATTTCCACTCGCGTTCCCGCAATCGCCTCTGGCGCAAGGGCGAGACGAGCGGCAACGTCCTCCACCTCGTCGGGCTCGCCGCCGACTGCGACGCCGATGCCCTGCTCGTGACGGCCGAACCCGACGGGCCCACCTGCCACCGTGGCACCCGCAGCTGCTTCGACGCCGACGGGGCCTCGGGCGAGCCAACCCGCCAGGGATTCGGGTGGCTCGAGAAGCTCTGGTCGACGATCGCCGCTCGAGCCGCCGACCGTCCGGCCGGCTCCTACACCGCCCGGCTGCTGGACGGCGGTGTCAACGCCGCCGCCCGCAAGGTCGCCGAGGAGGCGACCGAGGTCGTCATGGCGGCCAAGGACGACGCGACGGCCGAGACGACCGGCGCGGATCGAGCCGCCACCCGGGCCGCCCTGGCCGGCGAGGCCGCCGACCTTGCCTACCACGCCCTGGTCCTGCTCGCCGAGCGGAACGTCGCGCCGTCGGCCGTGATCGAGGTCCTGCGAGGCCGCCACCGCGGCTGATCAGCGCGGCAGGCGGCTCATCAGCGCGGCAGGCGGCCGATCCGCTTGCGCTTCTTGCCGGTCCGGACCTCGAGGTACTCACCGCCGACCAGCGGCGGCATGCGGTCGTCGAGCGACGTCACCTGGTGCCCGCCCAGCCAGTAGCTGCCCTGCTCGATCGCCCGGCGGATCTCGGAGTTGGAGGCGTACGACCCGCTGGCGACGCCGATCTGCCCGGCGGTCGCGTCCGGGCCGGGAATGTCGAAAGAATCGACGTTCCCATAGAGGGCGCCAAGAACGGCCGGATCGTTGATCCAGGCCGTGCCGAAGAACGCCTTGCTGGCCGCATCCTGCTTCTTCGCCACGTCCTCGCCGTGGACCCGGGCGGTGATGTCCCGGGCGAGCGCTCGCTGTCCGGGACGCGTTTCCGGATGGAGGGCCTGGTCGGTCTCGAGCGCCAGGATCCTGTCTCGCGGCAAGAGGGTGAACAGCCGGAGCAGCCTGGGCACCTCCGCATCGTCTCGATCGAGCCAGTACTGGTAGAAGGCGAACGGGCTCGTCCGCTTCGGGTCCAGCCAGACCGACGTGCCCGCCGCGGTCTTGCCGAACTTCGCGCCGCCCGGGTCGAGCAGCAGCCGGTAGGCCAGCCCGTGGGCCGGCTCCTCCCCGTCGGCCCGACCCTCGGACCGGCGGATCAGCTCGAGGCCCGCCGTGATGTTGCCCCACTGGTCCGCGCCACCCATCTGGAGCTCGACCCCCATCGTCCGGTAGAGGTGCCGGAAATCGGCCGCCTGGAGGAGCATGTAGCTGAACTCCGTGTACGACAGGCCGGTGGCAATCCGGGTCTGGACCGCGTCCTTGGCGAGCATGTACGGGACCGTGAAGTGCTTGCCCACGTCGCGCAGGAACTCCAGCATCCCCACCTGGCCCAGCCAGTCGAGGTTGTTGACCAGTGCCGCGCCGCCGGCCCCCGGCGAGAAGTCGAGGAACCGCTCCAGCTGGCCACGGATGCCGGCGACATTGGCCTCGAGCGCGTCGCGATCGAGGAGGTTTCGCTCGGCGGACGTCCCCGACGGGTCGCCGATCATGCCGGTGGCGCCGCCGACCAGGACCACGGGCCGGCCTCCGCGGCGCTGGAGGTGGAGCAGCCCGAAGACGGGCACGAGGTTGCCGATGTGGAGTGACGGTCCAGAGGGGTCGAAGCCGTTGTAGCCGGCGAGCGGCCGGCCGGACTTCAGGCGGGCCGGCAAGGCGGGCGTCATGGTCTCGAGCAGGCCGCGCCACTGGAGCTCGGAAAGGAGGCCCGGGAGGCCGTCTGGCGAGCCTTCGGCCGGGCCTTTCGGCGCACCCGTCACAGGGCTGGCGGGCTGGCCGTCACGACGTTCGGGACCCGGGGGACCTTCACTCCCCCATGCTATCGTGCACGCCGACATGCAAACCAGCCTGGCGCGGCGCCAGAGGCACCGGCGAGTCGCGCCGGCGAGGCGCCCCCGGGGAGGGGCCGCGATCCGACGCGCGGCACTGATCCTCCCGCTCATCCTCTTCAGCCTCCTCTTCCTCGCCGGGGCGCTGGTCGCCCTCGGCGCGGTGACGGCCTACGCCTACTACAGCCGCGGCCTGGACGATCCCAGGGTCCTCCTCTCCAACCTGGCCTTCGACCAGCAGACGATCGTCTACGACCGAACCGGCAAGATCGAGCTCGCCCGGCTCGGCGACCTGCGTCGTGAGCTCGTGACGTTCGGGGACATCCCGCCCGACCTCCTCGACGCCACTACGGCGACCGAGGACAAGGATTTCTGGCGGAACCCCGGCTTCGACCTGGGCAGCTTCGTCTCGGCCACCGTGGACACCCTGAATGGCAAGCCCCGCGGTGCCTCGACGATCACCCAGCAGCTCGTCCGGGCCCGGCTGCTGCCGCCGGAGGCGTTCGCCGACTCGGTCTACGAGCGAAAGATCCGCGAGATCATCCAGTCGGTTCGGCTGACCCAGGAATACCCCGGCGTCGAGGGCAAGCGGGAGATCATCACCGCCTACCTCAACCAGAACTTCTACGGCAACCGAAGCTACGGCGTGAAGGCGGCGGCGCTCACCTACTTCGGCCTTCCGCTCGACAAGCTGAGCCTCGCCCAGGCCGCCATCCTGGCCGCCATCCCGCAGTCGCCGACCAAGTTCGACCTGACCCACAACGCCGTGCCGACCTGCTCCGTG
Organism: Candidatus Limnocylindria bacterium; assembly: GCA_041482475.1. Lineage (GTDB taxonomy): Bacteria > Chloroflexota > Limnocylindria > Limnocylindrales > CSP1-4 > JACDAV01. Next base: position 2,792 of record JBGPDX010000128.1, on the reverse strand, counting down.
CCGGTCGCCGCCGGCGCCGACTGCCCCGCCGGCAAGCTCCAGCTCCTCGTCCCCGACACGACCGAGATCTACGCCCGCCGCAACTACGTCCTCGACCGGATGCGCCAGTTCAGCGTCCTGACGCACCACACGGACGCCGAGTTCGCCGCCGCCATGGCCGAGCCGGTCGTCATCATCCCGCAGGGCTCCACCCCCTGGAAGGCGCCCCAGTTCGTGTGGCAGGTCCGCGATCAGCTGGCCAGCATCCTCTGCCCCGGCGAGACCGCCGACAAGTGTGAGCAGGTGGACACGGGCGGCTACCGGGCCACGACGACGCTCGACTACACGATGCAGCGGGCGACCGAACGGTGGATCTACGCGGCCACCCAGGGCGCCAACGCCAGGGAGCCGCGGACGGTCCTGAAGGGCCTCAGAATCCCGACCGCCGATTGGAACTGGATCCTGAAGCTGCGCGGCCACAACCTCTACAACGGGGCCGCCGGCATCATCGACTACCGGACCGGGGAGGTTCTCGCCTACTCGGGCAGCGCCAGCTATACCGGGAGGGGGACGAGGAAGTTCCAGCCGCAGTTCGACGTACTGTCCGACGGCTGGCGCCAGCCGGGGTCGGCCATCAAGCCGGTCAGCTACGTCCTCGGGATCGACGACCGGACGATGACCGCGGCCACGATGTTCATGGACGTCGTGACGGACTTCGGCGGCCACTTCACCCCGACCCAGGCCGACGGCCTCGAGCGCGGACCCGTCCGGCTGCGTTCGGCGCTCCAGTTCTCGCTCAACATCCCAGCCATCAAGTCCGGGCTGATGAACGGGCTCGACCACCTCTTCGCCAGGTCCAAGGACTTCGGCCTGAGCTACCCCCCGGGGGTCATCCCGGTCGTCTCGATGGGCATCGGGACCCTCGAGGTTCATCCCATCGACCTGCTCGGTGCCTTCGGCGCCATCGCCGACGGGGGCGTGCTGATGCCGCGGACGATGATCCGGTCGGTCGTCGACTCGCGGGGCAATCCGGTCTACCCGGCGCCCGGCGCGGCAGCCCCCAGGGGCAAGCAGGTCGTCAGCCCGCAGGCCGCCTACATCGTCACCGACATCCTGGCCGGCAACACCGACATGAAGGTCAACCCCTACTGGGGCAAGTGGGCGATCACCGACGGCAATCGCCGCCGACCGGCCGCCTACAAGACGGGCACCACCAGCGACAACCGCGACGTGGCTGCCTATGGCTACCTGCCGCCCCCCAAGAACAAGGACGCGCCGGCCCTCGCCGTCGGCGTCTGGATGGGCAACAGCGACAACACGCCCAACGACGGCAAGCTGTCACTCGACACGTCGGCGCCGGTCTGGTCTCGGATCCTGAGCGAGGTCAGCAGGGGGATGCCGATGGCCAACTTCGCGGACAGCCGGCCGAAGGGCATCGTGAGCGCCAAGGTCGACGCGTTCAGCGGCCAGCTGCCTGGCCCGTTCACGACCCGAACCGTCACCGAGCTGTTCATCCAGGGGACGGTGCCGACCCAGCGCGACAACATGCACGTCGTGCTCGACATCGATTCCGCCACCGGGCTGCTGTGGCAGGACACCTGCACCGGCCCGAAGGTGACCAAGGGGTTCGTCGACTTCCGGAACGTGGAGCCGAACTTCCCCGGATGGGGCAGGTACAACCGTGGCTGGGCCGCTCGCGCGGCCAAGGGCCCCTACGTGCGCGGCGGCCCGGAGGGTACCCGCACCGTCTACTTCTACAACGGCGCCTTCAGGCCGTTCGGTGCATCGTGGGGCGGGCCGTTCGCGCCGACGAAGAAGTGCGAGCCGCTGCCACCGACGCCGCCGCCGTGCGATCCTTTCTTCGGCCCACCGTGCGTCACGCCCCCGCCGGGCCCGACACCCCCCGTGCCGAGGCCGTCGAGGACGCCCAAGCCCCCGCACTAGAGCGACACGACCGTCGCGCCGTCGCCACCCTCCCCTCGGTCGCCGGCTCGGACGTCCTTGACCAGCGGGTGGCCGCCGGCCTCGTTGCGCACGGCATCCCGGAGCGCGCCCGTCCCGAGGCCATGGATGATCGTGACCCGGTCGAGGCCGGCCAGTGCGGCGCCGTCGAGGTAGCGCCCCAGGGCCTCGAGCGCCTCGTCGACGCGGGCACCGCGAAGGTCGAGCGACGAGGCAACGGTTCTCGCCCGGGACAGCTGGAGGGCAGCGGCGTTCGAGGTCGAGCCGCGCGATCGCTCCGCCGCCGCTGTGGAGGCGGCTCCGCCGCCGGTCGCCGGCTCGAGGTCCTCGACCGCGACCATCACCCGCATCCCGCCGGCCTCGAGCGTCGCCCGGCGACCGCCCCGCTCGAGGGCGGCGATCCGGCCCTCCCAGCCGCCCGAGCGGCTCCGTGCCCGCTCCCCCACTCGCCAGGTGCGTCGCTGCGCGGGCGGGACGGGCTCCGTGGACCGGGCGGCCTCGGGAAGCCGGGCGAGGGTCTCTTCCGCTCTCGTCACGGCGGCATCCAGCGAGCGGGCCGTGACCGTCTCACGCTCGAGCCGGCGGCGGCTCGTGGTGACCTCGTCGCGAAGATCGCCGACCAGCCGCTCCGCCTCGTCGCGGGCGGTCCTGACGAGCGCGTCGCGCTCGCGCCGCGCCCGGCGACGCTCCTCGTCGGCCTGGCGGAGGGCGTCGGCCGCCCGCTGCTCGGCCGCCCGCGCCCGCTCGAGGGCGTCGCTCGTCTCGCCTTCGGCCGCCTTGATGCGGGCCAGGGTCTCCTCGAACGCCAGTTGCGATTCGGTCAGCCGTGAGCGCGCGTCGTCGACGATGGC
>JBGPDX010000127.1:0-6919 GCA_041482475.1 Candidatus Limnocylindria bacterium | reverse complement strand
GATCGCCGCGTAGACCTTCAAGGGCACGCCGAAGCCCGCGAAACGGCCGCCCGCGACGAGCAGCGCCAGGACCAGCACATCGGGGTTCAGGACCACGACCGACTCGACGATCGGCGGGAACAGCAGCCACCACCACGGCAACCGGAGGGCCCGGACGGCAAGAGCGGCGGCGGCCACGGACAGCCCCAGGTAGACCGCGATGCCAACGATCTCGGGCAGGAATGCGGCCGGCAGGTAGGCGAGGAGGGTCGGCGGTGGGCCCCCGAACCGCTGCCCGGCGGTCGTGGCGAGCCACGGGTCGCCACCGCCCAGTGCCGCCAGCGCGGCCGCCCGGTAGACCCGGAGGTCGATCCGGAAGTAGCCGGCTGCCATGAGCGTCAGGACCTTGTGAAGGCTGACGACCGCGAACACCGTCGGCACCGCAAGGTCGGCCAGCCGGGTCCGGACGAACGCCAGGCGGAGGCGTGCGCCAGGTGCAAGAGCGGGTCCAGGAAGCCCGGCCGGTCGAACGTGACGGAAGGCCGGCCGCGATCGAACCGTCATGGTCGGGCCATCGTAGGCCTGGCCCAGGCCGCGTCGGCTGGCCGCGAGTACCACCGCGGGTGGGACGTTTAGAGCCCGGTGTCGGTGAACACCAGACTGGTACAGTCGGGTTCGTGACCGGCCAGGACGACCGCGCAGCCGCGGACCTCGATCTCGTCGTCCTCGGGGGCGGCGGCCACGTGGGCCTGCCCCTGAGCCTTGCCTTCGCCAAGGCCGGACTCCGGGTGGGTATCTTCGACATCAACCGGGCGACCCTCGACGGGATCGCCGCCGGCCGGATGCCATTCCGCGAGAACGGCGCCGACGAGCTCCTCCGCGAGGTCCTGCCCACCGGACGCCTGGTCCTGGACGACTCGCCCCAGATGCTGTGCCGGACCGACACGATCGTGATCGTCGTGGGCACGCCCGTCGACGAGTTCCTGGGCCCGTCGATGACGATCTTCGAGCGGACCGTCGACCAGATCGCCCCGTTCCTCCGCGCCGGCGCCCTGCTCGTCCTGCGCAGCACGGTCTATCCCGGCACGACCGGCTACGTCTCGCAGAACCTCGAGGCTCGCGGCTGCCGGGTCGACGTCGTCTTCTGCCCCGAGCGGATTGCCGAGGGCCACGCCCTCGAGGAGCTCCACAGCCTGCCGCAGATCATCGGCGCCGACTCGCCGGAGGCGGCCGCCAGGGCCGAAGCTCTCTTCGGCCACCTGGTCGACCGGATGATCCGGACGACGACCAAGGAGGCCGAGCTCGCCAAGCTCTTCACCAACACCTGGCGCTACATGAAATTCGCGGTCGCGAACCAGTTCTTCATGATCGCCCACCAGGCGGGCATCGACTACACGAACGTCCTGCGGGCGATTCGCCAGGACTACCCGCGCGCGGCGGACCTGCCCGGCCCGGGCTTTGCCGCCGGCCCGTGCCTGTTCAAGGACACCATGCAGCTGGCCGCGTTCACCAACGACCACTTCCCGATGGGCCAGTCGGCGATGCAGGTCAACGAGGGCCTGCCGGCCTACATCGTGTCCGCCCTGGAGCGGCGCTACGGCTCGCTCCGTGGTCGGACGATCGGCATCCTGGGGATGGCCTTCAAGGCCGAATCGGACGACAGCCGCGCGTCCCTCAGCTACAAGCTGCGCAAGCTCCTCGCCTGGGCCGGCGCCCGGGTGCTGTGCACGGACCCGTACGTCCCGGATGCGCGGCTGGTCGACGTCGAGGCGGTCACCGGCGGTTCGGACATCCTGATCCTCGGCGTCCCGCACAAGGCCTATCGCGGCCTGAACGTGGGAGGCAAGGACGTCGTCGACATCTGGGGCGCGCTGGGCGAGGGGATCCGGCTGTAGTGCGCATCCTCGTCACCGGCGCCGCGGGGTTCATCAACGGCTATCTCGTACCGGAGCTTCTCGAGGCCGGCCACGAGGTCGTCGGCGTCGACGACTTCAGCAAGTACGGCCGGCTGTCGAAGTCATACGACGGCCACCCCCACTACCGCTTCGTCGAGGGCGATGCGAAGGACGTCGCGCTGCTGCGCAAGCTCGCGAACGACTGCGACCAGGTCGTCGCCGCTGCGGCCATGATCGGCGGCATCAGCTACTTCCACGAGTTCGCCTACGACCTGCTGGCGGAGAACGAGCGGATCCTCGCCTCGACGTTCGATGCTGCGATCGCGGCGCACCGCACGGGCCATCTGGAGCGGATCGTGGTCGTCTCGTCGTCGATGGTCTACGAGTCCGCGACGGTATTCCCGACGCCGGAGGGTGCCCAGCTCAGCTCGCCGCCGCCGGTCTCGACGTACGGCTTCCAGAAGCTCGCCTCGGAGTATTTCGCGAAGGGCGCGTGGGAGCAGTACAAGCTGCCATACACAATCGTCCGGCCGTTCAACTGCGTGGGGATCGGCGAGCGGCGCGCGCTGCGCGACTCGGATGTCATGAGCGGCAACGTCAAGCTGGCGCTGAGCCACGTCGTGCCGGACCTCGTGCTCAAGGTCCTCAAGGACCAGGACCCCCTGCACATCCTTGGCGACGGCAGCCAGGTCCGCCACTACACCTACGGCGGGGACCTGGCTCACGGCATCCGGCTGGCGATGGAATCGCCGAAGGCGGTCAACGACGACTTCAACCTGTCGACCTCCCGCTCGACCACCGTCCTCGAGCTGGCCGAATGCATCTGGTCGAAGGTCCACGGCCCGGACCGGCCGTTCAGCTACGTCTCCGATCCGCCGTTCGAGCACGACGTCCAGCTGCGGGTCCCCGACACGCGCAAGGCCAGCCGTGTCCTGGGCTTCGAGGCGAAGACGTCGCTGGAGACGATGCTCGACGAGGTCATCCCGTGGATCCGCGAGGAGCTCGCGGCAGGGCGGCTATGACCGACGGCCCCAAGGTCAAGGGCTATCTCGACGGGGTCTACGCCGAGCGATTCCCCGACGCTGCCGCGGCCGTAAAAGACGGCCTCTGGCGCGAGAACGTCCGCTATCTCAGCCGCTGGATTCCAGCGGATGCAGCCGTCCTCGACATCGCCTGCGATCGCGGCTACTTCATCCGCAACGTGGCCGCGCGCGAGCGCTGGGCGTCGGATGTGCGCGACATGCGCGCCCAGGTGGGGGAAGGGATTCGGTTCGTCCAGGCGGACGGCCTGGAGCTGCTCGACCACCTGCCGCGCGGTCACTTCGACGTGGTCTTCATGAGCAACTACCTCGAGCACCTGCCGAACGGCGAGGCGGTCACGACCCAGCTGCGCGTCACCCGCGACCTGCTGCGACCGGGCGGGCGGGTGATCATCCTGCAGCCGAACATCCGGCTCGTCGGCGGCGCCTACTGGGACTTCATCGACCACAAGGTCCCGCTGACCGAGCACAGCCTGCGGGAGGCTGCGCAGATTGCCGGCCTGGAGACCGAAAAGGTCATCGTCCGGTTCCTGCCGTATACGACGAAGGGACGGCTGGGGACGCGGCCCTGGATGGTTCGCGCGTACCTCGCCCTGCCGCTGGCCTGGCGCATCCTGGGCAAGCAGACCCTGTTCATCGGGCGCCGACCCGCGTAGCCGTGACGCGACGCTTCGGACGGGCAGGCGCGCTCGTCGCCGGACTCGCGGTCAGCGGCGTCGCGCTGTGGATCCTCGTGTCGTCGATCGACCTCGACGCGACGGCGACCGCGCTGTCCCGCGTCCGCCTGGAGCGGCTGCTTCCGATCGTCGCCGTGCTCGCCGTCCAGTTCTCGCTTCGAACCTTCCGCTGGTCGCGCGTCGCCGCCTCGCTGCGGCCGGACGACCCGCTGCCGGCGCGACGCTTTGCGGCGCCGCTGGCGATCGGCTATCTGGGCAACGCCGTGCTTCCCGCCCGGCTCGGAGAGCCGCTGCGGGCGGCGATCCTGGGCCGCCAGGAGCGCCTCCCCTTCGCTGCGGTCCTGGGCACCGTGCTCGTCGAGCGGGTCATCGACACGCTGACGCTGGCGGCGCTCGCCGGCATCGTCGCCGCGGCCATCGCCCCGGAATGGATGGCCCGCCTGGCGGCCGTCGTGGCGACCTTCGCGGTCGCCGCCCTCGTCATCCTCGTCGTCGGTGGGCGCGTCGCCGCCGCGAAGCTGGGCAGCGCGACGAGCGGCCCGTGGCGCTGGGTGGCCACCGTGGCCGGTGGCGCGGCACTCAGCATCGCCCGGGCGGTCGTCGGGATCCCGCGGCGCGCCCTCGCGATCGCCGTCGCCGTCAGCGTCGCCGCGTGGGCCGGCGACGCGACGCTCTTCTGGCTCGTGTCGTGGGCGCTGGGGATCGGGCTGTCGCTGTCGCAGGCGTTCCTCGTCGGCGCCGTGACCGTCCTCGGGACGGCCGTTCCGTCGGCCCCGGGCTACGTCGGGACGTTCGAGGCCGCGGCGGTGGCGGCGGCGGTGGCCTTCGGTGTCCCGCCATCGGACGCCCTCGCCCTCGCCGCCCTCGCCCACGTCTGCTCGACGGTGCCGGTCGCCTCGATCGGGGCCGTCCTCCTCGCCCGCCTGGGGCTCGGACGACAGGCCCTCACGGGAGCGGGCGAGCTGGTTCTGGAGCGCCCACCCGCGCCGGCACCGGCCTCGAATCGATGAACTCGTTCCGCATCAACCACAGGCTGAACGGCGCCACGAGCACGACGAGTTGGCCCCAATAGAGACCCGGACTGACGATCGCCGCCGCGAGCGCCCGCGTCCACGGTCGCTGGAGCGCGAGCAGGACGACGGCCCCGCCCGCCCGAACCAGGAATGGCACGGGCACCAGCGGTCCCAGTGGATGGGCCGACGTCGTCACGAGCGCGTCGATCCACTGCGGCCACAGCCCGATCCATGGCAGCGAGACCAGCGCGATCAGGCCCGTGGCGATGAGGAAGCTGCGCCAGTAGCGCGGCGGCAGGGCGACGACCGGCCAGACCTTCGCCAGCGACATCGCGGCGAGCGGCCAGGTCGTGCCGCGCTGGGCGGCGACGATGGCCGCGGCGATCAGCAGGTTGAGCTGTCCCGCGGCGAGCTCGAACGGGATGAGCGGGAACCACAGGATCCAGCCCAGCCGCCGAAGGTTGCCGCCGGCGATGACCCACAGGGCCACGACGTCGAGGCCCAGGACGATGGCGTGGATGATGCCCGGCCCCAGCCACGACACCGCGCCGAACGCCACGGCCCACGGCGGTCCGTAGAGGAAGCCGGGGAAGTAGACCTGCCCGCCGTTCCGCAGCGCGTCGCCGGCCGGGCCGTAGAAGACGACGACGTCGCCGCCCGGGAATGGCCACTGGCCGTTGGCGAAGCCGACGACCAGGAGGGCGATGGCGAAGGCGTAGCCACCGACCGCCAGGGCGCCCGAAACCAGGTTGGCGGCTCGCGCGGACCGGACGTCGAGCATGTCGATCCGAACGCTATCGTGTCGAGCGCCGTGTGTGGAAGACCCATTCGTCGCCGGTGAACCGCCCATGAGCGCCAGGGACACGACCCCGCTGACCTCGCCGACGCTGTCGATCGTGCTGCCCGTCTACAACGAGGGCGAGGCCGTCGAGCCGGTGTTGCGCGGCCTCGCCGCGGGCGTCAAGACGCCGCATGAGCTGGTCGTCGTCTACGACTTCGACGGGGACACGACGGTGCCGGTCATCGCCCGCCTGTCCCGCGACATCCCGGGCCTGCGCGGGCTTCGCAACGACCTTGGCCGCGGCGTCCTCAACGCGATGAAGGCGGGCATCGCCGCGACCAGCGCGCCGTACGTCCTCATCTCCATGGCGGACGGTTCCGACGAGCCGGCCATCGTCGACGCGATGGTCGGGCTCGCCGCGGGTGGCGCGGACGTCGTCGCGGCGTCGCGCTACATGCCCGGCGGCCGGCAGGTTGGCGGTCCGCTCGTCAAGCGCACGATGAGCCGTGCCGCGGGGCTGACCCTCCACTGGTTCGCCGGCGTTGCCACCCACGACCCGACCAACAACTTCAAGCTCTACAGCCGCCGCTTCCTGGACGCGACGACCATCGAGAGCGGCGCGGGCTTCGAGCTGGCCCTCGAGCTGACCGTCAAGGCGACCCTCGCCGGCCGCCGCGTCGATGAGGTGCCCACAACCTGGCGCGACCGGACCGCCGGCCAGAGCAACTTCAAGCTGCGCAAGTGGCTGCCGCACTACGTGCACTGGTACGCGCTGGCCTTCTCCGGTCGGCTGCGCCGGATCCTCCGCCGCCGCCCGCGCGGTTCGGCCGGTCACGGAACGGGGATCGGCCCCGCATCGAAGAGGTAGGCCTCGGCCTTGGCCCGCGCCTCCGCCGAGATCGGCGGGACCGGGGCGAGGTCGTCGCTCAGCGGTGAGCCGTAGCGGGCGACGATCCGCTCGAGGATGTCCGCCGACGGGATGACGACCTGCGGCTTCGAGCGGTCGAACGGCCGATCGGGCGGCGGCGACAGCTCGAGGCTGATCATCGCCCGGGTGATGTCGGCGCGCCGTGCGAAGAGGTTGGCGCCGTTGACCAGCAGGGTCACGTTCCAGGACAGGCTCAGGGCGACAACAACGGCGGCGACCCCGAATGCGGCCACCCGCGGACGAGGCGCGGCGGGCAGGCGCGGGATGCCGAGCAGCTGTGACATCGCGACAAGCAGCAGGGGGCCGCCGAAGTAGACGAGCCGCGGCGCGCCACCCCCGGGATGCTCCGTCCGGGCGAGCCCCACGATGACGTACAGGGCGAGGAGACCGGCGAGGGTCGCGACGACGCGCGCGGGCAGCGTCCGGCGCGCGGCGCGGACGGCGACGACGGCGAGCAGGGCGATCATCGCGATCACGCCAAGGATCGGGCCCAGCCCGAACACGCCGCCCGCCGCGCCGGCGAAGCCGTCGACGACGGTCGAGGGAACGCTCAGTAGCGCCTCGGCCGTGAACGGGTTGCCCTGGGACCCCACGTTGACGCGGCCG
>JBGPDX010000126.1:0-6973 GCA_041482475.1 Candidatus Limnocylindria bacterium | reverse complement strand
GCCCTCGTCCTCGTCTCCGCCTGCGGCTTCGGATCCGGCGCCCTGTTCGCCAAGCCCGTCTACGCCGCCGGCGTCAACTGGCACGTCCTCATGGCCTGGCGGTTCCTCGTCGGCGCGGGCCTCGCCTGGGCCTTCCTTCTCGCGTCCCCGGGCCGCCGGCGAGGCCTCCTGACCCTCGACCGGCGGGCGGTGGTCGTGTCGCTGGCGCTCGGCATCCTGTACGTCGGCAACTCCGGGACCTACTACGCCGGCCTCGAGTCGGTCGACGCCTCGCTCGCCGCACTCGTCGTCTACATCTACCCGGCGCTGGTCGCCGTGCTGTCGCTGCGCATCGGGCGGCGGCTGGAGGGAGCGCGGGCGTGGATCGCCCTCGGGCTGGCGCTGGCCGGCGTGGCGTTGACGGTGGGCGGCATCGACCCGTCGAAGGCGCCGCCGCTCGGCGCGCTCCTCCTCGTCGTCGCCTCGCCGCTGATCTACGCCGTCTGGATCGTCCTCGCCGCGCGGCTGTCGGGGGAGCGTCGCGGGGCGCCGGCGGGGCAGGCGGGGCAGGCGAACGGCGACGGCGCGTCAGCCAGCGCGGCGACGGCGTTGATGATGACCGCCACGGCCGCGGTCTACTGGACCACCGCCGTCGCGGCCGGCCGTGCCGTCGCGCCGGGCGACATCCCGGCGGTCGCCTGGCCGGGACTCCTGGCGATCGGAGCGGTCGCCACGTTCCTCGCCATCCAGGGCTTCTACGCCGGAGCGCAGCGGATCGGGGCGGCACAGGCCGCGCTGCTCAGCACGATCGAGCCGCTGTGGACCATCGGGCTGGCGGCGCTCCTGCTCCACGAGACGCTGTCGCCGATCCAGCTCGCCGGCGGCGTGCTCATCCTCGCCGGCGTCGTCATCGCCCAGACGGGACCGGCGTCAGGGCGGTCGGCCCGGCCCGCGGTTCGGTTGGCGGACGAGTGACACAACGGGGATCGTTCGCTTCGCTCGGGCCTCGTGCTCCGCGAAAAACGGGTAATGCTCCTTGAGCCTGGTCCACAGTCGCTCGCGTTCGTCGCCCTCGAGCGGCGTGGCGACGGCCTCCCAGACTTCGTCGCCGACCTCCACGCCGACACGCGGATTGGCCAACGCGTTGCGGTACCAGTGGGGTTCCTCCGCCGCGCCCATGTTCGAGGCGATGACGAGGAGCCGCTCCCCGTCGCGGTGGAACATCATCGGGGTGGTATGGCGCCGTCCGGTTGTCGCCCCGACCGTGGTCAGCAGGACGAGCCGCTCGCGGTGCATGCCCTCGATCGGGCCGCCCTCACGGAACTGCCGGATGACCCTCCGGTTCGTGTCCTTGAGGTCCATCGCCGTCGCTCCGTCGGGGACGAGCTAGCGCGGGGCCGCGAGCGCGGCGGCTGCGGCATCGACGACGAACCCGCCGTCCGAGCCGATGCCGATGAAGCGGAACCCGAGCTCCACGTGCCGCTCCAGATCGCGCGGCTGGCGCAGGAGGATGCCGGGCGACTTGCCGGCCGCCTTTGACGCCGCGACGACCGTGTCGAGCGCGGCGAGGTAGTCGCGATGGTCCATCTGGCCGGGGATGCCGAGGCTGTGGCTCAGGTCGGATGGCCCCACGAACAGGACGTCGACGCCGTCGATCGCGGCGATGTCCTTCGCGTTCCTGACCGCCACGCCGGATTCGATCTGGAAGATCCCCAGGATCTCGTCGTTCAGTGACCGGACCTGCCCGTGCCCGACCGTCCCGAAGCGGGCGCCCCGGGTGAGCAGCGCAACGCCGCGGACCCCGTCCGGCGGGTAACGCAGGTACGACACCGCCTCGCGAACCTCGTCGACCGTCTCCAGCCGCGGGACCATGATCCCGGCGGCGCCCAGGTCGAGGGCCCGCCCGATCCGCAGCCGCTCGCCCGACGCCGGACGGACGAGCGCGACCGTCGACGTCGTCTCGATGGCGGTCAGGACCGGGACGAGGTCGGCCTCGTTCCCGGCCCCGTGCTCCAGGTCGACGATCAGCCAGTCGAAACCGGCGCGGGCGCACAGCTCGGCGGCGACCGGGGATCCCAGGTTGAGGAAGGCGCCGAGCACGGTGTCGCCGCGAAGGACGCGCTGCCGGAAGGTCGCCGTGTCGGTCGTCATCGTCCGTATCATGCCGCCCGTGGCACATCCGTTGTGGCCGTTGTTCGATCTCCGCCTCCGGACGGCCAATCTCGAGCTCCGGCTGCCGACCGACGACGACATCGCCGCGCTGCTGACGGTCGCAGTCGAAGGCATCCACCCGCCGGAGGAGATGCCGTTCGGGGTCGCGTGGACCGACGTGCCAAGGCCCGAGTTCGAGCGCAGCTTCGCGCGCTTCTTCTGGGGCCACCGCGCGAACTGGCGGCCGGAGGCGTGGACGCTGCCGTTCGGCGTGTTCGTCGACGGCAGGGCGGCCGGCGTGCAGGACATCAACGCCGCGGCGTTTCCGGCCCTGCGAACCGTCGCTACCGGCTCGTGGCTGGGCCGTGAGCTCCAGGGCAAGGGCACGGGCAAGCTCATGCGGCAGGCCGTCCTGGCCCTCGCCTTCGACCATCTGGGCGCCGAAGTGGCCCAAAGTGGCGCGTTTCCGGACAACGTCGCTTCGTGGAGCGTTTCGGAGGCGATCGGCTACGAGCGGGACGGCGTCGATCGACTGGCTCCCCGCGGGGCGGCCAGGGAGGTGCGCCGCTACCGGCTGACGCTCGAGGGTTGGCGATCGCGGCCGCGGCCGCGCGTCGAGGTCGATGGGCTGGAGGACTGCCTCGACCTGTTCGGCCTCGGCTGACGCCCGATCAGTCGGGGAACGCCTCCGGACCACGTTCGCTGAGCTCACGAGCCTCGCGGCTGGCTGGCTCGCCATGGTCGGGCGGCAGCCAGCTGTAGGGATAGCGATCGTCCTCCATCCCGGCGGCCTGCTTCGTCAGGCGGAGCGGATGGAAGGTGTCGACCATGACCGCGAGCTCTTCGGTGGCCTCCTTGCCGATGGAGGCTTCGGCCGTCCCCGGATGCGGACCATGCGGGATTCCCGCCGGGTGCAATGTGAACGAGCTGATGTCCACGCCGCGCCGGCTCATGAAGTTGCCGGCGACGTAGTAGATGACCTCGTCGCTGTTGATGTTCGAGTGGTTGTAGGGCGCCGGGATGGCCAGCGGATGGTAATCGAACTTGCGCGGCACGAACGAGCAGACGACGAAGTTCCGGGCCTGGAACGTCTGGTGGACGGGCGGCGGCTGATGGACCCGCCCGGTGATCGGCTCGAAGTCGCCGATGTTGAAGATGTACGGCCAGAGGTAGCCGTCCCAGCCGACGACGTCGAACGGGTGGTGGCGGAAGTGGTAGGCGGTGATCCGGTCGCGGACCTTGACGTGGACGACGAACTCGCCGCCGTCCGTCCGCGGCGGGACGGCGTCGGGGATCCGGATGTCCCGCTGGCTGTAGGGGCTGTGCTCGAGCAACTGGCCGTAGTCGTTGCGGTAGCGCCGCGGCGGCTCGAGCTCTGACGGCGCCTCCAGCCAGAGCATCCGCTGGGCGCTGCCGGCATCGGGCTCGATCCGGTAGGTCGTCCCGATCGGGATCACGAGATAGTCGCCGGGCCCATAGCGGAGCGGCCCGAAGACCGTATCGAACAGCCCCTCGCCCTCGTGGACGAACACCATCTCGTCGGCCTGGCCGTTGCGATAGAAGCGGTTCGGCGGCATCGGCTTCGACGAACGGGCGACGCCCATGACGACATCCGAGTTGAAGAACAGCGGAATCCGGCCGGAGATGGGATCGCCGTCGGGCTTCAGCGGCCCGGTGTTGACCAGCCGATGTCGGTGTGCGTCGTCGTCGGCCTCGTCGATCCGGACCCGCCCGATGGCCTCGACCTTGTGCGTCCGCGTCGGCGGGACGAGGTGATAAAGGAGCGAGCTTCGGCCGGTGAATCCCTCGACCCCGAACAGCTCCTCGGCGTAGAGCGAGCCATCCGGCGCGCGATGCTGGGTGTGGCGCTTGTGCGGGACGTTGCCGCGGGCGACGTAGAACATGGCGGCGGCCTCCGGGGCGACGGACGCCAGTCTAGGTCGTGCGGCCGGCGAGGCGGGCTCAGGCCCAGCAGGCCGGGATCGACATCAGACGCCGACCACCCGGCTGCGGCGCTCGAGCAGGACGACGTCGCGCCACGTCCCCGCCGCGTCCTGGCCGAACCCATGTCGAACCCCGACCCGCCGAAAGCCGGCCCGCTCGTGGAGCCGCAGGCTTGCCTCGTTCTGGGCCATGACACCCGCCTGGATCGTCCAGATGCCGGCTGCTTCCGCGGCGGGGATCAGGCGCTCGAAGAGCGCGCGGCCGAGTCCGTTCCCCCGAGCCTCCTCGGCGACGTAGACACTGACCTCCGCCACGCCGCGGTAGACGTGACGCCGCGACACGGCTGACAGGGCGATCCAGCCGACGATCCGTCCGGCCCGTCGGGCGACGAAGCGGCATTCGGGGCGATGCGACGCGTCCCACGCCTCCCAGTCCGGCGCGCCGGTCTCGAACGTCGCCTGTCCGGTGGCGATGCCCTGCACGTAGATCCGGCGGACGTCCGGCCAGTCAGAGGGTTCCATCGACACGATCTCGACCCGCCCGGTCGCCGAGGGCGAAACGGCCTCGCGCATCAGCTGCTTCGACCCCGGGCGTCGACGGGCCAGCGTTCGCTCGAGCCGTCCGGAGCGACCACCCAGAACGCGTCGTAGAGATCGATGACCGGGCAGATGTGGTTGGGCGCGACCGCCACGACCTCGCCGAGCCTGGGTCGCGATGATCCCTGCGGGGTCACGACCACGCCGTGGTAATCGGACAGACGGTCGATGACCGCCTCCGGCCAGGCCGGCAGCTGGCCGTATCCCGCGAGCCAATCGGCGCGGTCCTTCGTCAGCGCCTTGGCCCCCGCGTCGAGGACGAAGCGGTCGGAGGCGACCGAAACGACCGTCGCGGCGATCATCGCGGCGACACCGTCGGCCGGGATCGCCCCCAGCGCCCACTGCTGGCGATCGCCCAGGACGTACGTCCCGGCCCGCATCTCGTTCACCCGACCGGTCGCGGAGGCGATCATCGTGGGTGTCGATCCGGCGCTGATCGTCGCGACGTCGAAGCCCGCGGCCTCCAGCGCCGATGCGGCCGCCTCGAGCGACGCCACCTCCTCCTGCGCTGCCCGGGCCCGCGCCGCGGGGTCGTAGCCGTGGCCGCCGTGGGCGAACACGCCGTCGACGACCAGCCCGTGCTTCCTCGCGGCTTGCGCCACCCGGACCGCGGCGTCCGGATCTGCGACGCCCGTCCGGTGCATCCCCGGGTCGACCTCGACGAGGACGTGGAGCGGCCGTCTCGCCCCGGCGACGGCGGCCGCCAGCCGCTCCCCACTCGCCACCGAGTCGACGCCGACCCGCAGATCAGCGGCGTCGTGAATCTCACGCAGCCGTCGCGCCTTCGATCCCGCGGCCCAGATCGGATAGGCCAGGAAGAGGTCCGTGATTCCGGCCCCGGCGAAGACCTCCGCCTCGCCCAGGGTCCCGACGGTGATGCCCTTCGCTCCGGCTTCGAGCTGGAGTTGCGCGATTCGAATGCTCTTGTGCGTCTTGGCGTGTGGCCGCAGCGCGACGCCCCGGGAATCCATCGCCGCCTGGAGCCTGGCGATGTTGCCGTCCAGCCGGGCGCGGTCGACGATGACAGCCGGCGTCTCGACGTCCTCGGGGAGCCGGGGCACGGGCAGCGGCTCGAGGCGCGCGGCGGTTTCGGTCATCGTCCGGTGCTCGGGTCGCGCCTGGCGACGATCGGGCTTCGGAGCTCGCCCAGGCGGTCGATCGACAGGACTACCTCGTCGCCCGGCTCCAGCCAGCGGCGCAGGGTCGAGTCCTTGACCTCGAGGAGGCAGCCGGTGCCAACCGTCCCGCTCCCGATCAGGTCGCCGGGCGAGAGGTGGACGTCGGCGGACGCCCGCCCGATCATGTCGCCGAACGAGAACGCGGCATCGCACCAGCGGCCGCGGCTGACGTCGACCGACGTGCCGCCCGACTCGACCCGCGCCGTCATCGCCAGGTCGTAGCCCGTGCCGCTGCGCGCGTCCGCGAGCTCGTCCGGCGTGACCAGCCACGGCCCGATCGTGGTGGCGAAGTCCTTGCCCTTGGCCGGGCCGAGACGAACCGTGGATTCGTCGCGCTGGAGGTCGCGCGCCGACCAGTCGTTGAGGATCGTGTAGCCGCCGATCGCCTCTTCCGCGCGCGACGCCGGCAGGTCCATCACGGCGGTGTCGACGATCGCGGCAACCTCCAGCTCGAAGTCGAGCTCGGACGAGCCGCGCGGGGCCCAGACGGGGTCACCCGGGCCGCGGATCTCCGAAACGTTGGAGAAGTAGAAGATGGGCAGGCGGTGCCACGCCTCGGGCACCTCCTGGTTGCGCCGGGCCCACATCGTCCGGACGTGGCCCTCGAAGGCATAGAAGTCGCGGAGCGATGGCGGACGCAGGACGGGCGGTCCAAAGACGAGGTCCGCCGTGTCGAGCAGCGCCTCGTCGTCCTCGTCCGCCGGCACGAATCCGTCGACGAGCGGCCGGAGGTGCTCGACGCGCAGGCCGCGGGCGAGGTGGTCGTCGAGGGTCGTGACCGGCTGGCGGAAGAGGGCGTCGTTGTGGGCCAGGCCGGGTTCGCTGCGCAGCGCGCGGCGGCGGGCGATCTCCAGGTCCAGCCAACCGTCGTTACCCGGAAGAGCCGCGGCCAGCCGCCACGGCGAGCCGGCGGGCCCGTGGCGTTCCCGGACATGGGCGATCTTCACCGCTGTCAGGCCGGCTTGCTACCCGCTAGAGGTTGCCGCGCCTGGCCATCTCTCGCTCGATGGACTCGTACAGGGCCTTGAAATCGCCGACCCCGAAGCCGCGCGACCCATGGCGCTCGAAGCTATCGAAGAAGAACGTCGGGCGGTCCTGGACGGGTCGGGTGAAGATCTGCAGGAG
>JBGPDX010000125.1:0-7002 GCA_041482475.1 Candidatus Limnocylindria bacterium | reverse complement strand
CATGTCGGGGCTCTCGACGAAGCTGTGGTAGAGCCACTTGTTCGCCGGATCGACTGGATGGTCGATCTTGAAGCTGCCGGCCGTCTTCGAGAGCGTGCCGTTGACCGCTACATTGCCGTTGAGATTCGCAGCGCCGGCAGTGCCACCGTCGACCCAGAGGCCGTACCAGCTGGTGCTGATCCCGTACAAGGCGCTGCCGTCGGTGCACTGGGCCGACACGCCCAGGCCGGTACCGCCTCGGGTTCCGTACACGCCGACGCCGCTGGAGTCGGTGCTGTCGCTGTTGCCCTTGACGCCGATCCCGTTCCCGGTCGTGGCCGAGGTCGTGCCATAGACGCCGATGGCCCCGCCGCCCGCGGTGTTGCTCTCCCCAAGGACGCCCCACGCGTCCGCGCCGCTGGTATCAGCCCGTCCCCAGACGCCGGCGGATGCGCCATTCGACGCGGTATAACCCATGACGCCGCGATAGCCGTCACCACGAACGCCACCCTGGATCGCCGTGCCGTAGATGGCGGGCGCGCCATTCGCGCCCGTGGCATACACGGCGTACTTGCCGCCGTTGGCGGTGGTGGCCACGACCCCGTGGTTCTGGCCACCGAAGGCCCGCAACGCACCCGCGGTCCCGGCCGCACCGTTGTTCTGGGCGAATACGCCGTAGCTGCCGCCGGTGCCGGTGACGCCGCTGATGCCGGTGCCGTTGTTGGCGGTGAAGAAGCCGGCGATCGAGCCGGCTCCCACGGCCGAGCCACGCAGGGCCGTGCCGGTGCCGCTCTGGGTGACGAGGAGGGCCGTGCCGCTGCTCGTCGTCGTGAGCGAGGTGTTGGTGACGCCGGCGCTGTTGGCGGCGCCCATGATGACCGGCCCGCCGGCCGCGGCGCTGGTCCGATCGGGACTGGCGAACCGACTGCCGACGAGGCCGGCGAGACCGCCGATCGCCCCCGCCAGGATCGCTCGTCGAGACCGCGGTTCCGTGCGGCCTGGATCAATGGCCATGGTGAGTCGCCCTCCATCCTGTCGGGGACGCCCACAGTAGGCGCCGCTCCTCCGTTCGGCGATTATGCGCACGTTCGCAAGCGGCCGCGGCCCGGAATTACACGACCGGCGCGGGTGCGGCCGGTCGTCTTGTCGTCGCTACCGGTCACGGATTGGCCGATGACCGAAACACCATTGGGCATTACTCGGAAAGTCCGACCCAGTGGAATCGCCGGAGGCACGCACCACCGCCGGTCTTCTGCATGCTCGCTGGGGGCAGCAGGACGCGCCCACGGAGCTCCCCGTCACCTCTCAGCTCGTCAGCAACCCGCCGGCGCTGGCCGTTCCTACTGGCGGCCGACCAGCGACGTCACGACCGCGCTCTTGTACGGCGGCCGACGCTCCTTCCGACGATAGCGGAGGAGATAGGTCAGAGCGAATCGCAGCCGGGCGAGCGGAGCGTGCGAGCCATAGCGGGCGATCATCGAGGCCAACCAGACGTCCGCGTTGACGATGGGTCTGGCCGTTGCGCCTGGGAACAGCGTGATAAGCAGCTCGAGCGTCGGCTCTACGCCCGCCAGATGCTCGGTGACCCACGGCTCCTCCTCCCCAAAACGGGCGAGGTACCAGCTGTAGAAGCGCCGGTCTGTCTCGGTCGAGCGATAGCTCCCATCGGCCGAGTCACAGGGGACGGAGTGCACCTGAGCGCTCGCCACCCGCCGCAGTTCCGCTGCCCAGCCTGCCCGCTTCGCAGCCGGGATATGCTCGAACACATCGTTCGAGGTCGCGGCGTCGAACGCGTTGTCCGGAAACGGTATGCCTCCGTCGGGGTCAAGCGTGACGATGCGCGCGATCGGCCGGCGGAGCGGGGTGTCGGCAAGTTCGATGTCGGCGACTGTCACCTTGTACCGATCGGCCAGGCCGTACATCTCGAGCGTCTTGCCCAGCCAGCCTCCCCCGCCGCCGAAGTCGAGCACGCTTAGCGAGGGCCGGTCGCCACGGAAGCGCTCAAGCTCGTTGATCGTCGCGAGGTGGCGCCGCATCAGCTCGATCGATGACAGGGCCAGCATCTCGAACAGCCCGAAGCGGCGCGGGAACTTGCGGATCGCCAGGCGGGCGACTTGGCGGGCGACGCGTCGAGTCGGCGTGCGCCAGGCGTCCCCCGCGACAGGCGCGAGGCCGCTCGGCGCGTCGCCGGCTACGCTCATCGTCCGATCGAAGGGCGTCGTCTTGTCGATCTGCACGCCAGGAAGGTCCTTCTTGTTAGGCAGGGGACGCCAACTCCACTGGGTGCCGCTAGGGTAGATGGCGCGGGCTGGTGCCGCTCCGTTGAGGCCCGCCAGAGCAGGCCTGCGAGAGCCGACTTGCCCGAAGCGCCTCCTCAACGGTCACCAGGGCCGCCGCCTGCCCGAGGCGATGTCAGCGCGCTGACGGTCCAGGCTGCGCCGCACTTGTGGCCCAAGGAGCCATTCGGCACCAGGGCAGGACCGGAGCGACGAGGGCCTTGTCTAGCTTTTCGCCCGCGCCAGCCCGGCCTGAACCGCCTTGCGGTCGGCGTAGTCGACGCCCTTCGACTCGGGCTGGCCGTGCTCCGTGGGGTGGGACCGGCGCGGGTGCGGGCCGCTCGCTTCGTCGTCGCTATCTGGAGCTGACCTTCGCCTTTGACGTGGCGGCCTTCAAGGCCTGCTGCTGGGCGTAGCCGATGCCCTTCGACGCGGGCTGAGCCTGCTCCCTGGGGTGGAGGTACTTGCCCTTCTGGCCCTTCGGCTTCGTCTCCTCGACGACGACCCGGTGGGCATTGGCCCAGGCGTCCTGGCGTGTGCCGGTGATCTGCCACGACACCTCCTGCCCGGCACTGCCGCCACCGATCGAGAAGGCGTTCCCTTTCACCTTCGACTTCACATAAAGAACCCGAGTCGTCTGGCCGAGTGACGTGAGCTGGTAGCGGAAGTCCTTGTTCAGGCGCTCGAACCAATCCGGCAACGTGACCGTCGCCTCGCCCTTGGCGTCAAGTGTGGCGACGCCGTCATAGACGTTCTTCATGTCCGGGCTCTCGACGAAGCTGTGGTAGAGGAACTTGTTGGCCGGGTCGAGCGGGTGGTCGATCTTGAACGTCCCCCCAGCCTTGTTGACGTTCCCCACGGCATTGACGTCGCCGCTCACGCTGAGGTCACCTTCGACGTGGGCGTTGCCCGCCGAATACACCCCGTAGCCTGTCCCCTGGCTGGTAGAGCCGAAAATGCCGTAGCCGTAGGGAGAAAAGGCGTAGCCCGCGACGCCGTAGGCAGGCTGGATAGCGAAGCCGGTGACGGACTCCGCAGAACCCACGACGCCTGAACCGTACTCGCCCTTGGTGATGCCGGTGACACCGGCCCCGAACGAGCCCGTCGTGCCAAGCGACTGCCCCAGGATGCCCGACCCGACGCTGCTGCTGTTGGCCGCGTATACGGCGAGGGCGCCAGAGTTCGACGTCGTCGCCACGACGCCGTCGTTGTTGCCGCCGCTCGCCCGAAGCGCGCCGGCCGAACCGGCCGCGCCGTTGTTCTGGGCGAAGACGCCGTAGCTCCCGCCGGAGCCCGTGACGCCGCTGATTCCCGTGCCGTTGTTGGCGGTGAAGAAGCCGGCAATCGAGCCAGCTCCCACGGCCGAACCGCGAAGGGCGGTCCCAGCGCCATTCTGGGTGACCAGCAGGGCCGTGCCACTGCTTGCCGTCGCCACGGACGTACTCGTCGTGCCGGCGTCGTTCGCAGCACCCATGATGACCGGCCCGCCGGCTGCGGCGCTGGTCCGGTCGGGATTCGCGAACCGGCTGCCGATGAGCCCGGCGAGACCGCCGATGGCGCCTGCCAGGATCGCGCGTCGAGACCGCGGTTCGGTTCGCTCAGCAGAATCGATCGCCATGGCCTTCTCCATCCTCCATGGGGACGGCCCAACTTGGCACCGCTCCTCCGTCGGCGATTATGCGTTGCTGTGCAAGCAGCCAGGGGGCCGCGATCACAACGGGCCGGGAGATTATCGACCGCCCCGAGCGGTGCGGCCGCTCTTCTGGTCCCCGCTACCTGGACTCAAGCGTCGCCTTTGACTCGGTAGCTTTGCTCGCCTTCACCTGCGCGTAATCGATTCCCTTCGACTCGGGCTGGCCGTGCTCCTTGGGGTGCAAGTAGAGGCCGACCTGCTGCTTCGGCTTGGCGGCCTCGACGACGATCCGGTGGGCGTTGGCATAGGCGTCCTGGCGGATGCCGGTGACCTGCCAGCTGACCTCGATGGCGGGGTGGTCCGTTCGGATCGAGAAGCGGCCGTCCTTCACCTTGCTCGACACGATCGCCTGCGCGAAGTCGGCGCCGACGACGGTCAGCTGGTAGCGGAAGTCCCGGTTCAGCGCCTCGAACCAGGCCGGCAGCTTGATCGTCGCTTCGCCCTTGGCGTCGGTCGTCTCGTTGCCGTTGTACACGTTCATCATGTCCGGGCTCTCCACGAAGGAGTGCTGGAGGAACTTGTGGGCCGGGTCGAGAGGATGGTCGATCTTGAAGGTGCCGCTGGCCTTCGAGAAGGAGCCCGTGACCGCGCCGTTGCCGGCACCATACACGGCGTAGCCGCTGCCCGAGATGCCGTATACCCCGGTGCCGCTGGTCGAGGTGCCGTACACGCCGATGCTGGTGGGCGAGATGCCGCGCACGGCGATGCTGTTGTTCGAGAAGCCGTTTACGCCGACGCCATCCGTCGAGTTGCCGGACACGCCGTAGCTGCTGCCCGAGTTGCCGGTCACGCCGTAGCTGCTGCCCGAGTTGCCGACCACGCCCAAGCCGCTGCCCGAGTTGCCGACCACGCCGAAGCCGCTGGTCGAGGAGCCGGCCACGCCGGTGTTGCTGCCGCCGTCGGCGACGACCGCCGTCCCGCCGCCGTAGGAGCCGGCGGTGTTGGTGGCGATGATGGCGGCCTTGGTGGCGTTGGCGGTGGTGGCGACGAGGCCGTTGTTGTTGCCACCCGCGGCCCGCAGTGCGCCACCGGTCCCGGCGGCGCCGCTGCTGTTGGTCGCCACGATGGCCACACCGTCCTCGGCGCTGGAGGTGGCGACGATGGCGGCCTTGGCGGCGTTGGCGGTGGTGGCCACGAGGCCGTTGTTGTTGCCGCCCGCGGCCCGCATCGCGCCACCGGTCACGGCGGCACCGTTGTTCTGGGCGTAGACGCCGTAGCTGCCGCCGTTGCCGGTGACGCCGCTGATGCCGGTGCCGTTGTTGGCGGTGAAGAAGCCGGCGATCGAGCCCGCCCCCACGGCCGAGCCACGAAGGGCCGTGCCTGTGCCGTTCTGGGTGATGAGCAGGGCCGTGCCGCTGCTCGCCGTCGTGAGAGTCGTGTTGGACGTCCCCGCGTCGTTCGAGGTGTTGCCGATGATCAGCGAGTCACCCGACGCGGCCCTGGCCTGGTTGGGTTGGGCAAGCTGTACTCCCAGCAGGCCGGCCAGACCGCCGATCGCCCCCGCCAGGATCGCTCGTCGAGACCGCGGTTCAGTGCGGCCTGGGTCAATGGCCATGGTGAGTCGCCCTCCATCCTGTCGGGAGCGGCCGCGGAAGCGCCGCTCGACTGCCGGCGATCATACGTGCGAACGAAGCGGATTCGACCCTGACTGCTAGGCTGTCGGCCGTGAGCGACCCGTCACACCCCCCAGTCCTCGTGGTCGGCGCCGGCTATGTCGGGCTCGTCACGGCCGTTGGCCTCGCGGAGCTGGGCCAGCGGGTGGAGCTCGTCGAGACGTCCGCCGCCCGGTTGTCGGCGCTTCGACACGGCCGCTCCCCGATCCACGAGCCACGGCTATCGGAGGCGCTGAGCCGCGCCCTTGACGGCGGCCGGCTCACGGTCGGGGACGTCCCGGGCCGGGAATTCCGTGCCGCGCTGGTGTGCGTGGGGACGCCGATCGGGCCGGACGGACAGAGCGACCTCCGCCAGCTGCGGACCGCGCTGACGGGCCTCTCCGCGTCGCTCCAGGCGGGCGGACCGTTGGTCATCCGGAGCACCCTGCCGCCAGGAGCCACGTCGCTCGTCCCCGAATGGTCGGGCGTCGCCACGTCGCGGGTCTTCACGAATCCGGAGTTCCTCCGACAGGGCACCGCCCTCGCCGACTTCCTCGCACCCACCCGGATCGTCGTCGGGCGCTTCCACGACGCGGATCCGTCCGCACTGGCGGTTGTGACGGGGCTGTTCGACGGGATCGAGGCGCCACGTCTCGTCGTCGACGTGGCGGCCGCCGAGCTCATCAAGAACGGCGCGAACGCGTTCCTCGCCCTGAAGCTGTCGTTCACCAACGAGATCGCGTCGCTCTGCGAGGAATACGGCGCCGACGTCGACGAGGTGCTGGCCGGGATCAGCCTGGACCCGCGGATCGGTTCGCAGTACATGCGCCCCAGCTTTGGATTCGGCGGCAGTTGCCTGCCGAAGGAGCTCCAGGCCCTCGCGGCAGCCGGGGCAGCGCGCGGGCTTTCGATGGACGTGACGATCGCTGCCTCGACCGCCAACGCCGCACAACAGGCCCGCTTCGCGGAGCGGATCGAGGCGACCCTCGGCGGCGCGACCGACCGAACCATCGCCCTGCTCGGCCTCGCCTTCAAGGCCGATACCGACGATGTCCGCGACTCACCCGGCCTCCACCTGGCGGCGCGGCTGATCCGGGACGGCGCCGATGTCTGCGCCTACGATCCGCAGGCCGGCCCCAACGCGACCCGCGAGCTGCCCGACCTGGCGCTGAGCAGCTCGGCCGAAGAGGCCCTCCGCGGAGCCGATGCGGTCGTCATCGCCACGGAATGGCCCGAGTTCAAGACTCTCGATTGGGCGGCCCTTCGGGGCCAAATGCGGCAGGCGATCGTGTTCGACGGGCGGCGACTGCTCGACGGACCTCAACTCGTGGGGCTCGGCTTCCGCTACGAGGCGGTCGGCAGCGCGCCGACAAGCCAGGCCGCGGCGCGCGAACGACCGAGCCTGGCCGTCGCCGATGGAGAGGCTCGCTAGGCCCTCCGGCGTCCGAGCCGCGCCGAAGCT
>JBGPDX010000124.1:0-7070 GCA_041482475.1 Candidatus Limnocylindria bacterium | reverse complement strand
TTGCCGTAGAGCGGCATCCCGGCTTCGAGCCGGAGGGTGTCGCGGGCCCCGAGGCCGCACGGGATCATGCCCCGCGACCGGCCCGCCTTCATGAGGGCCTCCCACAGCTCCGCCGCACGGCCCCACTCGACGAACACCTCGAAGCCGTCCTCGCCGGTGTAGCCGGTCCGGGCGACGAGGGCGGGGATTCCGGCGACCGACCCCTCGGCGATCGCGTAGTAGCGCAGCCCGGCCGGGTCGATCGCGGTCAGCGGCCGGAGGATGGCCAGGGACTGCGGGCCCTGCACGGCGCACAGGGCCGTCGCCAGCGAGCGGTCGTCGAGGACCGCGCCGAATCCTCGCAGGCGCTCGGCGAGCTCGTCGCTGACGACGTGGGCGTTGCCGGCGTTGGCGACGACGAGGAACCGCTCCGGGGCGAGGCGATAGACGATCAGGTCGTCGACGATCCCGCCGTTCGCGGCGCACATCATCGAGTAGTGGGCGCGCCCGACGGCCAGCGATGGCGGGTCGGACACGAGGGCCGCCGCGAGCGCGGCGCCGGCATCGGGACCCTCGACGAACAGTTCGCCCATGTGCGACAGGTCGAACAGGCCGGCGCGCTCACGGACGGCCCGATGCTCCTCCAGGATGCTGCTGTACTGGACCGGCATGAGCCAGCCGCCGAACTCGATCAGGCGCGCCCGTAACGCCCGGTGGGTCTCGATCAGCGGCGTCTGCGCGACCGCCGGGTCGCGCGTCTCGGTCATTCCTGGCCGCCGACGACCGCCGCCGACCCGACCGCCGGTTCGGCCGGTCCGATCGTCCCGGTCTCGCCGACCCCACCCTCCGACCGCCTCCCCAGGACCTCGGCCGCCCGGGCAACGAGCGCCCGCTCGGTCTCGAAGGTCAGCAGGTCGGGGGCCTCATCGAAGCTGACCCAGCGGACCTGCTCGAACTCGTGGTCGTGCCCGGACAGGTCGCCGCCGACCGGTTCCATGAGGAAGTAGTGAACCGTCTTGTGGATCCGGGTCCCGTGCTGGACGAAGGTGTAGGCGATCGAATCGAGCGGCTGGACGATCCTGACCTCCAGCCCGGTTTCCTCCGTCACCTCCCGGATGGCGGTTGCCTCGCGGCTCTCCCGAGCGTGCGGGGTGCCTTTTGGCAGGGTCCACGTCATCCCGTCGCGCTCGCGCCGGCGCATGCCGACGACGAGGTGCGGAACGTGGTCCTCCTGGCGAACGACGATTCCGCCGGCCGAAGTGGCGGTCGCGGTCCTCAGGCGTGCCACGGCGCCGACGCGGCGCTCGAGCGGCGAGCCGATCCGGATCCGGCGGAACGGGCCCAGTGCATCGCCACCAGCGGTCGGGGCTGACCGGCGGTCGGACGACGCGGCCGAGCGGCACGGACCGACCGCCAGTTCGCCTTCAAGCGGACCAGCGGACCAAGGTCCGCGTTGCGGAGCACGGTCGCCTGGCTGGGAGCGGCGCTGAACGAATTGGCCGCCCGGAGCCCGAGCCGGCGCTGCCGCGCCCGGGTCGACGGACGGACGAATCGCGCACTCGGACGGGCTGCGAACTTCGCCGCGATGCTGTGCTCCATGGGCCGCAATGGTACTGCCTCAGCCCTCTGTTGCAAGTGATGTTCGGAGGTGTCTGGCCGCCTCTGGTGTCAGGGCGCCCCGCGCCTCGGCGAGGGCGATCTCGCGCTCCGCGGCGGCCCGGTAGAGGTCGACCACGCCGGGCGCGTGGGCCCGCAGCGCCGCCAGGTGAGACACCAGTGTGCCGCGGTCGCCGCGGGTGATTGTGCCCGTCAGCGCCGACCGGATTCCGAGGGCCCGGGCATTGCCAAGGGTCTGCTCGATGAGCGGGCCGTAGATCGCCAGCGAGCCGGCCTCGTCGAGCCCGGCCACCCGGCCCAGCTCGGCGATCGCGTCGAGCAGGGCGACGAATCCGCCGGCGGCGAGGACGGCGGCGGCGTGATAGGCGGCCTTCGAGCCCCGGGCGAGGCGGACGGGCTGGGCGCCGATGGCCTCGGCCATGCGCGCCAGCAGCGCGGCCAGCTGATCGTCGCCCTCGATCGCGACCGTCGCCCCGTGGAGGGCCGCGACCGCCCGCTCCGTGTCGGCAAAGGCCACGAGCGGGTGGAACGCGCCGATCTGGATGCCGGCGGCCAACGCCGGCGAGAGGGCCTCCGCCCCGAGCGCCCCGCTGGTGTGGATGAGGGCCTGGCCGCCGTACATCCGCAGGCTGCCGGCCACCGACGGGATGGCGTCGTCCGGCACGGCCAGGATGACCAGCTCGACCTCGTCGAGGAGGGCGTTGGCCTCGGCGAACGCGCGGGCGCCCTCGACCAGCTGGCGGAACCGCTCCCGGCGGCCGCGGTCCCGGCTGGCGACCGCCGCGACCGGCCAACCGGCGCGGCTGAGGGCCACGCCCAGGGCCGTTCCGACCGCGCCCGCCCCCACGATGCCGATGATCGGCGGCTGTCCCGGCGCCGTCCGGGGATGGGGGTGGGGGTGGTCGTGCGCGTGGATCTCGTCGCCGTGGCGGTGGAGGCCCGCCGGCTCGGGGTCGGGCTCGATGCCGGCGTCGCGGAGCTCCTGCTCGCGCTCCTCCGCGTCGTCCGGCTCTTCTCGCGCTCGCCGCGCTTCGTCGCGCCGGCGATCACTCTCGGACCAGGCCCTCACCGGCGATTCCGCCGTCCGGGAGGCTCACCGCGGTACTCTTCCACGGGGACGAGTGTACCGACAGCGAAGGACGGAGCGAGTGCCCCAATTCGACCCATTCGGCGCCCGGGCGAGCCTGGGTCCGGGTCTCCCGGACTACTTCCGGCTCGAGGCGATCGGCGGGCGGACCGACCTCCATCGCGCCCCCGTCACGCTCCGGATCCTGCTCGAGAACGTCCTTCGCCACGCCGGCGGTGGGATCGTCCGGGCCGAGGACGTCGAGACGCTGGCGGCGTGGCGCCCGGCGTCGGCGGCCGAGGCCGAGGTCCCGTTCATGCCGTCACGGGTCATCCTCCAGGACTTCACCGGCGTCCCGGCGGTCGTCGACCTGGCGGTGATGCGCGACGCGATGGCCGACCTGGGCGGCGACCCGGCCCGCGTCAACCCGCTGGTGCCGGCCGACCTCGTCATCGACCACTCCGTCCAGGTCGACAGGTTCGGGACGCCGGGGGCCTTCGCCTTTAACGTCGAGCGGGAGTACGAGCGGAACGGCGAGCGGTATCAGTTGCTGCGCTGGGCGCAGACGGCCTTCCGCAACCTGCGCGTCGTCCCGCCCGGGACCGGCATCGTCCACCAGGTCAACCTCGAGTACCTCGCGACCGTCGTCGCCGACACCGCCGACGATCGCGGCCGCGTCGCATTCCCCGACACGCTCGTCGGGACCGACTCCCACACGACGATGGTCAACGGACTGGGCGTCCTGGGCTACGGCGTCGGCGGGATCGAGGCGGAGGCGGTCCTCCTGGGCCAGCCGCTGTACCAGCCGATGCCGCGGATCGTCGGCGTCCGGCTCCGCGGCGAGCTGCCGGGTGGCTCGACGGCCACCGATCTCGTCCTCGTCGTGACCGAGATGCTCCGAAGCTACGGGGTGGTCGGCGCGTTCGTCGAGTTCACCGGCGACGGCCTGGCCGGGCTGGCCGTGGCCGACCGGGCGACGATCGCCAACATGAGCCCGGAATTCGGCGCGACGACGACGCTCTTTCCGATCGACGAGGAGACACTCGCCTACCTTCGGCTGACCGGTCGGACCCAGGAGCGGGTCACCCTCGTCGAGCGCTACGCCAGGGCGCAGGGGCTGTGGCGCGAGTCGGGCGCGAGGCTCGAGTTCGACGACCTGCTCGAGCTCGATCTCGGGTCGGTCGTTCCGTCCGTCGCGGGCCCCCGCCGGCCGCAGGACCGGGTGCCGTTGACCGCGCTCCGCGACAACTTCCGGACGAACTTCCCGGACGGACTCGAGGCGCTCGGCGAAGAGGGCGTCGAGGCCCAGCGCCCCGAGGGCGGCGTGGTCGAGGAGACATCGGCCGAATCGTTCCCCGCCAGCGACGCCCCGTCGTTCGCCCTCGGCGACACGAGTGACCGCCCGCACCGGG
Source organism: Candidatus Limnocylindria bacterium (assembly GCA_041482475.1). GTDB lineage: Bacteria > Chloroflexota > Limnocylindria > Limnocylindrales > CSP1-4 > JACDAV01. The sequence goes on along the minus strand of JBGPDX010000124.1, from coordinate 2,996 downwards.
CTGCCGCTCGCGTTCCTCCGGCCGCCGCCCCGGGGACGCCATCGCCGGGCTACCCCGCGGTGGTGGTTCGGCTCGCAGACCGGCAGGTTCGGATCCGCACCGGCTCGGTCGTCATCGCCGCCATCACGTCCTGCACGAACACGTCCAACCCGACGGTCATGATCGGGGCCGGGCTGCTCGCCCGAAACGCCGTCGCCCGCGGCCTGACCGTCGCACCCACCGTCAAGACGTCACTGGCCCCCGGCTCCAGGGCCGTCACCGGCTACCTCGCGGCGGCCGGCCTGATGGCCCCGCTCGAGGCGCTCGGTTTCGCCCTCGCCGGCTACGGCTGCACGACCTGCATCGGCAACAGCGGGCCGCTCGACGAGCCCGTCGCGAAGGCGGTCGAGGAGAACGACCTCGTCGTGGCCGCCGTCCTCTCCGGCAACCGCAACTTCGAGGGCCGCATCCACCCGCTGGCCCGGGCGAGCTACCTCGCCTCTCCCCCGCTGGTTGTCGCCTTTGCCCTCGCCGGCCGCGTCGACATCGACCTCACGACCGAGCCGCTCGGTCGCGATCGCGACGGCCGCCCGGTCATGCTCGATGAGCTGTGGCCGCGACCCGAGGAGATCCGGGCCGTCATCCGCGACTCGATTGATCCGGAGCTGTTCCGCCGCACGTACGCGGTCGTGTTCGACGGCGACGATCGCTGGCGCGCCCTGCCCATCCCGTCGGGCGACCGCTACGCCTGGGACGGCGCGTCGACCTACATCGCCAGGCCGCCGTTCTTCGATGGGCTGGCCGCCGAGCCGCAGCCCGTCCGGGACATCGCCGAGGCGCGGGTGCTGGCCCTGCTGGGCGACTCGGTCACGACGGATCACATCTCGCCGGCCGGCTCGATCGCCCACTGGTCGCCGGCCGGGACCTGGCTCCAGGAGCACGGGGTGACGCCGCTCGAGTTCAACTCCTATGGGGCGCGGCGCGGCCACCACGAGGTGATGATGCGGGGGACGTTCGGCAACATCCGGCTGCGGAACGGGCTCGTGCCCGACCGCGAGGGGCCGTACACCGTCCACCTCCCCGACGGCGAAGAGCAGTTCATCTATGACGCGGCCATGCGCTATGGCCGGGAGGGGGTGCCGCTCCTCGTCATCGCCGGCCGCGAGTACGGCTCGGGCTCGTCTCGCGACTGGGCCGCCAAGGGCACCAGCCTGCTCGGCGTCCGGGCCGTCCTGGCGGAGAGCTTCGAACGGATCCACCGGTCGAACCTGGTCGGGATGGGCGTCCTGCCACTCCAGTTCGCCCCTGGCGAGAGCGCGGCGTCCCTGGACCTGACCGGGCGCGAGACCTACACCATCGCCGGCCTGGCCGACGGGCTGTCGTCGCGCCAGCGGCTGACGGTCGTGGTCCGCGGCGAGGACGGCCGCGAGTCGCGCTTCGGGGCGGTGGCCCGCCTCGACGGTCCCATCGAGGTCGACTACTACCTGCAGGGCGGGATCCTGCCGGCGGTGCTTCGGCGGCTCGCCGCCGGCTAGCCCATCCGGGCCGCGGACGTGACGAAGCCCCCGGAGGAGGAGTGCCGGGGGCTTCGTACGAGGAGGCGCCACGGGTGGTGGGGAGCGTTGCCAGATCAGACGCGACCGATGGCCGGCTCGTTACGGTGGATGCGGCGGCCGTTGCAGGGAGCGTGGCGGCGGTGCCCGCTGACAACAAAACCGGACCCCAGCCTTGGACGAAACTGCCATCGGGGAGGAGCATGGGGGCCAACCTTCGCCCGACGGCACGCGCCTCGGGCGATCGACGGTACCGGGGCATGGTGGAGGAGATCCATGACGATCCAGCGACGACCCCTTTGGCGCGCCCTGACCGTGGCCTTCGGCCTCATCGTCGCGAGCGCGGGATCGAGCGCGGCATCGACCCCCGGCGGTGATGTCCGGCTGACCCACGACGACGGCTCGAACGGTGGCTATGTCAGCAACTACACGCTGACGACCGGCGCCCCGTACACCGACCCCACCCTGGGCGAGTGCTCGGCGGCCCGCGGCCGGCAGAACGAGCCTGCCCTCGCGGTCGACCCGCGAAACGGCAGCCTCCTCGTCGGCAGCTCCAACGACTACTGCGGTGTCTACAACGACGGGTCGGACGCGAACGGCGCGCCCATCCCGTCGGGACCCATCTGGCTGGGCTACTACCGGTCGCAGGACGCCGGCAAGACCTTCGTCAGCTCCCTCGTCCCGGGCTATCCCGGCGACACCTCGCCGTACGCCGCGCGGGCCGCCATCCGCACGGCCTCGTCCGGCGATCCGGTTCTTGCCTGGGACGGCGAAGGCCGCCTGTTCGCCGGCGCCGAGGCGAGCGACGACCCGGCCGGCACGAAGAAGACCCTCGGCGACGTTTGGGTGGCCACGTTCGAGAACCCGGCCGGGTCGGGCGGTGCGACGATCAATGACGGCAAGGAGTTCAAGCGGAGCGTCATCGTCGCCCGCGGCAGCTCCGCCCCCAACCTGCTCGGCAAGTTCCAGGACAAGACGGCCATCGAGGCCGACCACACCCCGAGTGCGTGTCGGGGCAACGTCTATTTCGCCAACTCACGGTTCAACGGGAACGGCGGTTCGAACATCTACTTCTACCGCTCGGTCGACCATGGCGCCAGCTTCTCCAAGGGCACGCAGCTGACATCGACCGTGCACGACGTCCAGGATCCGGAGGTCGTCGTGACGGCGAACGGTCACGTCTATGTGACGTTCGACGCGACGCTTCACAAGGGCAATGCCACGTTCGACGCCGTCCTCTATGCGAAGTCCGTCGACTGCGGCGCGACGTTCGCGCCCGCGACCACCCTGGTCGCCTTCACCGGCTACACCTACCAGGACCTGCTGGTGTCGGGCGGCGGCGCACGAGACTGCGGTGACGCCGCCAGCGCCTGCCAGTCCGGCTACGCCTTTGCCCGCAACGGCAGCTCGCCGAGGACCGCGACCGACCAGGCCGCGGCGGGCACGGACGAGACCCTCTATGTC